>JBIKKK010000102.1:0-7426 GCA_044360385.1 Candidatus Nanopelagicales bacterium
GGCCGGCCCGCGGCCTTCAGGGCCTTTGCCTTGGCATCGACAGCGAGGGTCGCGGACTCAGTAATGGCGGCGAGGCGCCGGGAAACGCGGGAGGCCATGGGGGAATCCAATCAGCACCCCCAAGGGGTCGGGGTGTGGCCCGGCGGGTCGGCCAAGCCGCCCCTGTCGGGCTGGCCCGGCCACGGGGCGAGAGGAGGGTGATTGGACCGGTCGATACTGGGCCACGTACACTCCCGTAGCCGGTGGCTTTCCCACCCTGTTGACGCCTGCCCGCAGGCGCCTACTAGGGCGACAGTCGCCTGAGGGCCGTAGCTCAATTGGTAGAGTCCCGGTCTCCAAAACCGGTGGTTGGGGGTTCGAGTCCCTCCGGCCCTGCTCCATGCTTGACAGCTCAGATCCACGCTCTAACCGCACGACGACAGGAAGGTCACGTGAGCAGCGAAGCGCGCAGTGACGCCAAGTTGTCCCCTTTTGGGCGGCTTGCTCTCTTCCTGCGCCAGGTGGTGGCCGAGCTTCGCAAGGTGATTTGGCCAACCCGCAAGGAGTTGGTCACCTACACCATCGTGGTCATCGTCTTCGTTGCGGTGATGGCGGCGATCGTGGCCGCGTACGACTACGTCTTCACCCGAGGGGTGCTCTTCATCTTCGGATGAGCCCCGAGCAGCAGGAGCCCTGACACCCGTGACCGACACCCCCTCCACCGAGTCCGCTGACGCCGCGACGGCGCCCGCGCTCGTCTTCCAGACCGAAGGCGCCGATGTGGCACCGGAGACTTACGTCGGCGATGCCGTCGAGGAGGTCGTGGTCGACGAGGTCATCGCAGAGGTCGTCGTCGACGAGCTCGTCGCCGAGGCTGAGATTGTCGCCGAGGCTGAGATTGTCGCCGAGGCTGCCGCTGAGGTCGAGGCTGCCGCTGAGGTCGAGGCTGCCGCTGAGGTCGAGGCTGCCGCTGAGGTCGAAGAAGAAGATCCTCTGGATGCCTTCCGCGAGCAGATGCGTATGGCTGTGGGCGAGTGGTTCGTCGTGCATTCCTACGCCGGCTACGAGAATCGCGTGAAGTCCAACCTCGAGACCCGCATCACGTCCCTCAACATGGAGGACTACATCTTCCAGGTCGAGGTGCCGATGGAAGAGGTCACCGAGATCAAGCAGGGCCAGCGCAAGCTCGTGCGTCGCACGAAGTTCCCTGGATACGTGCTGGTGCGCATGGACCTCACGGATGAGTCCTGGGGCGCCGTGCGCCATACGCCCGGCGTCACGGGCTTCGTGGGGCACGGGCATCAGCCGTCGCCGTTGTCCCTGGACGAGGTCGTGGCGATCCTTGCCCCCGCCCCGGAGCGCAAGCCCGGAGTACCGGCGGCGGCGGGTGCGACCCCCGGTGCTGCACCGACCGAGGTGCGCGTCGTCGACTTCTCGGTCGGCGACTCCGTCACCGTGGTCGATGGCCCCTTTGCGACCCTGCACGCCACCGTTTCCGAGATCAACATCGAGGCTCAGAAGGTCACCGGCCTCGTCGAGATCTTCGGACGAGAGACCCCCGTCGAGCTGGCCTTCAGCCAGATCCAGAAGAACTGACAGCAGCGAGGACATCACCATGGCACCCAAGAAGAAGATCTCCGGCATGATCAAGCTCCAGATCCAGGCCGGTCAGGCAAACCCCGCGCCTCCGGTGGGTCCTGCCCTCGGCCAGCATGGTGTCAACATCATGGACTTCTGCAAGGCCTACAACGCCGCCACCGAAAA
Organism: Candidatus Nanopelagicales bacterium; assembly: GCA_044360385.1. Lineage (GTDB taxonomy): Bacteria > Actinomycetota > Actinomycetes > S36-B12 > S36-B12 > Mxb001. The sequence continues at coordinate 1,744 of JBIKKK010000102.1, forward strand.
TCAGCGCGGCCAGGTGATCCCCGTGGAGATCACGGTCTACGAGGACCGCTCCTTCGACTTCACCCTCAAGACGCCCCCGGCCTCGCGCCTCATCCTCAAGGCTGCCGGAATCGAGAAGGGTTCGGGTGCGCCGCCCAAGGTTGCCGGCTCCATCACTCGCGCCCAGGTCCGCGAGATCGCCGAGACGAAGATGCCGGACCTCAACGCCAACGACGTCGACGCCGCGATGAAGATCATCGAAGGCACCGCTCGCCAGATGGGTGTCACCGTCAGCGAGTAGCCACAGGGATTCCCGCCGCGCCGCGGCGGGTGTGGGAGGGCCGAGCGCGGCCCGCCGACCACAACCTCCATCACGATGGGAGCAGCAATGAAGCGCAGCAAGGCATACCGCCAGGCCCTGGAGTTGATCGACGCCGATCGCCTCTACGCCCCGCAGGCGGCCATGGCAATCGCCAAGGAGACCGCAAAGACCAAGTTCGATCCGGCCATTGAGGTCTCGATGCGCCTCGGGGTCGACCCGCGCAAGGCCGATCAGATGGTGCGCGGCACGGTCAACCTTCCCCACGGCACGGGCAAGACCGCCCGCGTCATCGTCTTCGCCGCGGGCGAGAAGGCTGAGGAGGCTCGCGCCGCCGGTGCCGACGAGGTCGGCAGCGACGAGCTCATCGAGCGCGTAGCGGGCGGCTGGACGGACTTCGACGCGGCCGTGTCTACGCCTGACCTCATGGGCAAGGTCGGTCGACTGGGCAAGGTGCTCGGCCCCCGTGGCCTCATGCCCAACCCGAAGACCGGCACGGTGACCATGGATGTCGCCAAGGCCGTCGAGGACATCAAGGGGGGCAAGATCGAGTTCCGCGTTGACAAGAACTCCAACCTGCACTTCCCCGTAGGGCGCGCATCCTTTAGCGAGGCCCAGCTCACCGACAACTACCTCGCTGCCCTCGACGAGATCCTGCGGGCGAAGCCGTCGGCTGCCAAGGGTCGCTACGTCAAGAAGGTCACCGTCTCCGCCACCATGGGCCCCGGAATTCCCGTGGACCCGCAGGCCACCTCGCGCGGCGACGCAACCGAGTAAGCCCGACAGGGGCGGCTTAGCCGGGCCGCCCCGCCGTTTTGACGGCGGGGCCCCCGGCCCCGTAGCCTCACCCACGACCGAAGACCGCTGGTTGCAGCCCCCGGGGCTGACGAAGGACCCACTGGGTCGCCCGCGCAGGCCGCGCCCGCCGATCACGGCGGACCTGCCCTGCGTATGCGCCCCACGGGTCGCCTGGCCCCCAGGGGCCGACGTAAAGGAGCAGGAGGAGCCCATGGCTCGCGAAGACAAGGCCGCCACCGTCGCGGAGCTCGCAGAGGAGTTCCGCACGTCGACCGCGGCCGTGCTCACCGAATACCGCGGCCTCACGGTGTCGCAGATCAGCCAGTTGCGCCGTTCGCTCCAGGGCGTCGCCAACTACGCGGTCGTTAAGAACACCCTCACCAAGATCGCCGCTCGCGAAGCCGGTGTCGAGGGCTTCGACGCCCTGCTCTCGGGCCCGAGTGCGATCGCCTTCATCAAGGGTGACCCCGTCGAGGGTGCGAAGAGCCTCAAGAACTTCGCCAAGGACAATCCGCTGCTCGTGCTCAAGGCCGGCTATATGGACGGTCGCATCCTCGACGCTGCCGAGATCAAGAAGCTTGCTGACCTCGAGTCGCGCGAGGTGCTCCTCGCCAAGCTCGCGGGCGCGATGAAGGCCTCCATGTCGCAGGCCGCCTCGCTCTTCGCCGCGCCGCTGTCCCAGGCAGCGCGCACTGTCGAGGCACTGCGCGTCAAGGCTGAGGCTGATCCTTCGATCATCGGCGGCGCAGGCGCGGCCCCCTCCAAGGTCGAGGAAGCCGTGGCGGCTGTCGAGCATGCGGTGAGCGAGACCGTCGAGGCTGTCGAGCACGCCGTCGGTGAGGCTGTCGAGGCTGTCGAGCACGCCGTCGAGGGTGTCGCCCACAAGGTCGAGGAACTGCTCCACCACGGTGACGGCGAGGCTGCCGCCACCCCTGAATCCACCACCCCCACCGAGGGCTGAGGCCCCATCAATCCCGGCCCTCGGCCGGCCAACGAAAGGACGCCACCATGGCGAAGATGAGCACTGACGAGCTGCTCGACGTGTTCAAGGAGATGACCCTCATCGAGCTCTCAGAGTTCGTGAAGGCCTTCGAGGAGACCTTCGAGGTCACCGCTGCTGCTCCCGTTGCTGTCGCCGCGGCTCCCGCCGCGGGTGGTGGCGGCGAGGCTGCCGCCGGTGGAGCGGAGCAGGATGAGTTCGACGTCATCCTCGAGGCTTCGGGCGACAACAAGATCCCGGTCATCAAGGAGGTGCGCGCGCTCACCAACCTCGGTCTCAAGGAGGCCAAGGATCTCGTTGAGGGCGCTCCCAAGCCGGTCCTGGAGAAGGTCAACAAGGAGACCGCGGACAAGGCCAAGGCTGCCCTCGAGGGCGCTGGCGCCACAGTCTCCGTCAAGTAGTCCACGCAGCATCCCGAAAGGGGCGCCGGGGTCATCCCCGGCGCCCCTTTCGCATCCCCAGTGGGTGCCGGCAGGCATGCGGAGCCACCTGTGGGGCTGAATAGACCCGCGAATCCTTCATGGAATCGACCATTTCGCCCAGGCGCGGGGCACTTGGACGTCACGGTCCGGCCTCGTCGCTTGACTCGGCGGCCGAAGGGAGTCACGATCTACCCGCGCACCACCTCAGGGGTCGGGTTCTCCCGATGCCGAGCCGAGGAACGCGCCCGCCCCCGGGGGCCTGTCGCCCCGGGGACCGTCGATCGCAGCAGCGATTATGACGGCCAGGGCACGCTCGAGGGCCGGCGTTGGCGCCCCCCGGAGGTCGACAGCGGCGTGCCCAGAGGGTATGCTGCCGCTTTGCGCTGCTTCGGACCGGTTTGACACCGGCGATGCCGCGCGCCCCGGCACACGTGGAAGGACCCCTCTTGGCCGCCTCGCGCTCCACTGCACTGTCCCCGAACCTGCACCGCGCGTCCTTCGCGAAAATCCGCGAACCGCTGGCCGTCCCCGATCTGCTCGCCCTCCAAACGGCGAGCTTTGACTGGCTGCTCGGCAATGCCGAGTGGCGGGCTCGGGTCGACGCCGCGCTGGCCGAGGGTCGCAAGGATGTGCCCACGACGTCCGGTCTGGAGGAGATCTTCGAGGAGATCAGCCCCATCGAAGACTTCTCGGGGACCATGTCGCTGTCGTTCCGCGACCACCGCTTCGAGCCGTCGAAGTACACCGCCGATCAGTGCATGGAGAAGGACTTCACCTACTCCGCGCCGCTCTTCGTCACGGCCGAGTTCATGAACAACGAGACTGGCGAGATCAAGTCGCAGACGGTCTTCATGGGCGAGTTCCCGCTGATGACTAAGAAGGGCACCTTCATCATCAACGGTACGGAGCGCGTCGTCGTGTCGCAGCTCGTGCGCTCTCCGGGTGTCTACTTCGAGCGCACTCCGGACAAGACCAGCGACAAGGACGTGTTCGTCGCCAAGATCATCCCCAGCCGCGGTGCGTGGCTGGAGTTCGAGGTCGACAAGAAGGATCTCGTCGGCGTGCGCGTCGACCGCAAGCGCAAGCAGCCGGTGACCATCTTCCTCAAGGCCCTGGGCTGGACCTCCGAGGAGATCCGTGAGCGGTTCGGCGCCTACGAGTCGATCATGCAGACGCTCGAGAAGGACCACGTCGAGACCCAGGACGAGGCGCTCCTGGACCTCTACCGCAAGCTCCGCCCGGGCGAGCCCCCCACGCTGGAGAACGCCCGCGCGCTCCTCGACAACTTCTACTTCAACCCCAAGCGCTACGACCTCGCCAAGGTCGGTCGCTACAAGATCAACAAGAAGCTCGGGCTTGACGAGCCGCTGAGCCAGAGCGTTCTCAGCAAGGAGGACATCGCCGCCACGATCGAGTACATCGCCCGCCTGCACGCTGGCGAGACCGTGGCCGAGGCGCCGCGCGGCGAGATCCAGATCGAGACCGACGACATCGACCACTTCGGCAATCGTCGTCTGCGCACGGTCGGCGAGCTGATCCAGAACCAGATTCGCACGGGCCTGTCTCGCATGGAGCGCGTCGTCCGCGAGCGCATGACCACCCAGGATGTCGAGGCCATCACGCCCCAGACCCTGATCAACATCCGCCCGGTCGTGGCGTCGATCAAGGAGTTCTTCGGCACCTCGCAGCTGTCTCAGTTCATGGACCAGACCAACCCGTTGGCCGGCCTCACCCACAAGCGTCGCCTGTCGGCGCTAGGCCCCGGGGGCCTCTCGCGTGAGCGGGCCGGCTTCGAGGTTCGCGACGTGCACCCCTCGCACTACGGCCGCATGTGCCCGATTGAGACCCCGGAAGGCCCCAACATCGGCCTGATCGGCTCGCTGGCGACCTACGGCCGGGTCAACGCCTTCGGCTTCGTCGAGACGCCTTACCGCAAGGTCGTCGACGGTCGTGTGACCGACCAGGTCGACTACCTCACGGCTGATGAGGAAGACCTCCACGTCATCGCTCAGGCCAATGCTGCACTCGCCGATGACGGTCGCTTCAGCGAGGACCGCGTGCTCGTGCGTCGCAAGGGCGGCGAGGTCGACTACGTCACGGCGACCGACGTCGACTACATGGACGTCTCGCCGCGCCAGTTGTGGTCCGTCGCCACGGCGATGATCCCCTTCCTCGAGCACGACGACGCGAACCGCGCGCTCATGGGATCCAACATGCAGCGCCAGGCTGTCCCGCTGCTGCGCGCCGAGGCTCCGCTCGTGGGCACGGGCATGGAGTTCCATGCGGCGTACGACGCGGGCGACATGATCACCGCCGAGAAGTCCGGTGGCGTCACCGAGGTGTCGGCCGACCACATCACCGTCGCCAATGACGACGGCACCACGTCGACCTACCGCGTGCAGAAGTTCCACCGCTCCAACCAGGGCACCTGCTACAACCAGCGCCCCGTCGTGGACGAGGGCGACCGTGTCGTCCAGGGCCAGGTCATCGCCGACGGCCCCTCGACGGACCTGGGCGAGATGGCACTGGGCAAGAACCTCCTCGTGGCCTTCATGCCCTGGGAGGGTCACAACTACGAGGACGCGATCATCCTCAGCCAGCGACTCGTGCAGGACGACGTACTCAGCTCGATCCACATCGACGAGCACGAGATCGACGCCCGCGACACCAAGCTGGGCCCGGAGGAGATCACCCGCGACCTGCCCAACGTCTCGGAGGAGGTCCTCGCCGACCTCGACGATCGCGGGATCATCCGCATCGGCGCAGACGTGGTTCCGGGCGACATCCTCGTCGGCAAGGTCACACCCAAGGGCGAGACCGAGCTCACCCCGGAGGAGCGCCTGCTGCGCGCGATCTTCGGCGAGAAGGCGCGCGAGGTGCGCGACACGTCGCTCAAGGTCCCGCACGGCGAGTCCGGCAAGGTCATCGGCGTACGCGTCTTCGACCGCGACGAGGGCGACGAGTTGCCGCCGGGCGTCAACCGCCTCGTGCGCGTCTACGTCGCGCAGAAGCGCAAGATCACCGAGGGCGACAAGCTTGCCGGCCGCCACGGCAACAAGGGCGTCATCGCCAAGATCCTGCCCGTCGAGGACATGCCCTTCCTGCCCGACGGCACCCCGGTCGACGTCGTGCTCAATCCGCTCGGCGTCCCCGGGCGCATGAACG
>JBIKKK010000103.1:0-7416 GCA_044360385.1 Candidatus Nanopelagicales bacterium
ATCCGGGCCAGGGTGTGCCCCTCGCCGGCGCCGTGCCCTCGCCGGAGGACGCGGCGGACGACGTCGAGCGCGTCGCGATCGAGCGCGCATTGGAGTACATGGACCTCGCCCCGGGCACCCCGATCCGCGAGATCCCCGTCGACACGGTGTTCGTCGGCTCCTGCACCAATGGGCGCATCGAGGACCTGCGCGCGGCCGCATCGATTCTCGAGGGCCGCAAAGTCGCTGACGGCGTACGCATGCTGGTCGTGCCGGGCTCGGTGAAGGTGCGACTGCAGGCCATGTCCGAGGGACTGGACAAGGTGTTCGTCGACGCCGGAGCGGAGTGGCGCGAGGCGGGCTGCTCGATGTGCCTGGCCATGAATCCCGACAAGCTCGCCCCGGGCGAGCGCAGCGCATCGACCTCCAACCGCAACTTCGAGGGCCGCCAGGGCCCGGGTGGCCGCACCCATCTGGTGTCGCCGCAGGTCGCCGCGGCCACCGCCGTCAGTGGCCATTTCGCCTCGCCCGCCGATCTGGCCTGATTAGGGAGCCCACATGGACGCCTTCACCGTGCACACGGGCACTGCCGCGCCGCTGCGCCGCAGCAACGTCGACACCGACCAGATCATCCCCGCGGAGTACCTCAAGCGGATCACCCGCCATGGCTTCGAGGACGGTCTCTTCAGCGCGTGGCGCAGTGATCCCGACTTCGTGCTCAACAAGCCGGAGTACGCCGGTGTCTCCGTGCTCATCGCCGGACCCGACTTCGGCACCGGCTCTTCGCGCGAGCACGCGGTGTGGGCGCTGCAGGATTACGGCTTCAACGTCGTCATCTCCTCGCGCTTTGCCGACATCTTCCGCGGCAACTCCGGCAAGGCAGGCTTGCTCACGGCACTCGTCGACCAGGATGCGGTCGAGCGACTGTGGGCCCTTGTCGAGGTCGATCCCACCACCGCGGTCACGGTCGATCTCGAGGCGCAGACGGTGACAGCGGGAGACTTCGTGGCGCCCTTCGACGTCGACCCGTACGTCCGGTGGCGTCTCCTCCAGGGCCTGGATGACATCGGTATCACCCTCCAAAACGATGACGCCATTGCACGGTTCGAATCCTCGCGACCGTCCTACGCCCCGACGACCATTGGCTGATCTCTGACCGATTCGGGCAAGCCCCCCGATGGTGGAAATCCCGCGTCGTACTAGGGTGATGTACGTCGCCGGTCGCGGGACCGGCCTACCGATCTGAGGATCGGTCCGACTTCCCTCCGGAGGGGACTTAAGTGAACAAGCAGGAACTCATCGACTCGGTGTCCACACAGCTCGGACACAGCAAGCGCGATGTCAGCAACGTGGTCGAGGCTGCCCTCGACGAGCTCAAGCGCGCGGTGGCGCGTGGCGAGAAGGTCGCGATTGCCGGCTTCGGCGTTTTCTCGCGTCACGATCGCAAGGCGCGCACCGGCCGCAATCCGCAGACGGGCGAGGCCGTACAGATCAAGGCCACCAAGCTTCCGAAGTTCCGCCCCGGTGCGGAGTTCAAGGCCGTCGTGAGCGGCGCCAAGAAGGCAGCCCCTGCGAAGAAGGCCGCCAAGAAGGCCGCCAAGAAGGCTCCGGCCAAGAAGGCTCCGGCCAAGAAGGCTCCGGCCAAGAAGGCTCCGGCCAAGAAGGCTCCCGCCAAGAAGGCTCCCGCCAAGAAGGCTGCAAAGAAGAAGTAGTTCTCGGACGAGAAGAAGCGGGGTCGGGCTTTGCCCGGCCCCGCTTTTTCATGCGCCGTCGAGGGCCGCTCGGGTGAAGGCACCGAGCCCTATGCGCCGGGCGTCCCAGAGATCGACCTCGCTGTCGACGTCTCGTCGTAACCCTGCCAGTGCCCCGGGAGTCGGATCGCTGATCTCTCGGGCGCCCGCAGCGATGTGCGCCGCCCGCGAGCGTGTCCCGAAGCGCGGATCGAGTGAGCGGACTTCGCCGGCCGCGAGCAGTGTCGTCCCGATGCCCTCCGCGTCGCTGACGATGGCGGGCTCTCCGGTGCATGCGGACAGCGCCAGGGCAAGGAGGTCCGGCGTCGCACAGGGCACGTCGGCCAGAAGAGCGGCCACCGGGCCGGGTGCATCGGCTGCCCCCGCGCGGATGGCGGCGTTGAGGCCCAGGCCGGGGTCTAGGACCGCTCGGGCACCTGCCGCGGCCACGGCGTCGAGGCCCTCCTGGTCGGCGACGAGCACCGTCTCGCCCACGAGCGGGCAGTGCTGAGCCGCGGAGATGACGTCACGTGCCATGGCGACGACGAGTGCGCGCCTGCGAGGCGCCGGCTGAGTCGAGAGCCGGGTCTTGGCGTCGCTGAGCCGCAGCGGGATCACGATGCACCAGGGCTCTTTCACCGCGTGAGCATCCCACGGCGTCGATGGGCGTCTTCCTGACAGGGGCCCGTCGGTCCTGGGAGACTGCCGTAGAGGGAGGTGAGGCGGAGTGTCTCGGGTGACGAGGAGCGATCGGCTCGGGTTCGCCTACCGCATGGCGGCGGTGATCCTGAGGCCCATCATGATGCTCATCACCCGACGCGACTGGCGGGGCACCAGCAACCTCGATGTCGATAGCGGCATGGTGCTCGCCGCCAACCACCTGTCGTGGTTCGACCCCATCGTGATCTCCCATGTCCTGTGGGACAACGGTCGACCACCGCGCTTCCTCGCCAAGGACTCGCTCTTTCGGGTGCCTGTGGTCGGCTGGATACTCCGCCATGCCGGGCAGATCCCCGTGATGCGCGGGACCAAGGACGCCGCTGTGGCCGTGGAGGCTGCAGTGCAGGCCGCGGCCTCGGGGGAGTGCGTCATCGTCTATCCCGAGGGCACCATCACCAAGGACCCGGATCTGTGGCCGATGGCTGCCAAGTCGGGTGCCGCTCGCATCGCCCTCACCGCGGGAGTCCCCGTCATCCCCATGGCCCACTGGGGCGCTCACGAGGTCATGGGGCCGTATCGCAAGGAGTTCAAGGCCTTCCCGCGCAAGACGATGCACGTCCTCGTCGGTCCCCCGGTGGAACTCGATGACCTGCGCACGGGCGGGGAGCCCGATGCCGAGGCACTTCGCATCGCGACCGATCGGGTCATGGCAGCAATCACCTCCCTGCTTCGTGAGGTGCGCGAGGATCAGTCGCAGATGAGCAGGGGAGAAGCAGCATGAGTCGTGTCGCGGTCATGGGCTCTGGCTCATGGGGGACTGCCTTCGCCATGGTGCTCGCGGACGCCGGCGGTGACGTCGTGATGTGGAGCCGCGACGAGGATGTCGCGCGGCAGATCAATGACGAGCACGTCAACGAGCGCTACCACCCGGGCATCCGGCTCCCGGCGGACCTGCGTGCGACGGCCGATGACCGCGAAGCACTCGAGGGCGCCCCCCTCGTCGTGCTCGCCGTGCCTGCCCAGTCGCTGCGTGACAACCTCGCGCGCTGGCGCCCAGAACTGGCACCTGACAGTGTGCTCGTCAGCCTCATGAAGGGCATCGAGATCGGCACGACGCTGCGCATGAGCCAGGTGATCGAAGACGTCGCCGAGATCCCTCCGGCACGCGTCGCGGTGGTCTCCGGCCCCAACCTCGCGCGGGAGATCGCCCTGCGTCAGCCTGCTGCGACGACCGTCGCCTGCTCGGATCGCGCCAGTGCGCAGCGCCTTCAGGACGCATGCACGACCGACTACTTCCGTGCGTACTGGACCACCGATGTCGCGGGGGTCGAGGTGGGCGGCTCGGTCAAGAACGTCATCGCCCTGGCCAACGGCATGGCCGCCGGGCTGGGCTTCGGCGAGAACTCCCAGGCCGCGCTCATCACGCGCGGCCTCGCCGAGATGGCGCGACTTGGCACCGCACTCGGCGCCGATCCGCTCACGTTCATGGGCCTGGCAGGCGTAGGGGACCTCATCGCCACGTGTCAGTCACCTCTATCGCGCAACCGCACCTTCGGAGTCAATCTGGGCTCGGGTCTCACCGTCGAGGAGACCATCGCTGCGACGAAGCAGACGTGCGAGGGCGTCAAGAGCTGCCAGTCGATCCTCGACCTCGCCACGCGTCACGGGGTGGACATGCCCATCACGGAGCAGGTGGTGCAGGTCGTCCACCACGGCATGAAGCCGCGGGAGATGCTCGCCGCCTTCATGTCGCGCTCGCCCAAGCCGGAGACGCGGCTGGGCTAGGAGTCGAGGGCGCGGGCGAGGTCTGCCCAGAGGTCCTCGGGGTCCTCGATCCCGACGGACAGTCGCAGCAGTCCCTCGGGCACACGAGGATTCTCCGCGGGCCAACGCCGTCGGCGTTCGATGAGCGACTCCACGCCCCCCAGGCTTGTCGCGTGGACCCACAGGGTTGTCGCCTCCGCGACCGCCTGGGCTGCGTCCGCACCGCCGGCAACCTCGACGGCCATCATGAAGCCCGGTCCGGACATGAGGCGGGTGCACAGATCGCGTCCGGGGTCGCCCGGCAGTCCGGGGTAGCGCACGCGTTCCACTGAAGGGTGCTCTGCGAGCCGCGCCGCAATGATTTCCGCACTGGCCTGGGAGCGCGCCTGCCGGAGGGCGAGCGTGCGCAAGCCCCGCAGGACGAGATAGCACTCGAGCGCACCGGGGGCGGCGCCGAGCAGGGTGCGGCGCAGCCGCAGGGCGGTCGCTCGGTCGGGATCCGGGGTGACCACCAGGCCGAGGAGGCAGTCGGAGTGACCGCCGACCGCCTTGGTCCCGCTGTGCAGGACGACATCCGCTCCCATCGCGATCGGGAGTTGGCCCAGTGGCGTGGCGAAGGTGTTGTCGCAGATGACGAGGGCATCGACGGCGTGTGCTGCTGCACTGATGGCTGGGATGTCGGCCACCTCCATCATGGGATTCGTCGGAGACTCGATCCAGACGGCATCGGCTCCCGCGAGCGCCTCGACCACAGCCGCGGTGTCGGCGATGTCGACGCGACGCAGGGTGATCGCACCGCGCTCATCGAGCTCGCGCAGGCGCAGTGCGACGCCGGTGTAGGTGAACTCGGCCGCGACGACCACGGCACCGACCGGCAGCAGGTCCATGATCGCGTTGGCTGCGGCCATGCCCGAGGCGAAGGCCACGGCCTCACCGCCCTCGAGTGGCCCGACGGCATCCTCCAGCGCCCGCATGCCCAGCGCCCCGTCGCGCGCGTATTCGATCGCCCCGCCCGCGTGGTAGGTCGATGAGAGTTCGATGGGGTGATTGACCGGATTGCCGGGCACGGCGGGCGGGCGCCCGCCGTGGACGAGCTGCGTGTCGACCGACCAGGGGGAGGGTGGCTGCTCCGGCATGGCGCCGACCCTAACGCTCGGGTCGGGCACTAACGTCTCGGGCGTGGGAGGCACCGGGATCCGCGCGCCGGGACGTGTCCGGGTGCTCGTCCTCTTCGGAGGGCGTAGCAGCGAGCACGCCATCTCATGCCTGAGTGCGGCGGGCATCCTGCGTGCCCTGGATCACGAGCGCTACGACGTCACGGCGGTCGGCATCCTGCCCGATGGCCGTTGGATGCGCGTTGCCGCCGATCCGGCGGCAATTTCCGCCGCCGCACCGGGCGCGCTGCCGGGGGTGGAGGACACCGGTGAATCCGCGGTCCTCCTGCCCGAGCCGGTCGCCGGAGTCAATGCCCCCGACGCGATCCGGGACGTTGATGTCGTCTTCCCGGTCCTGCATGGACCGTGGGGGGAGGACGGCACGGTGCAAGGGCTGCTCGAGATGGCGGGGATTCCCTACGTCGGATCCGGTGTCTTCGCCTCCGCCGCCGCGATGGACAAGGGCCACATGAAGGCACTGCTCGCCGCGGCGGGATTGCCGGTCGGGCCGAGTGTGGTCGTCACGGCGGCCGAGTGGGAGCGCGATCCAGGGCAGGTCCGCGACCGCGTGGCCGCGCTGGGCTACCCCGTCTTCGTCAAGCCCGCGCGTGCCGGGTCGTCCGTGGGCATCACCAAGGTGAGCGACCCGAGCCGCCTCGACGCCGCCATTGCAGAGGCACGGTCCTGGGACCCGCGGCTCATCATCGAGTCCCATGTCGCGGACGCGCGGGAGATCGAATGCGCCGTCATCGTCGACGAGTCGGGCGCACCCACGGCCACTCGCTGCGCCGAGATCATCGTGCGGGGCGATCACGAGTTCTACGACTTCGAGGCCAAGTACCTCGACGACGGTGCCGAGCTCATCGTCCCCGCAGACCTCCCGCAGGCGATCGAGGACGAGGTGTGCCGACTCGCAGTGGCGGCCTTCGAGGCACTCGACTGCGAGGGGCTCGCCCGGGTCGACTTCTTCGTGCGGCCTGACGCCGTCCTGATCAACGAGGTCAACACCATGCCGGGCTTCACGCCCATCTCGATGTTCCCGCGCATGTGCGCGGCGAGTGGCCTCGACTACGCGACGGTGCTCGATCTGCTCATCGATGATGCGCGTCGGCGGGGCACAGGGCTGCGTTGAGAGACGTCACTCGGGCGCTGCGACGAGTGCGGCCGAGATGTCGATGAGCACGTCGGCCGGCGCGGCGTAGTCCTCGGGCACGAGCACCTCGACGTAGACCGGATCAGCGGGTGATGGCCACGTAGTCGCGATGAAGCCTGTGCCCCCCTCGCCCTCGATCGGAAGCCAACCGATGCCGGCGACGTCGAGGAGGCGCGACGTAGAGGACAACGACGCGGGTCGGCTCACTCCGCAGCGGTAGGTGATGGGGGGTTCGCCCCAGGCCGCCGTGCCTGCCTCCGGGGTGGGGCGCAGTCCTGCGCCCGAGACGGTGGCAGGGATGGTCACCGAGGCGCAGACCTCGGCGGGTGCATCAGGGGGCGGCACCGCCACCTGACGGCCACAACCGACCAGGAAGGCGGTCGCCGCGAGAGCGAGGAGCAGACGTGATGGCATGGGAGGAGAGGCCCGTCACAGGTGGACGACGGGACACGTGAGCGTGCGTGTGATGCCCCCGACCTGCTGGATGGCGCTGAGGACGTCGCGACCAAGCTCGTCAATCGACCCGGCCTCGACCCGCGCAATGATGTCGTAGGGACCTGTGACGTCCTCTGCGGAGACCACGCCGGCGATCCCCGCGATGGCCGAGCGGACCCCTGCCGTGGCACCCACCTCGGTCTGAACGAGCACATATGCCTGGACGCTCATGTCGTCCTCCCTACCGTTGCCTTAGCAGGCAGACTAGCGACCGGGGACAGAAGGCGAAAGCGCGCTTGGGCGCGGAGTGAGCGGGATGAGGGAGGCAGCGTGACGGGTACGACGGTGGGAGACCTCGGCGAGATCGCCGTCGTGGAGCGCATCCTGCAGGCCACGGGCCCGCAGCCTGAGGTGCCTGTGGGGCCGGGCGATGACGCTGCTGTGCTGGCGTGCTCGGACGGCCGCATGGTCGTGACGACGGACATGCTCGTCGAGGGCCGTCACTTCCGTCGCGATTGGTCGGACCCGGGCGATATCGGTC
>JBIKKK010000104.1:0-7408 GCA_044360385.1 Candidatus Nanopelagicales bacterium
GGCTCGTCAGCCCTGATCGACGGATTCGGACGCGTCGACGGCCTCGGACGCATCGACGGATTCAGCCGCAACTTCGACCGACACGTCCACGACGATCACGTCCGCCTGGTCTAGGTCGAGAGTGTCGAAGCCCACGAAGTCCTGGGTAGGAGCGCCCACCGGCTCCTTCTCCGCGAGGGCGATCTCAGAATGCGCTCCGCAGCCAAAGGCCAACGAGACGACACAGCCATCCGCAGGCGACATGTCGTGGGCGCAGACGCCAAAGGCTTGGCTAAGGGGCCCACCTATGGGCATGAGGAATCCGCATGATGAGCAGGTCAGCGACACCGAGCGCGCCATAGGCGACTCAGGGCCACGCTCACCCGACCACCAGCGGTCCGCGGCATCATCGCGACCGTGCGCGGAGAGCACGCGCGACCGACCCATGCCGATCTCCCACTGGCTCGGGTGGACGGGACTGCGATCGGCGGCACCGTCAAGATCATCGAGGCCGGTGAAGCCAGCCGTGAGCCGCTGGTCGTCAGTCGCTGTCGGCCAGATCGTGCCGACAGCGAGGTCTCCCGGACGCACCCGCTCCGACCACGGCACCCACGGTGGAGCCACGAGTGCCTCAGGTCCGGGCAGGAGCACGACCTCATCGACAGTCGCCGCCTTCGCTCGCGGTGCCCGAGCGACGGTGACCGACCAGCGCCACCCGACGTAGGCGGGATCCAGGCATGCAAAGAAGTGCGTGGCCACACGCTCATCGTCGTAATCGACGCCGGCATGATCACCGACGGTGCCCCAGGGGGCCTCCTCTTCGGCCGCAGCACGAGCGACGTCGACAGCCTTGGCGAGCACGGTGTCAGACATCACTCCACCCCCGGGGCCGGGGTCAGTTGGAACACCCAAAGCCCGAGCGTGCCCTCCGCGCCAGCGACGACCTGAAGCGAGACACCGTCGAGAGGCACCTCCTGCAGGTCGGGGTAGGTGAATCGGTAGTACGTCGACGTGATCGGCTGCTGGGTCAGTCGCTGGGACCCGATGACCGGGAACCACCCCGCATCGGCCACGACCGGGTCCACGCTGATCCCGATGACCTGCCCGGGGAGCACCGGGATACGTGCGACATCAGCACCTTCGAGAGCCTTGGTGACGACATCCTGCGCGCAGTTCTCGGCGCTCAGCGGCTCACCGTCGAAGGACCAGCACAGCGCGGCACGATTGGCCGACGTCGTGCCGGAGACCACGGAGACGCCCGGGGCTGGCTTCTCGCACGCGGCTAGCGCGAAAACGCTCACGACAGCGAGCGACATCGCGAGCACGGGACGGCCGAGGCGGCGCAGCATCAGATCGACACCCTCAGACGTCGAAGTCGTCGGCAACGGCTCGCATCACTGCGGCGAGCTTGCGGCTGTGGTCGTCGCTGGGGTAGCGGCCACGCCGGAGCTGATTGGAGGCGCTGTCCATGAGCTTGATGAGGTCCTCGAGGATCACAGCGACGTCTTCGGCCGGCTTGCGGCCCGCCTTGACGACGGAAGCAGGCTGCTCGAGGACGATGACGCTGAGGGCCTGCTTCCCGCGCTTGCCATCGACGATGCCGAATTCGACTCGGGCGCCCTGCTTGAGCGAGGTCGTGTCGTCGGGCAGCGCGGAGGCATGCACGAAGACGTCCTCGCCCTCGTCCGTGGCCAGGAAGCCGAAGCCCTTGTCCACGTCGTACCACCTGACCTTGCCGGTCGGCATGGCAGCCCCTTCTCGCATCCAGCACCCGAGCGGGCGCAGGACACCAGGCTAGACGGGGGCGGGGGCTCCCGCGCCCCTAGGGTGGCGGGATGGCCACGGAACGCTCCACCGGCGATCGACTGCTGCGCATCGGGGCCGTCGTCACCGTCATCGGACTGGTCTGCACGGTCATCGCCATGCTCCCCCTCGTCGTGCCCGACCTGGAACTGCCCTCGGTCTGGTGGTTCCTCTCCATGATCACCGGCGTGGGGCTGGCACTGGTCATCGTGGGCCTGGCCGTATCGGCCAGGTCAAGACACCGCCGCTAGGGAGCCAGCTAGGCGCGGGCCAGCCAGTCCGGCAGATGTGTGAGATCCGGCAGCACGACGTCGGGTTCGACCGCGTGCAATTCCTCGACCGACGTAGGCCCCGTGGCCACGGCGATCGAGTGCACGCCGGCGGACCGGGCAGCGCGGATGTCCCCCGGGTGGTCGCCGACATAGGCCCAGGCAGCGTGCTCGCGCAGCGCCGTCGCCTTGCCCTCCGCAAAGAGGTCACCCACGATCACGTCCGCGTCGAGGCCGGCCGCCTCAAGCGCAAGACCGGCGACCGCGCCGTACTTCGCCGTGACCACGAGCACTTGCTCACCGCGCGAACGCACCATTGCTATCGCCTCGGCAGCACCTGGCATCGGCCGAGTGAGGGGGATGCCGTGCTCGCGGTAGTGGGCGCGATAGGCCGCGAGGAGTACGTCGTAGGGCTCATCAGGCAGCCAGCGAGGGAAGACATGATCGAGGGGCAGCCCGATGGTTGAGCGAATCTCACTGCCGTCGGCCTGGACGCCGTACTGGGCGACCACGTGCTGGACCGAGGCGACGATGCCGTCGGCGGAGTCGACCAGGGTCATGTCGAGGTCGAAGCCGATCGAGCGCACCCGGTGAGCCTAGGGGTAGCGTCATCCGGTGCCCGCCCGCAGCCTCGCCGACGACCTCCGCGGTCGCAGCGACGACCAACTAGAGCGCCTCTTCACGGGCCGGCCCGACCTCCTCCACCCCGTCCCGGCGGACATGACCGCACTCGCCGCCCGGGCGGGGTCGGCCATCTCGACTTCGCGCGCCCTTGACCGGCTCGATGGCCTGGCCCTCTCTGTCGCGGGCGCCGTCGCCCACGCTGAGCCCTGCGATGTGGACACGGTCGTCGCTGCCTTCGATTCGGAACTGGACTCGGTTGTGCGCGCGTCACTCGACCGGCTACGCGATCTCGCCCTCGTCTGGGGTGAGGACGACGCGCTACGTCTCGTGCGCACCGCCCGCGAAGCACTGGCGAGCATCGACGCACCTCCGATCGTGTGGCCACCCGCTCCGGTGGTCACGACAGTCCGTGACGCTGGCATCGTGGAGCGCACAGCCGGGCAGCATGCCCTCGCCACGGTGATGGCGATCATCGCCATAGCTGAAGCGTGGGCAGATGACGATGCGCCCGCGGTGCTGCGCAAGGGCGGCCTCGGCGTGCGCGACCTCTCATCGACCGCGCGCCTGCTGGAGGTCGACGAGGCGACCGCGGCGCTGTGGATCGAGACGGCGTACGCCGCGCATCTCATTGGACGCGACGGCGAACCGGAGGAGCGCTGGCGGCCCACTGCCGCTTACGACGATTGGCACGATGCACCCCTCGCGGAGCAGTGGCTGCGACTCGCGAGGGCCTGGTGGACAAGCCTCCGCGCACCCGTGCTCGTCGGCGGTGAGGCCAACGCCCTCTCCGACGAGGTCGAGCGGCGCGGGCAGCCGCTCCTGCGCGACCAGGTGGTCACCGTCCTCGCATCGCTCCCCCCGGGCGAGGCCCCGCGCGACGTAGCGGAGGTGATCCGCTCGATCGATGCCCTCGCGCCACGACAGGCCAGCCCGCAGCGCAGCGAGCAGATTCGCGCCATCCTCGAGGAGTTGGAGATCCTCGGGTTCACGGGCGGCGGCGCACTTGCCGAAATGGGGCGCGCCGCGGCGATGGATGCGCCCGCCGCACGTGACGTGGTGCGTGCCGCGATGCCGGAGCCCCTCGATCATGTCCTGCTCCAAGCAGACCTCACGGCCATCGCACCCGGGCCCTTGCTGCCCGATATCGCGCGCGAGTTGCGGCTCATGTCGGATGTCGAGAGCACGGGCGGCGCCATCGTCCATCGCTTCAGCGCATCCTCCGTCCGTCGCGCAATGGATGCCGGACGCGATTCAGCCGAGATGCTGGACTTCCTCGCCCAGACCTCGCGGACTCCGGTCCCGCAACCCCTCGCCTATCTGATCGAAGACTCGGCTCGCCGCCACGGGACCGTACGCGTGGGCATAGCGACGGCGTACATCCGCTGCGACGACGAGACGGCCCTCGAGGCTCTCCTCGGCGATCCTCGCGCGGCCGAGCTCGGATGCGTCCGCGTATCTCCCACGGTCGTCACCGTCTCGGGACGCATCGAGGACGCCATCGCAATCCTCCGCGACCTCGGCCTGCACCCCGTGGCAGAGACCGCTGACGGGACGGTGGCGCATGTCCCCCGGCGCCGCGCACGGGCGCCACGCCAGACTGCGGGCTCGCCTCTCGTACGCCGCGATGTCACACCCGCGCTTGTCCAGGCAGCCCTCGCGACACTGCGTGCCGATCAGCCCGGCGTGCGCGCCACGGGATTCGCCGGGGAGACGGATCTCGCACTCGAGCCCATGCCCGCGACCGAGACGATAGCCGTCCTGCGGCGGGCTATCGCGGGTTCACTCACCGTGCGCCTCGGCTATGGCGATGGCGAAGGCCTTGTCGACCCACTGCGTCTGCAAGCGGGAATGCTCACCGCCGTCGACCGGATCACCGGTGAGGTCCGGACCTTCGCGGTGTCGCGCATCGTCGCGGCGGATATCCCCGACCACGTGCACTGACCCCGGCGGCCACTGATCTAGCGCGGCGCTGATCTAGCCCAGTTCAATCTCCGCCGACCAGGTCGTGAACTCCTTGAGAAGAGCGGGAATCGGATCGACGCCGATCCCGGGGCCGGTGGGGACGCGCAGTCGTCCATCGTCGAGCACAAAGGGCTCGGTGATGTCGGTCGCGAAGTAGCGGCTCGATGCGCTCGTGTCTCCGGGCAGCGTGAAACCCGGGAGTGCCGCGAGGGCGACATTGGCGGCACGCCCGATTCCGGTCTCGAGCATGCCCCCGCACCACACCGGCACACCGCGCTCCATGCAGAGGTCATGAATTGCCTTGGCTTCGAGGTATCCACCCACGCGCCCGGGCTTGATGTTGATGACGCTTGTCGCTCCGAAGGCGATCGCCGTATCCGCGGTGGCCACCGAGATGATCGACTCATCGAGGCAGACGGGGGTGGTGATCTGCTCGGCGAGCAGGGCGTGACCACGAAGGTCGTCCTCCGGGAGCGGCTGCTCGACGAGGAGCAGACCGAAGGAGTCCATGGCCCCGAGCAGCGCCGAATCCTCACGCGTGTAGGCCTGGTTGGCATCGGTCTGCATCGGCATGTCGGGCCAGGTCTCGCGCACCGCGCGCACCGCATCGATATCCCAGCCTGGCTCGATCTTGAGCTTGATGCGCCGATAGCCGGCATCGACGTACGTCGCCACTTCCTCGAGGAGGGCGTGGATGCTTGCGGGGATACCCACTGAGACACCGCAGTCGACCTCGGTGCGCACGGCTCCGAGGTAGTCGGCGAGCGACTGCTCGCGCTGGCGCAGCCACGCGTCGAGCACGGCGGTCTCGAGAGCGGCCTTGGCCATGGGGTGGCCCTGGTAGCGACGCAGGCGAGCGTGGACCTCGTGCGGGTCGAGCAGGCCGTCGGAGAGCGCTCCGGGGATCAAGTGCTCCACGAGTACGTCGACCGCGCCATCGACGTACTCCGCTGAGTACCCCGGCCACTCCATCGCGACGCACTCGGCCCAGCCGGAAACGCCATCGCTGACAACTTCGACCAGGAGCACATCGCGAGCCTCCTGGGTGCCGAAGGATGTGCGGAAGGGACGCACGAGCGGCATGTCGATGCGGTGCAGGCGGACGAGATCGATTGATGTCACGGACTCTCCTCCGGGGTCAGGACGTAGGCTCCAGCGCTAGTGACCGCGGACACACGCAGTCCCGCGTCGAAGCCGGCGGTAAGCGCTGCGCGCACCGCGAGGCGCCACTGCAACCCGAGATCAGGATCGGCCTGCCTCATGCTCACGACATCGTCGGGAAGCGACACTAGGACGGTCTCCCCGGGTGCGGGCAGGTCCGTCAGTCGTGGACCGCCGTCGTCGACCCGGATGAGATCCCGGGTCGATCCGAGGTGCGCTTCATGGTCGGGGATGAGCAGGTCCCCGCGTGCAGCAGCGTGAGCGCGCTCGGAGTCCACCACCCACCACGCGACCAGGCGATCGGTGCGATCACCGGCATTGATCGCATCGGTCATGACGCCGTAGAAGTCCGGGTGGTAGTCGCGCACCTCCACGCCGAGCCGGTTGACGTTGAGATGCGCGTTGCGGCGTACCAATGGATCGAAGGTCCACGCCACGACCGGGATGCCCTGCTCGATTGCCCAGGCCCGCTGGTGCTGCTTGATCGCGGCACCGATGCCGCGATCGCGCATGCCATCGACGACAGCGGCCATGTGGCTGTGCAGGAAGACGCCGCCGGCTAGCGACGGATCGCGTGCCGGGAAGCCGAGAGCGGCGCCCACCACGCGATCGCCCTCGTCATCGATGACGACACTGCAGTAGCCGCCCGCGTGCAGAAGGGCGCGCAGCAGGTTGGACGTGACCTGCGTGCCCTCCCCGGGCCACACCTGGTCGAAGATTGCCCGCGCGGCGGCCATGGAGTCGGGCTCGTCCGCCACCTCGATGCGCAGGCCCATGAGCGGCACCGTATCGAGTCAGACTTCGTCACCCGTCGACGCGGTTCCCCTGGACTCACGCGCGTCGACGGATGACAGGGGCCGACCCACCGACGCCGTAGCCGGGGCATCCATGCGGCACCATGGGCCGGTGACCCCGGACATCCTCGCCGCAGCGCGCTCTCGTCAGGCCGACCTCATCGAGGGCGTGCGCACCCTGGTCGAGGTCGAATCGCCGTCATCCGACATCGACGCGTGCCGCACCTGCCTGGCCACCGCGAGCACCCTGATCGAGTCATGGCTCGGCAGTCCGGCCCGAATCACGGAGCACGGGGGGAGGCCAGTGCTGCGCTGGGGGCCGGACCATCCCCGCGTGCTCCTGCTCGGACACCTCGACACGGTGTGGCCGATCGGCACACTCGATCGGATCCCGTGGGCGGTGGATGGAGACCGCATGACGGGGCCGGGAGTCTTCGACATGAAGGTCGGTGTCGTCCAGGCAATCGGTGCCTTGGCGCTGCTGGGTCTCGATGCCTCATCAGGGGTCGGACTGCTCTTCACCACGGATGAGGAGATCGGCTCCGAAACCTCTCGAGCCGTCATCGAAGATGCCGCCCGCCACGCCGACGCGGTGCTCGTGCTCGAGCCCTCCGTCGAGGGAGAGCTCAAGACCGCGCGCAAGGGCACCTCGTGGTACCTCGTGCAGATCAATGGCCGCGCCGCCCACGCGGGCCTTGACCCCGAGCGGGGCATCAACGCCCTCGTCGAGGCCGCGGACCTGGTCCGTGACGCCGTCACCTGGGCCCAGCCTGAGCTCGGCACCACTGTGACGCCGACCACCGGGCGTGCAGGGGT
>JBIKKK010000105.1:0-7269 GCA_044360385.1 Candidatus Nanopelagicales bacterium
GCGTCACCGTCACCGACAAGCGCGAGGACTACGGCATCCTCGCCGTCCAGGGCCCCCGCAGCGACGCGATCCTCGAGGCCGTGGGTCTTCCTTGCGGTCATGACTACATGAGCTTCGTGCGCGCGAGCTGGCAGGAGAATCCCACGGTCGTCTGCCGCACGGGATACACGGGCGAGCGCGGCTACGAGATCCTCGCCCCAGCGGCTGTCATCCCCGCCCTCTGGGACGCCGTCGTCGCAGCAGGCGCCACACCTGCCGGACTCGGCGCGCGCGACACCCTGCGCACCGAGATGGGCTATCCGCTCCACGGCCATGAACTCTCGCTCGACATCACCCCGGTGCAGGCGGGTCTGGTGTGGGCAGTGGGCTGGGACAAGCCCGCTTTCGCCGGTCGGGATGCGCTCGTCGCTGAGCGCGCGGCCGGACCGCGCCGACGGCTACGCGGACTGCTCGCTGCGGAGCGCGCCATCCCCCGGCCCGGTATGCAGGTGCTGAGCGCCGATGGCGTCGCTGTCGGGGAGACGACAAGTGGCACGTTTTCACCGACGCTGAAAGAGGGGATCGGCCTTGCCCTCCTCGATCCTTCCATCAGCGAAGGTGACGAGGTGGTGGTGGACATCCGCGGCCGTCAGGCCCGCTTCACCGTGATGAAGCCGCCGTTTGTGCCGCCGCACGTCCGCTGAAGGCAAGGCCGAGCACCGTCATGACGATGACGGTGGTGACGCCCGCGACCGGAGCGACGAGCTCCCATCCAGTGGGCAGCGGGAAGAGCGAGAAGTACAAGACGACGAGCACGATGACGACGCCTGCAATGGGGATGAGGGCTCCCAGGCGCGCCCGGCCACCCCTGCGCCAGAGCACGACGGCCGCGGCCACGCATGCTGCGCCGTACGCCGACACGATCAGGACCCCGGCGTAGTCGCTGGTGAGTTCAAAGACGGAGAAGGGCACCGCCGCCGTCGGGATCATCGAGAGCACGACGATGGCTGCGCCGACGCACGCCGTGATGACGCTCCCCAGCACAGGTGTCGACCACCGGTGCGAGAGCACGCTGAGGCGCTCGGGTAGCACTCCGTCGCGACCGAAGGCAAACATGATGCGTCCGCCGGCGATCTGCGCGGCGATCATGCAGGCAAGCGAACTGACCGCTCCGCCGAGGGTGATGAGGTCACCGAGTGCCGTGGAGACGTAGGTATCGGCCATATCCCCGGGTAGCGATGCGCTGTTAACGAAGGCCTGCATCTCACTCGACGACGTACCGAAGGACCACACGCCTACAGAGGTGACGAGGATGTAGAAGACGTTGACGAGGATGGCGGTGGCGAGGATTGCCAAGGGGACATTGCGCGTGGGATTGCGCGTCTCCTCACCCGCAGCCGCAGCGCCTTCGAATCCCGCGGTCGACAGAATCGCAAAGGTGAGCGCCAGACCCAGCGCTCCCGTGGAGGCACCGTTCAGGCTGAACTCCGAGAAGTCCACCGTCTGACCCTGCGGGCCGCCTGTGGTCAGGAGAGCCACGAGGGTGAGGATCACGGTCACGGTGATGAGCGTCATCGTGACGCCCTCCATGCCCAGCAGCAGGTGCCCCGCTCGACGCGCGGGACGGATGGAGAAGAAGAGCGCCGTAGCCAGCCCAGCGGCCATGAGCGCAAACGTCGCGGGCGTAGAGACGGTGAGGCCGGTGAGAGCCCCGATGAAGCTCGCGGTGAAGATGCCGAAGGAGGCGGCGGTGAGCGCCGTGAAGGTGCAGTAGGCCGACAGCAGCCACAGACCCGAGATGGCACCGGCGCGCGGCCCCAGCTCGAGGCCAACCAGCGTGTAGAGCGATCCCGCGGTGCCGTGCCGCCGCGTGAGGACGATGAAGGCGATGGCGATCGTGGCAATAGGCACCAGGGCCATGACGTAGACCAACGGCACCGCCCCGCCGACCTGCTCAGCCATGGCCTGGGGATTGAGGCTCACGGACATGCTCGGGCCTACGACGGCAAGTGACACGGCAATGGCGCCGAAGAGCCCGAGGTTGCGGACAAGACTGGTGGGCACCTCGCCGGTCGGGCGCGCAGGTTCGCGAGGGGTGGCCATGGCGAGGGACCCTAGCGGCTCGTGACATCCGCGCCCGACTCTTGGTGCAATGGCCTAGGGTCGTCGCCCATGACCAGCATCGCCCTCACCGCCGCCCCCGTGACCACCCTCGACGTCGACGCCCTCATCGTCGGCATCACCGACGAGGGCAAGAAGCGCCTCGAGGGCCCCCCGGCACTGCCCGCCGACGTGCGCACCTCCCTCGAGAAGTCCCTCGAGGCGTTGGGTGCCACGGGCAAGCTCGGCGAGATCACCCGGATCCCCGGCACCGGGCTCGTCAAGGCACGCATGATCGTGGCCGTCGGCCTGGGCGAGGCGCGGATCCTCGACTACGAGAAGGTACGTCGCACAGCGGGTGCCGCCCTGCGCAGTCTTGCGGGAGCCACTTCCGTCGGCATCGTCGTGACCGCTCCCGACGGGCCGCGTATCGAGGCGGTCGCTGAGGGCGCCTTGCTCGGCAACTACGCGTTCCACTCGTTCCGGGGTGCGAGCGCCGCCAGCCAGCCCGCGCCCGTGCAGAAGATCGTGATCACTGGCGACCCCAAGGACAAGGATCAGGCTGCAGCGCTTGCACGCGCCGAGATCATCGCCGAGGCCGTCAACTACGCGCGCGATCTCGTCAACACTCCCCCTTCCGCGCTTCCCCCCGAGGAGATTGCGCAGCAGGCGATCGAGGCCGTGCGCAAGCTGCCCGTGGGTGTCGAGGTCTGGGACGAGGAGTCCCTGGCGCGCGATGAGTTCGGCGGGATCCTCGCCGTCGGTCAGGGCTCAGCAAATCCTCCCCGACTCATCCGCATGGAGTACGCGCCCAAGGGAGCGAAGCGCTCGATCGCGATCATCGGCAAGGGCGTGACCTTCGACTCCGGCGGCCTGTCGCTTAAGCCGCCGAAGGCGATGGAGACGATGAAGTGCGACATGAGCGGTGCCGCCGCGGTCATCGCCGCCATGGCGGCCATCGCACAGCTGAAACTCAAAGTGAAGGTCATCGGCTGGATCCCCACCGTGGAGAACATGCCCGGTGGCCATGCGCAGCGCCCCGGCGATGTCATCACGATCTACGGCGGCCGCACGGTGGAGGTGCTCAACACCGATGCTGAGGGTCGCCTCATCCTCGCCGATGCTCTCGTCGCCGCATCTGAAGAGGAGCCCAACCTCATCATCGACGCTGCCACGCTCACGGGCGCGCAGACCGTCGCACTCGGTGACCGCACCTCCGGGATCATGGCCAATGACGACGACCTACGCGTCGCGATCTACGAGACCTCGAAGCGCGCGGGCGAGACGATGTGGCACATGCCTATCCCCGAGGAGTCGCGCGGCACTCTCGACTCCCCCATCGCCGACATCAAGAACATCGGCGACGGCAAGGGCGGCATGCTCAGGGCCGCCGCCTTCCTGAGGGAGTTCGTGCCGGAGGGCCAGCCCTGGGCGCACCTCGACATCGCCGGGCCGGCGTTCAACGACGGCGGGCCCTACGGCTACACCCCCAAGGGCGGGACGGGCGCGGCCGTGCGGACCTTCATCCAGGCAGCCGAGGACGTCGCCGAGGGCCGCCTGCCCTGAGGGCAGGGCCTCGGGCAGACGGTGAAAGGATGACCCCCACATCGATGTGAGGGGAGCCGCCGTGCCTGAGGCCGACGTCGTCATCCTGGGAGGCGGCAGCGGGGGTTACGCCTGCGCGCTGCGGGCCTCGCAGCTCGGTCTTTCCGTCGTCCTCATCGAGAAGGGCAAGCTCGGCGGCACCTGCCTGCACCGCGGCTGCATCCCGACCAAGGCACTGCTCCACGCCGCCGAGGTCGCCGACCTGGCCCGCGACAGCGAGGACTTCGGCGTCAAGGCCACGCTCGAGGGCATCGACATGCCCAGGGTCAACTCCTACCGCGACGGTGTCGTCGGTCGCCTCTACAAGGGCCTGCAAGGCCTGGTGAAGAGCCGCAACGTCACCTATGTCGAAGGTGAAGGCCGTCTCACGTCGCCCAACACCGTCACCGTCGACGGCACGGCGTACACCGGCAAGGCGGTCGTGCTCGCCACCGGCTCCTACGCCCGCAGCCTGCCCGGCCTGGAGATCGGCGGGCGCATCATGACCTCCGACCAGGCCCTCACCCTCGACTACGTCCCCGGCAAGGTCATTGTGCTCGGCGGCGGCGTGATCGGCGTGGAGTTCGCCAGCGTGTGGAAGTCCTTCGGGTCCGACGTGCACATCATCGAGGGCCTGCCGCGTCTCGTGCCCGCCGAGGACGAGGCCATCTCCAAGGCCTTCGAGCGCGCCTACCGCAAGCGCAAGATCGACTTCACCACCGGCGTGCGCTTCCAGTCGGCCACTCAGGACGACGCGGGTGTGCACGTGACGCTCGAGAACGGCGAGACACTCGACGGCGACATCCTGCTCGTCGCAGTCGGACGCGGCCCACAGACCGAGGGACTAGGATTCGAAGAAGCGGGCATCGCGATGGAGCGCGGATGGGTGCTCGTCGACGAGCGCCTGCGCACCAACGTCGCCGGGGTCTATGCCGTGGGCGACATCACGCCCGGTTTGCAGCTCGCTCATCGCGGCTTCCAGCAGGGCATCTTCGTCGCCGAGGAGATTGGCGGACTTGCACCGCGCCCCATCCCCGATGTCGACGTCCCCCGCGTCACCTACTCCGAACCCGAGATCGGCTCGGTGGGCCTCACCGAGGCGCAGGCACGTGAGCAGTACGGCGCGGACGCGGTGTCGGTCTATGAGTACAACCTCGGTGGCAACGGCAAGAGCCAGATCCTCGCGACCACGGGCTTCATCAAGTTGGTACAGCGCACCGATGGCCCTGTCGTCGGAGTGCACATGATCGGCTCGCGCATTGGCGAGCAGATCGGCGAGGCCCAGCTCATCGTCAATTGGGAGGCCTACCCCGAGGACGTCGCCTCCCTCGTCCACGCGCACCCCACCCAGAACGAAGCGATGGGCGAGGCCTTCCTCGCCCTCGCCGGCAAGCCCCTGCACGCCCACGCCTGACGCGATCGCACGAAGGAGTCCCATGCCCGTCTCGGTCACCCTCCCCGCCCTCGGTGAGTCCGTCACCGAAGGCACCGTCACGCGCTGGCTCAAGCAGGTGGGCGACACCGTCGCCGCCGACGAGCCCCTGGTCGAGGTCTCCACCGACAAGGTCGACACCGAGATCCCCGCTCCCGCCAGCGGCGTCCTCCTCGCCATCCGCGTGCCCGAGGACACCACCGTCGCCGTCGGCGCCGAACTCGCGGTCATCGGCGATGCCTCGGAGGCAGGCGCCCCCGCGCCGGCTCCCTCGGCACCCGAACCCGCGGCCGCACCCGCACCTGCCGCGGCAGCACCTGCTGCACCGGCGCCGGTGCCCCCGCCACCGGCAGCACCCGTCGCCGCGCCAACTGCGGCACCCGTGGCCACGAGCGGCGCGGGCACCACCTCGGTGCTGCTCCCTGCCCTGGGCGAGTCCGTCACCGAGGGCACCGTGACGCGCTGGCTCAAGAAGGTCGGCGAGGCTGTCGCCGCCGACGAGCCCATCGTCGAGGTGTCCACCGACAAGGTCGACACCGAGATCCCCGCTCCCGCGGGCGGGATCGTGCTCGCCATCCGCGTGCCCGAGGACACGACCGTCGCTGTCGGCACCGAGCTCGCCGTTATCGGAGATGCCGGTGCACTTCCCGCCGCGGCATCGGCTCCCGCTGCACCCGCTCCCGTTGCCGCGCCGACTCCCGCGCCGACTCCCGTCGCTGCACCCGCCCCCGCGCCGACTCCCGTCGCTGCACCCGCACCCGCACCCACTGCCGCTGCCGCACCGGCACCGGTCGCCTCGAACGACAGCGATGATGAGGCCTACGTCACTCCCTTGGTGCGCAAGCTGGCCTCGGAGAAGGGCGTCGACCTGTCGACCGTCGTCGGAACTGGTGTCGGCGGGCGCATCCGCAAGCAGGACGTGCTCGCCGCAGCATCGCGCGCAGCTGCCCCGGCCGCACCAACTTCCGCACCCTCGGCTCCCGTAGCGGCATCTGCGGCGCCACCGGCGGCCACCGCAGGCATGCGCGGGACCACGCAGCCCCTGTCGCGACTGCGTCGCGTCATCGCGGAGCGCATGGTCGAGTCACTGCAGGTTTCCGCGCAGCTCACCACAGTGGTGGAGGTCGACGTCACCCGCATCGCCGCACTGCGCGACAGGGTCAAGGGCGAATTCCAGGCTCGCGAAGGTGTCAAGCTCACCTTCCTCCCGTTCTTCGCGAAGGCGGCTGTCGAGGCGCTCGCGGCGTACCCCGCACTCAATGCGTCACTCGACCTGGCCGCCGGGACCGTGACCTACCACGGCGAGGTCAACCTCGGCGTCGCCGTCGACACCGACCGCGGGCTGCTCGTGCCCGTCGTGCGGGACGCCGGCGATCTCAGCGTCGCGGGCCTCGCTCGGCGCATCACCGACCTCGCCGATCGCACGCGCACCAACAAGGTGTCGCCCGACGAGCTCTCCGGAGGGACCTTCACCCTCACCAACACCGGCAGCCGCGGCGCACTCTTCGATACGCCGATCGTCAACCAGCCACAGGTGGCGATCCTCGGCACCGGGAGTGTCGTCAAGCGCCCCATCGTCATCAGCGACGGCGGAAGCGATGTCATCGCGATCCGCTCGATGGTCTACCTCGCCCTCACCTACGACCATCGCCTGGTCGATGGTGCCGACGCCGCACGGTTTCTCACCGCCGTGCGCAGTCGGCTTGAAGAAGGCACCTTCGCGGACGTGGGTGCCTGATGCGCGTCGCCGTCACGGGCGCGAGCGGCCTCATCGGCTCTGCCCTCGTGCCCGCGCTGCGCGCGCGCGGCCATGAGGTCATCCGCCTCGTGCGCCGTGCCCCCTCGGCACCCGATGAGGTGCGCTGGGACCCGCGCTCCGGAGATGTCGATCTTGCTGGCCTGGCCGGCGTCGACGGCATCATCCACCTCGCTGGCGCCGGCGTCGGCGACAAGCGCTGGACCGACGCCTACAAGGCGGAGATCCTCGACTCGCGCGTGCAGGGCACGACGACCATCGCCAAGGCTGCAGCCGCCCTTGACCCCAAGCCATCCGTACTCGTATGCGGTTCCGCCATCGGCTACTACGGCGACACGGGTGACCGGGCCGTCACCGAGGAATCCCCCCAGGGCGCGGGCTTCCTCGCGGATGTCGTGGCGCAGTGGGAGGCGTCGGC
>JBIKKK010000106.1:0-7213 GCA_044360385.1 Candidatus Nanopelagicales bacterium
CGCCGGTGAACCTGAACGATTGATCCAGCGCGTCGCGGTCTGTGGGGGATCCGGCGATTCACTGCTCCCCGCCGCCACCGCGCTTGGCGCCGACGTCCTGGTGACGGCCGACCTCAAGCATCACCGCACCCTCGAGCACCTGGAGGAGGGTGGTTGCGCGATCGTCGATGTGGCGCACTGGGCGAGCGAGTGGCCCTGGCTTGCGCAGGCGGCCCTTCTCCTCGGCGAAGACCTCGTGGCCGAGGGGACTACGGTGGAGAGCATCGTGTCCGCACGGCCCACCGACCCGTGGGCGATGACGCTAAGGGGTGGGCTCTGAACGCCGATCCGCAGGACCAGATGACCCTGCTCGAAGTGCAACGCCACGATCTCGAGGTCGATCGTGCTCGGCATCGCCGCGCCTCTCTGCCCGAGGCCGTGCGCGTCGCGGAGCTCGATGCTGTTGCCAAAGCCCTGGACGACGACATCACCCGTGCTGCGGTCGAGGTGAGCGACCTGGAGGCCGAGCAGCGCAAGGCGGATGCTGACGTCGACCTCGTGAGGCTGCGGTCGGACAAGGATCGGGCGCTACTGGACACCATCAACGACGCCAAGCAACTGTCCAATCTGCAGCATGAACTGGAGTCGCTTGCGCGCCGCCAGGCTGAGCTCGAGGACGTCGAACTCGAGGTGATGGAGCGACTCGAATCGGCTCAGAAGTCCCATGCCGGCCTCCTCACTCAGCGAGACGCGGTCGCGACCGACCTCGCGGGCGCGAGGGACTCCCTCGACGCTGCCCTTGCCGATCTCGCCGATGAGGAGCAGATCGCACTCGCGGCGCGCGCGGCAGCGGCGGAGGGCATCCCCGCAGATTTCCTCGCGCTCTACGACAAGCTGCGCGCCGACAACGGCGGCATCGGTGCGGCAGCGCTCTACCGCGGTCGTTGCGAGGGTTGCCGGATTGAGCTCACTCCCGTCGACCTCGGTCGCATCCGCGAGGCACCTCCCACCGAGGTGATTCGTTGCGAGGAGTGCCGTCGGATCCTCGTCCGCACCCCGGAATCCGGCCTGTGACACGCCTGCTCGTCGTCGAGGCTGACGGCGGGTCGCGCGGCAATCCGGGCCCCGCCGCCTATGGCGCCATCGTGCGCGACGGCGAGACAGGCCGCGTCCTCGTCGAGGTCGCCGAGACGATCGGCGAGGCCACCAACAACGTGGCGGAGTACCGCGGAGTCCTCGCCGGGATCGAGCATGCGCTGGAGGTTGATCCGGATGCGCGCATCGAGGCCCGCCTGGACTCCAAGCTCATCGTGGAGCAGATGAGTGGCCGCTGGGCAATCAAGAACGCTGCCCTGCGCGAGCTCGCCCTTGCTGTGAGACGACTGCGCACCGACGTTGACTACACCTGGGTCCCTCGCGCGCAGAACACCGCCGCCGATCGTCTGGTCAACGAGGCGCTCGATGCGCAGTCGCGCGGCGAAAAGGTGCGCATCGACCGCCGAGTGGGCTCGGGCCTTCCCGACGCCGAGGACGTCGTGGGTGATGCGCTTGAGGATCGGGCAGAGG
Organism: Candidatus Nanopelagicales bacterium; assembly: GCA_044360385.1. Taxonomy (GTDB): domain Bacteria; phylum Actinomycetota; class Actinomycetes; order S36-B12; family S36-B12; genus Mxb001. The sequence goes on from JBIKKK010000106.1 coordinate 1,546, forward strand.
AAGCCCGACAGGGGCGGCTGGGCCGCCCCGCCGGGCTAGAGCGCACCGCGGCCCGTCCCCACAAGATGGTCGGCTGGGCCACGGACCTCGGGACGCCCACGATGACCCTGCTCGGCCGGCACGGCGCGACGGCGTACAGCCTAGAGAAGCGCTTCTCCGGGTCGGGCGGGGCCGATCCGGCCCTCGCGCCGCTGGGGGAGCAGCAGGCTGAGGCGCTTGCCCGCGAGATCGCGGCGCGCGGTGGAGTCGACGCCATCGTCGCGTCACCCTTGCTGCGCACGCTGCAGACAGCGGAGCGGGTCGCCCAGGCGACCGGTGCGCCCATCGACATCGAGCCCGGGATAGCCGAGTGCTCCTTCGGTGAGTGGGATGGCTACACCTTCGCCGAGGTGAGCGAGCGCTGGCCCGTGGAGTTGGCCGCCTGGCTCGCCTCGACCGATGTGGCGCCTCCGGGCGGGGAGTCCTTCGCAGAGTGCCGAGACCGCGTGGATCGTGCACGTCGCGGTCTGCTCACGCGCCACGGTGGTCAGCGCGTGGCGGTGATCTCCCATGTTACGCCGATCAAGCTCATGACAGGGATCTGCGTCGATGCTCCCCTGTCGAGCCTCTACCGCATGGAGCTCGCACCGTGCTCCCTCACCACCATCGCGTGGTTTGCCGACGGCAACTCCTCGCTCTTCGGCTTCGCGGAGTCCGCGCACCTGCGCGACGTCGACCCGGGTTTCGGCGTCTAGCTCACAGCTCCTTCACGATGACATCGAGCGTCCACGGCTTGTTCTCGGCTCGGGGCGGTTCAAGCTCCACGCGATAGCCCGCGTCGCCCAGGGCGCCCGCGAGATCATCGACCGTCCGGGGCTTCGGCTCAGTGAGCAGCCCCCGCACGAGGCGCCCCTTGGTCGCCTTGTTGTGGTGGCTCACGATGCTGCGCTTGCCGCCCTTCTCCTGCAGGACGCGGGCGATCACGGTGCGCTGGGCGAGATCAGCGGGCACAGGACCCAGGGCGACGTACGCCGACGAACGCAGGTCGAGGACAACTCCTCGCCCGGCTGCCGCACGGATCGCCTCCGCGACCGGCTCGCGCCAGGCACTCGCGAGTTTTCCGATACCCGGGAGGGTCGTGTCGCCGGAGAGCCGGTAGGCAGGGATGCGGTCGGTGACGCGCACGAGGCCGAAGAGCGCTGAGGCGATCGCCACATCGCTCGCGGCTCGGCGCCGCGCGCGGGCGTCGAGGGTGGCCAAGTCGAGGGCTTCGTAGAGCACGCCCGTGTAGACCTGGCCCGCGGGAGCTGTAGGGGCGCTGAAGAGCGCCCGATTGCGCTCCAACTCGTCGCCTTGTCGCGCGGAGATTCCCAGCGTCGTGCGGGCCTTGGTCGCCGAGCCCGCGCACAGGCGCACGAGAGCGTCGGCGATTTCCTTGCGCGTGTCCGTCAGCTCGGGGAAGGACAGGCTCGCCAGCGCGAGCCGAGGGCCCTGCGACGGCCCTGACTTGCCCTCACTGGGCGGGAGCAGGATGAACATTCGCCCACTCTAGAAGTGCGCGTGGCCGTGCTTTTTGGCACTGGCGCGATAGAGCGGAGTGAGGGCTAGTTCCGCCAGGAAGGCGAGGCCAACGCCCGCGAAGGTCGCCACGAGTCGCGAGCCGTCTGTTTCGAGGAAGTTCCCCGAGTTTCCGGCCAGCAGGACGATCGCAGGCGTGATCAGCGCGGTGAAGAACCAGTAGGGGTACTTGCCACTCGAGATGACCAGTATCGACACGATCAAAAGGGCCTCGCCCATGATCAGCTCCGCGGTGGGCCAGGGCACGACGAGGTGGATCAGGAAGCCCAGGAGCACGCCGACGACGGTGCCCGCCCCACGCTGCCAGGTGCGCTGGTAGGCATCCTGCAGATAGGGCTGGAAGACGAGGACCACCGTCATGATGAACCACGCACCGGCATGGCCCCAGTCGATTCCCACCGAGATCCCCGCGGCGACGCCGGTGAGGATGGCGAGCACGACGGCGAAGGACCAGGTGCGCGCCCAGGCCTCGGTGGAGTGCTTTGGCTTGGGAATCGAGCGGCCAAGGAACCACCCTGCTGCGGTGCCCCAGAGTGCGGCAGCGAGGCACGCCGCGCCCAAGATGACCCCATCGAGCATTCGTCCGTCCCCGAGGGAGGGGGGCAGGCAGATGATGAACCCCACCGTGATGGGTACGAGCATGAGGTTCTTGGAGCGACCCCAGCGGCAGCCGATGCCGATGATCAGCGCGACGGCGGCCATCGCCAGCCCGCTGAGGACCGGATCACCCGACACGGCGACCGCGAGCCCCCCGCCCACGCTCACGACTGCTGCCGCGAAGAGCGACGTGCGGACATCGGAGAGCAGGGCGGGCAGGAATGCAGCGATGGTGGGCATCACGAGGGCGCCCGCGAGGGCGGAGTGTCCCGTCGCATGAGCCACGACCGGCGGCACGAACATCACCACTGTGGTGGCGGCCATGAACACTCCGGTCCCCACTGACTTCTTCACCACGTACCTCCGCGCCGCACCCTAGACCCCGCAGGCGGTCCGCGCGCCTATCCGCGGCGGTATCCTGGAGGCGCGGCGGACGAGCCGACCGGGTGATCGCGGTGCTGATTCCATCAGCATCGAGGAAAGTCCGGGCTCCACAGGGCAGGGTGGTGGGTAACGCCCACCCGGGGTGACCCGCGGGAAAGTGCCACAGAGATGAGACCGCCGGCGGCAACGCCGGTAAGGGTGAAACGGCGGTGTAAGAGACCACCAGCACCGCAGGTGACTGCGGTGGCTCGGCAAACCCCACCCGGAGCTAGATCAAGTGGATCGCAAGGTCCAGGCAGGAGAGCGGCCCGCTCATCAATCCTGCTGGTAGGTCGCACGAGGCCATCGGCAACGGTGGTCCCAGATGGATGATCACCCCTCGCTCACGCGAGGACAGAACCCGGCTTACAGGTCGACTCGTCCGCCGCCCTGTCTCGTCCGGCTATTCGGACTCAGCGGTGTCGGCGTCGCGGGCCATCTTGATCAGACGCGCCATCTGCTTGTCGAAGACCTTCGCTACGTCGCGTGCCCCGGCGGACTTCATTGATGAGATCGGCTCGCCGGTGCTCTCGGCCTGCTGCAGGGCGACCCGCTCGGGCACCGAGGGCTTGAGCACCGCTCCCGGGCCGTGGATGGCGATGAGCTCGCGCTTGCGGTAGCGATGCTCATCGGTCTTCTCGCGCATGCGATTGACGATGATGCCGGCGAAGCGCAGATCTGGGTTGACGGTCTTGCGGATCTCATTGATCTCGTCGATAGCGCGCTCGGCGCCCTGTGCTCCGAAGTAGGACGGTGTCGTCACGACGACGGCCAGTCGCGAGGCAGCCAGGGCTTCGCGGGTGAGGGCTCCCAGTGACGGAGGGCAGTCGATGACGGCGACGTCGTAGCCCTCGAGCCGCTTCATCGCGCGGGCCAACTTGGGTGCGAAGCCGCGCTTGCCGGTCCAGGCGTCGAAGCGGATGAGCTCCGCGTCGCTGCCGACGACATCCACGCGACCCTCCTTGAAGGACCACGCTGTCTTGGTCACCGCTCCCTGGAGAGTCTCGACGGTGGGGTGAGCGAGGACGGATGCGGCGTTGGCGCGACCATGGCGGGCCTGGAGGATCGAGGTGGCATTGCCCTGCGGGTCGAGGTCGATGACGAGGACCTTGAGTCCGCGCTTGGCCGCGGCCCCCGCGAGCCCTAGAGCCACGGATGTCTTGCCGACCCCGCCCTTGAGGCTCAGCACGCTGATGGCGATCACGGGCCCAGTGTGTCGGGCCGCGTGCTCGGGCGCACCCCCGCCCCGCGAATTCATGCCCCTTTTCCTGGAATTCATGCGCGGAGCAGCCTGGCGAGACGGACGCCGTGAGGCGGTCCCGGCAATAGGGGACTCAACAGGGGACTACCCGAAATCGGTCACCCGGTGGGGGTTGCCGCTCTTGTCATACGTCGTCCAGGGGCCCACCTGCTCGCCCTGGACAAAGCGCCCTGAGCGCAGGCGCGACCCATCGCGCCGGTAGAACTCCCAGGCACCGTGCATCTCGCCGTTCTTGATTCGACCCCGGTGCTTGAGGAAGCCGTTGTCATAGAAGGCCTTCGTCACGCCCGAGGACTTCGGGTAGGCGTCGTTGATCTCGTCAATGCGTGCCCGCACGACGGTCCGCAGGGCGGCAAGGGGAGGACTGGTGTCACGGGGGAGGTGGATCGTGCCCTTGGTCGTGTCGTAGTTGGGCAGGGCTGTGCGCATCGCCGTGACGACACCGGCGCCGGGAAAGAGGCTGTTGTGCGCCGCGAAGCCACTGAAGCTCAGTACGAGTTCCCCGTCGATGCGGTAGCTAGGCATGCCCCACGCGACGACCTCATCGGCTCCGGGCAGGAGCTTGCGCAGTGACGCGCGAATTGCCTCCAGGGCTCGGCGCTGCGGGGGCGGGAAGGCGGCGAGGTGGTCCCGGATGGCAGCCGCATCAGGCGGGGCCATCGCAGGCCCCCTCGGCGGGGCGCAGGCGCTCGGTCACCTTGGCGCAGAGGCGACCCAACTCTGCGAACTCATCAGGGGTCAGCACGTCGACAAGGTGCTCGCGGACGCTCGCGACGTGCTTCGGGGCACTGGCCACGAGGAAATCCCAGCCCTGTGGCGTGAGCACTGCGAAGTAGCCGCGTCGATCTTCCGAGCAGGGCTCACGGTCCACGAATCCAGCGTCGGTGAGGCGGTCCACCTGGTGGGAGAGCCGACTGCGCGAAGACAGGTTGCGATCGGCGAGTTCGCTCATCCTGAGACGACGATCGGGGGATTCGGAGAGATAGACGAGGATCTCGTAGTCGGCAAGCGAAATGCCGGCCTCGTCCTGGAGGTCGCGGCTGAGCCGATCAGGAAGCAGCAGGGACGCGGCAATCCATGCCCGCCACGCGGCCTGCTCATCGTCGCTGAGCCAGCGCGTCATGCCTCACCCGCCTCTGCCTGCTGAGGAGTCCTCATCACGGACCCGTCATCTGCCAGATTCGCACGCCGCCCAGGATCCCCGCCGTGTTGGGCACGATCACGCCCTTGGGTCCCACGTCAGCCGGGTCCAGGCGCTGGGCGTTGCCCCCTCCGACGTAGATCCTGTCGAAGAAGAGCATGTCGTGGAAGCACTCGATGGCCCTGCTCACCTGGGGCCGCCAGCGCTTCGTGCCGATCTCATGACGGCGAGCCTCGCCCAATGCGATGTCGAAGGTCATGCCCTTGCGAAAAGGCCCATGGGAGAGATCGAAGTGGGGCAGCAGGATGCCGTCGTTGAAGAGCGCCGTGCCCACGCCTGTCCCGAGCGTCATGACGAATTCGACCCCGTGCCCCTCCACGACAGCGGCACCTTGCATGTCCGCGTCGTTGACCACGACGGTGGGCAGATTGAAGGCGTGGGCCAGGGCGTCGGCGAGGTGGAAGCCGCTCCACTGGTGGACGAGCTCGGGGTCGGCTGGCCCGCCGTACTCCCGGCGAGAGAAGGCGGGCACCTCCAAGACGATGCCGTGACGCACCAGGCCGGGGAAGCCCACCGACACCCGGAGGTAGCCGCTCAGGGGCGCGGTGAGGTCCTTGAGGGATTGGACGAGCAGTGGCGGTGGGCAGGGGTACGGCGTGGGGATCTTCACGCGGTCGCTCACCATCACG
>JBIKKK010000107.1:0-7126 GCA_044360385.1 Candidatus Nanopelagicales bacterium
CCACGGGTGAGGTCATCAGGCCTTCACCGCCGTCCGCACGTAGCCCCTGCTCATGCGGGCCTCGAGCTTGCGCTGGAAGAAAGAGAAGATCGCGGTGAGACCCCAGTAGACGAGGGCGGCAATGATGAGCGCCTCGAGATTGCGGAAGTCAGCCTTGCCCGTGAGCTGCGCGACGCGGAAGGGATCTGCCCACAGCAGCGTGGTGCCGAGGAGACCGATGAGTGCGGTGTCCTTGATCATCGCGATGAACTCATTGCCCGTGGGCGGGATGACGATGCGCATCGCCTGGGGCAGCACGACCCTGCGCATGCGCTGGCTGTAGGACATGCCGAGCGCGTCGGCCGCCTCGGTCTGGCCGTGAGGCACCGCCTCGATGCCCGAGCGGAAGATCTCCGTCATGTAGGCGCCGTAGTTGAAAGCAATGCCGACGACGCCGGCGACCTGGGCGGGCCAGATGAACCACGAGGCATAGGGCTCCGGCAGCAGGCCGATCGCGAGCTGCGGAAGTGCGAGGTACCAGAGGAAGAGCTGCACGATGAGCGGTGTGCCGCGGAAGAACGACGTGTAGAAGCCACTGATGCCGTAGGCGATGGGGTTCTTCGAGATGCGCCCCAGCGCACCTAGCAGGGCAAGGACGGTTGCCGCGATGATCGCGATGACCGAGAAGAGGATCGTCACCCAGACGCCGCGCACGATCGCGGGCGCCTTGTCGATCATCCAGGCGAGGTCGAAGCCACTGCGGAAGAACGCGAAAGCGAGGAAGGCGAAGATGACCGCCCAGACCGCAGCGACCTTGACCCGGAAGGGGATCGCCAGGCTCGCAGCCTCCACGGACTCCGCGAGGCCGTGCCGCTTACGCGGCACGGCCTCGCGAGTCGAGGAATCAGACATCGACGATCAGGCGCCAGGGCCCTTGGTGATGTCGACGCCGTACCACTTCATCGACAGCTCGCTGAGGGTGCCATCGGCGTGCATCACCGCGATGATCGAGTTGATCTCGGCCATCAGGCTCGTCACCGAGAGCGACGAACTCTTGTCAGCAGCGACGGCGAGCGGCTCCAGGAAGACCGGGTCACCGACGAGGCGGATCTCGCGGCCCTTCTTGATTGCCTCCTCGATCGTCGGCACCGCCGAGACGACGGCATCGACGCGACCGAGCTTGAGATCCTGCAGGGCGGTGGAGTCGGTGTCATAGGTGACGATCTCGACATCCTCCGGAACGAGGAACTCGAAGTTGAAGCCGGGGATGGCAAGGGTGCGGTTGAGGTAGAACTCATAGGTGCAGGCGCCGCAGACGCCCACCCGCTTGCCGGAGAGCTGGTCGATGGACTGGATGTCACTATCCGCCTGGACCGCCACGCCAGCCGGAGTGAAGTAGTACGGCTCCGAGAAGTCGAGGACCTGAGCGCGCTCCTCGGTAATCGACATGGATCCCACGGAGATATCCCAGCGATCATTCCAGTTGCCCGCGGTGATGACATCCCACGACGGCGTCTCCCACTGCGTGACGACGCCCATGCGCGTCGCGATCTCATTCGCGACGTCGATGTCGAAGCCCTGCCATTCTCCTGTCGCCTCGTCGTACGACGACTGCGGCGGGTAAGCCGGGTCCGTCGAGACACGCAGGACCCCGGTCTCGAGGATCTGGCCAAGGAGTCCGTCGACGGCAGCCGGGGCCGCACTTGACTCCGCCGGAGCCGCACTGGACTCGGCAGGCGCCGCACTGGTCTCTGCGGGCGCAGCCGAGCTGCTGGTGGTGGAGCTGCTTCCCCCGCCGCAGGCGACGAGAAGGACCGAGCTGGCCGCGAGGGCACCGAGGGCGATCAGGCTCCTCGGGCTGCGGCGGGTGGTGGTGCGCATGGGACTCCTCACGTAGACGTGTGGTGATCATTGTGTCCAGACAGCCTAGGGAGCGGGGCGAAATCAGCAGATCGTCCCCCTAGGGCGAACCCAGGGGCCCCTTCCGGCCGTACGGGCCCGAACGATTGGATGGACCCATGACCGATGTGCCCCCGGCCCCCTACGCCGACGCCCTCCACCGCAATGCGGAAGGTGACTGGATCCGGCTCGGCGTCCCTGGGCACCAGGACGAGCCCGACCGGCACAGGGCCCTGGCCACACTCGCCGGCCCAGAGATGCTCGCGATGGACATCCCGATGTTCACCGAGGGCGTGGACCTGCCCCAGCCCGGTTCCACGGAGCCCAGCCCTTTGCAGCAGGCATTGGCCCTCGCCGCAGAGGCATGGGGCGCCCGCCGCACGTGGTTCCTCACCAACGGAGCATCGCAAGGCAACCACGTCGCTTGCCTGGCCCTGCGCAACCTCGGCGGCATGGCCGTCGTGCAGCGATCGGTGCACACCTCGGTGATCGACGGGGCAATTCTTGCTGGGCTGCGACTGGAGTTCGTACTGCCCTCCATCGACCCCGCGCTCGGCATCGCGCATGGCGTCACCGCGGATGATCTCGATGCTCGACTGGCTGCGCATCCGGATGCTGTCGCGGCGTACGTCGTCACTCCGTCCTACTTCGGCGCCTGTGCCGATGTCGTCGCGCTAGCACGCGTTGCCCACGATCGCGGCATCCCGCTGGTCGTCGACGAGGCATGGGGAAGCCACTTTGGCTTCCACCCCGAGCTGCCTGCCTCAGCGATCCAGAGCGGAGCGGACCTCGTCATCTCCAGCACACACAAGCTCGGCGGGAGTCTCACGCAATCGGCCATGCTCCATTTGGCCGAAGGGCCCTACGCCGACCTCCTCGAGCCTCTGATCGTCCGCGCGATGACGACGGTGCAGACGACGAGCCCCTCGGCCCTGCTCTTCGCTTCGCTCGACCTCGCGCGGCGCGACCTCCAGCTCAACGGACTCGAAGGAATCGGCGCGAGCATCGCGGACCTCGAGCGCGCGCGAGCGCTGCTCAACGAGCGCGGTCGCTTCGTGGATCCCGATCCATCGATCCATGCCGCTCCCGACGTCATCGCTCTCGATCCACTGCGCATCGTCGTGGACACTCGCTCGGGTGGCACCCCGGGATATGTCGCACGGCGCCTGCTCGAGGAGCGCAGTCTGATCCACGTGGAGATGGCGACCGATTCCTGCATCGTCGGCCTCCTTGGCGCCGGAAGCCGCCTCGACGTCGACTACTTCGTGGACGCACTCCACGACCTACCTGTCATGGACCTGGGGGACCACCCGCCCATCCATCTGCCCCCGCTGGCGGAGCGAGCCATGGACCTGCGCGAGGCGTACTTCAGCCCCACTGAGTCCGTGCCGGCCGCCGAAGCCGTCGGCCGGATCTCGGCAGATTCCCTCGCCGCCTATCCGCCCGGGGTGCCCAACATCCTCCCGGGCGAGGTCCTGACCCAGCCGATCATCGACTTTCTCAGGTCCACGGCCGCATCTCCCTACGGCTGGGTGCGGGGCAGCCTTGATCCGGCCGTGGATCACGTCCGCGTGATCAGCTGAGCTCGACCTTCGCCCCGTTGAGGAGCCGCTCGACGGGACTGATTCCGCCACGCCGCTTCCTCCTGCCGCACTAGTCTCGGCCGGGTGTCGAGGCGCCTCCCGGCGCCCGGAAGGGGAGAGTTAGGTGGCTGCCACCGAGGGGCTGGCGCTGAGCATCCGCGGCGTGTCCAAGGTCTTCCCCACCCCCGAGGGTGGAGAGGTCCGAGCCCTTGATGACGTCAGCCTCGAGGTGGCCGACGGCTCCTTCATGGTGCTTCTCGGTCCATCGGGATGCGGCAAGACGACGCTGCTGCGGTGCATCGCAGGCCTGGAGGCTCCCGACAGCGGACAGATCGACCTCAAGGGCACCCGCATCGACGACGTGCCGGTGTGGAAGCGACGGGTCAACACCGTCTTCCAGTCCTACGCGCTCTTTCCCCACATGACCGTCGCCCAGAACATCGCCTTCGGCCTGCAGATGGACAAGCTCCCGAAGGACGAGATCGCACGCAAGGTCGACCAGTCGCTGGCGCTGGTGCGCTTGAGCGATCTTGGCGGTCGTCGCCCGCACCAACTTTCCGGTGGACAGCAGCAGCGCGTCGCCCTTGCCCGGGCCCTGGCCAAGGAGCCCGAGGTCTTGCTGCTTGACGAGCCTCTCTCGGCCCTCGATCTCAAACTCCGCCGCGGCATGCAGCTGGAGCTCAAGCGCCTACAGCAGGAGACCCACATCACCTTCATCCTCGTCACCCACGACCAGGACGAGGCCATGTCCATGGGAGATGAGGTCGCCGTCTTCAACGAGGGCCGGATCGTGCAGGTGGGTCCACCGCGTGACGTCTACCTCCGCCCCCGCACGAGCTTCGTCGCGGACTTCATCGGCGAGGCCAACCTCCTCACGCTGATCCCAGGATCCGCCGGAGCCGAGGTCGCAGGTTGGGGCGCGATCCCGGCAGATGCATGGGCGTCGGACTCCCCCGCGACTGACACGTCTCGCACCGTTGCTGCCGTCCGCCCCGAGGACGTGGTCATCAGCGCCGATCCGCAGGGTCGCTTCCCCATCGTCGATGCGACGTTCATCGGTGGTGACCTCCACGCAGTAGTACAGGTCGGCGAGGCCACGATCTCGGCGCGCCAGCCAGCAGCGAGCGCCGCAGGACTGGCCACGGGCGGCCTCTGCGAGCTGGCCTTCCGCCCCGGTTCGGTCAGGATCGTGGACGCCTGATGGCACGCAGGCGCACCGCGAGTGCACCCCGCGCCGGCCAGGGATCCTGGTGGGCGGGGCTGCCCGGCATCGCCTATCTCATCGCGCTTGTGCTCGCGCCCCTGGTCATCATCGTCATCTTCTCCTTCCTCAGCCGAGCCAAACTCGGCGTGGGAGTGAAGTGGGAGTTCACGATCCAGCCGTACGTCGAACTCTTCTACTCGGAGTCTCTGTCCGGCGAGCGCAGCTTCGATCCGACGTACCTGCAGATCTTCTTCAACTCGGTGCTCTACTCGCTCATCACGGCGGTTGTCTGCCTGGTGCTCTCGATCCCCATCGCACTGTGGATCGCGACGCGCCCGCCCAAATGGCGCACCCTGCTGGTCTTCCTCGTCACGATTCCGTTCTGGACGAGCCTGCTGATCCGCACCTACGCCTTCATCATCATCCTCAACGACAACGGCCCCATCAACGGCGCGCTCACCGGCCTGGGCATCCTCGCGGAGCCCCTGCCCATGCTCTACACGCCCTTCGCGACGATTGTCGGCCTCGTCTATTCCTTCCTGCCCTTCATGATCCTGCCGATCTACGCGAGCGCGGAGCGCTTCGACTTCCGGCTCGCCGAGGCCGCCTACGACCTGGGGGCCACCAAGGCCAAAGTCCTACGCCGCATCGTGCTGCCCGCGGTGCGCCCGGGGATCATCGCAGGGCTGATCCTGGTCTTCATCCCGGCACTCGGCTCCTACCTCGCACCCGAACTTCTCGGCGGCGGCAAGACCTCGATGATCGCCAACGTCATCGCGGCGCAGTTCGGCGCCTCGCGCAACTGGCCTTTCGGCGCGGCCCTCTCGGTCATGGTGCTCGTGCTGGTGATGGTGGCCCTCGTCATCTTCGCCGTGGTCGCTAGGCGATCGAGTCGACGCGGTGCGAATCAGAGCCTGGAGTCGCTGATATGAGGACTCCCCGCGGCACCGGCACCTCACTGAAGAACTTCCCCCTCTTCGGGCCCATCGCAGCCGTCGTCTTCGCGTTCCTCTACATCCCCCTCGTATTCGTCGTCGCGTACTCCTTTAACAGCAATCGCGTGGTGACGGTGTGGAAGGGCTTCAGCCTCGAGTGGTACGCCGATGTCCTCACCAACGACGACATCCAGCGGGCAGTGATGAACTCACTCCGCGTCGCCAGCATCTCCACCGTGCTGTCCGTCCTCTTCGCCACCGGACTCGCCATCGGCCTGCTCCGCATGGCAAGGTCGGGGCGCACCTTCGCCTGGTCGCTCATCATGGCTCCCCTCGTCATCCCCGAGATCGTCTTCGCCATCGGCACCCTGGCGCTCTTCGTCCAGATTCGCTTCCCGCTCGGCGTGGACGCCATCACGCTTGCCCATACGGCGTTCTGCATCCCCTTTGCCCTACTCCCCATCAGGGCCCGGCTCAGGACGGTCGACCTGTCGATCTACGAGGCCGCTGCGGATCTCGGCGCGAACGAGTGGACGATCTTCCGCAGGATCACGCTTCCCCTGCTGGCGCCCGGCATCGTCGCCGGCGCGCTCCTGGCCTTCATCATCAGCCTCGACGATTTCATCGTGTCGTACTTCCTGGCGGGAGCCGGCGGCACCACGCTTCCGGTCTACATCTTCGGCATGATCCGCAATGCCATTACCCCGGGCGTCAATGCCCTCTCCACGCTGCTGCTGCTCGTCAGCGTGGTTATTGTGACCATCTCCTACATCATCGCGAGAAGGAAGAGGTAAGGAATGAAACGGTGGAAGAACCGCCGAATGTCCGGCATGTGGCTGGCACTCGGCATGACAGGAATCCTCGCCCTGTCCGCGTGCGGCGGTGAGACCACCGTCGGCGGGGGCGGCGAGACCAGCAGTGCGCCGGCATCATCGGCAGCCGCGTCGGATGCGGCCAGCCCGGAGGCTCCGGCGGGTGACTTCCCCACGCCCAATGGCGGGGAGGTGAACCTCTACAACTGGACCGACTACATCTCTCCGGAGTTGCTCGACCGATTCGAGTCCGAGACGGGCATCGCCGTCAACCTCGACAACTTCGATTCCAACGAGACGATGCTCGCCAAGCTGCAGGCCGGTGGCGCCAATTACGACGTCATCGTGCCGAGCGACTACATGGTCGCTCAGATGATCGAGCTCGGATTGCTCCAGGAAGTCGATCCGGCCTCCTTCCCCAACGGCCAGTACATCAAGCCGGAGTTCATGGACGTCTACTTCGATCCGGGCCGCTTGTACTCCGCGCCGTACATGTACGGAACGACGGGCATCGCCTACGACCCGACGAAGTCGGGCGGGGAGATCACCGCGTGGGCTGACTTCTTCAATGCGGACAGCCCGGCGGCGGGCAAGATCGGCACGCTCAACGACCAGGTCGAGGTGATCCACGCGGCACTCCGAGCGGTGGGTGCCCAACCCTGTTCCACGAACCGCGATGACTACATCAAGGTCGAGGAACTCCTTGCCGGCTGG
>JBIKKK010000108.1:0-7078 GCA_044360385.1 Candidatus Nanopelagicales bacterium
ATGGGCCGGGCAGCGGCAGACCTCCTCACGGATCGCATTTCACATCCGGCTAAGGACTCGGTGCATCGCCAGGTTGAGACCCGGCTTGTGGCGCGCGGCAGTTCGGGGCCTGCTCCACGTCGTTGAGTGGCGGCGTGTGTGGCGCCGTCAGGGAAAGTTGCGTGCATGAGCCGCCACTCAACGAAGTCTGAACACCTGTCTAGGGCTGCTGGCCCTTGGGCGGCCTATGTGCTGGGATCGGTCCATTTCCTCTGTCGCGGCTGCTTGGTCCCATGCCGCCCCTGCGCTCCGCGTGCTCTACGTCGAGATCCTCAAGATCGGCAAGAAGACGGACAAGACCAACGCCCCGCCGGCCGCACTCGCTAGCGCCCGATGCCCGGGACCTTCACCTCGGGCAAGTCCGGCAGATCGGGGAGCTTGCGCACGAGACGGCCCGCGAGGGAGGCGATCTGCATGCCGATGGTGATCGCGATGATCGAAGCGCCGAAGATCAGCGCGACTGATGCCTCGCTGTCGATGTTCAGGTCACTGAAGGTGGGCAGTCCTCCACCAGCGGTCGGCGCGGCCTGGACTGCACCCCCGACATCGCCTTCGGCCTTCGGCAGCGAGTCGTCTGGCGCGCCGGTGAGCGCCTCGGTGAGGGCGACGAGGCCGAGGGAGCCGGGCACGAGCAGCCAGAAGACCGGTGAGAAGAGCACGAAGGCGGGCATCTGTCGTTTGCCACGGTCTTGGATCACGATGGCGAGGAAGAGCGCGACCGTCGCGGCCAGGCCTGCGGCGATGACGGCATCCAGTGCGACGGATACGACCTGTTGGATGCTGAAGGCGATGAGCAGCAGGATCACGACCGGCACGAGCGCGCCTCGGGGCTCATTGAAGGCGAGGGCCTGGCCCACTGCGTAGACGGCGGCACCAATCCACGCTGCCCACAGTGGGAGTTGCGTCTCCGTGAGGTCTGTGAGGTCGTAGGGGGAGACTCGGGCGAGCATGCTTCCCACGAGTACGCCGAACGTCAGGATGAGAATCTGCACGATCGAGGCGATCAGGCGAGACGCACCGGAGACGACATGTCCGCTCGCGAGTTCCTGCGTCGCCCGAGTGAGGGCTGCGCCCGGAATGAGTGTGATCAGCGGCGCGGCGACCACCCGGAGCGGCTGCACCTCCTGGTCGATCAGTGACGCAAAGCCGAAGACAGCGAAGGAGCACAGTGTCGCCGCAATCGGGGGCACGAGCGGTGCGAGATTGGGTCGGGTGCGGGTGTATGCCTGCAGGATGCCGACGAAGAGCCCGAGGATGGCGGCCATGACGACGCCCCACAGGCTCAGTCGGAAGACCAACGCGAACCCAGCGGATGCGAGGCCGTAGCCGACGATGGAGAGCCACGGGGGGAACCTCGGCGGCTTCTCCGGGAGTTCCTCCAGTTCCCGTGTGCCTTGGGCCAGGTCGAGCGTGCCGAGTCGGGCCTGTGCGGCGATCTCATGGACGTCCGCCGCCTGGTCGAGGCGAAGGTGGTCGTTGCCCTCGGGGATGACACGCGCGCGCCCGACGACGGGATCATCCACCATCACTGCGTTGGGCAGCACGAAGATGCCGAAGTCGGTGCGGTCGTAGGCCCGAGCAACCGCGTTGAGGGTCGTCGTCACGTCGTCGACGGGATAGCCGGCGGCGAGCTGCGCCCGGCCAAGCGCCAGGATGAAGTCCTCGAGCGCAACGGCCTGGGCACGCTCCTCTTCGCTGGAAGCCACAGTTTCACTGGGAGCCGCAGCCTCACGGGGAGCCGCAGTTTCACGGGGAGCCGCAGCTTTACTGGGAGCCGCAGTTTCACTGGGAGCCGCCGCCCCGGCATCACCGCTGCTTGAGGGTTCCGGATGCTGAGCGGGCGCGTCCCTGGGATCCGTCACGGTCACAGCCTGCCAGCCGCTACCGTCGTGTGCGTGGCTACCGCACCGTTTCGACGGGATCCGACGTACCGACCCATCGTCGGAGTCGCCAAGGGCGTTTTCGGCGGCCTCGGCATCCGCTTCGATGTCGTGGGCGAGGAGAACATCCCCTTGGAGGGCGGCGCCCTCCTCGCCATGAACCACACGAGCTTCCTCGACTTCGCGCTCGGCGGGGAGCCGGCCAATAGGCGAGGCAAGCGCCTTGTGCGCTACATGGCCAAGGACGCGGTCTTCAAGCACTGGCTGGGCGGCCCCCTCATGCGTGGCATGCGCCACATCCCCGTCGATCGGGAGCAGGGCAGCCAGTCCTTCCGTGACGCGGTCACCTACCTCAAGGCCGGCGAGCTGGTCGGGATCTTCCCCGAGGCCACGATGAGTCGGGCCATGGACATCAAGGACATCAAGACGGGTGCGGTGCGCATCGCTGTCGCGGCCGACGTACCCCTCATCCCCATGTGCATCCTCGGTGGCGCGCGCATCCTCTCCTACGGTCACAAGGACTTCTCGCGAGGCACGACCATTGCGATCACCGTGGGCGAGGCAATGCACCCCAAGCGCGGACAGGACGCCGAGGCCCTGACGGTCGAGTTGCGCGCGCGAATGCGCGACCTGCTCGACCAGACGGTGGCGCGCTATCCCTACGAGGGATCGCCCTGGTGGATCCCCGCGCGACTCGGCGGCTCTGCTCCCACACTCGAGCAGGCCGAGGTGCTCGACCAGCAGGCTCGGGAGCGCAAGGCGGCCAAGAAGGCCGCCAAGGGCACGAAGAAGTGAGGAAGGTGACGGTGCGATGACGGAACCCGTCGTTGACTACCGCTTCATCCTTGCCAACGAGCGCACCTTCCTTGCATGGCTACGCACGGGCCTTGCTCTTGTCGCGGGCGGGGTGGCGCTCGATCAGTTCGTGGCCCTGGCATCCGGATCGGAATTCGTCCAGTGGCTGGCCATAGCGACAATCGGACTGGGCGCGCTCGTCGGAGTGGTCGGCATTGTGCGTTGGCGCCAGGCGGATGCCGTCATGCACGAGGGTGGAGTGATGCGTCGAAGCAGTGCCGCTCTATGGCTGGGCATCGTCTTCGTCGTTATCGCGGTATCCATCGGGCTCGCTCTCGTCTTCGTGGAGTGACGGTGATACCGGGCGGAACTGGCGAGGGAGACAAGGTCCACGAAGACGATCTGCCCTTCGACGATCCCGTCGCTCGCACCCGCATGGCATGGCTGCGGACCACGCTCATCGTGGCGCTGATCGGCCTGCTCATGTGGCGATCGGGTTACATCGCCGGCCACGAGTGGTGGTCGATCGCCTGGGTGGTGCCTAGCCTGCTGATCCTCTGCGTTGCCTTGGTCCGCATGCGGAGCCTCACTCGTAACCGTGCCGGGGAGTCGCGCCTGGCGCCCCTGGCTCTGATGACCGCGGGCTTCGTCACATTGGCAGCCGTGGGCGTGGGGCTCGTGGTCGTCTAGCCTGCTCGCATGAGCAACTGCACCGTCGACTCCCTGCGCGCGGCCGTCCGCGAGCTGATGCCGCAGCTCCAGGCCGACCTCGCGCATCTTGTGCGCATTCCCTCCTGCGCTTTCACCGGCTTCCCCCGCGAGCCGATGCGTGAAGCTGCGGATGAGACCCGGCGCCTCTTCGATGAGGCGGGCATGCAGACGGAGCTGCTCGCTATTGATGGCGGTGAGCCAGCCGTCGTAGGCCGCGTTGGCGAGGGTTCAACGCGCGTGCTGCTCTATGCGCACTACGACGTACAGCCCGCCGGCGATCTTGATGCGTGGCAGACCCCACCCTTCGAGCCAACCCTGCATGACGGCCGCCTCTATGGGCGCGGCGCCGCTGACGATAAGAGCGGCATCGTCATGCACCTCGGGGCGATCCGCGCGCTCCAGCGCGTACTTGGTCACGTGCCCGTGCAGGTGATCGCTCTCATCGAGGGTGAGGAGGAGTGCGGTGGTCCGCTGCCTGAGTTCGTACTGGAGCACCCCGAGGTGGCGCAGGCCGAGGTGATCGTTATCGCCGACGTCGGTAATCGCGCGATCGGGGAGCCGACCTTCGTCACGGCATTGCGCGGGCTTGTGGATGCGACGGTCGAAGTGCGCACACTCCCGCGTCCGGCTCACTCGGGGATGTACGGCGGCCCAGCGCCCGATGCGCTGCTCGCGCTCATTCGCATCCTCGACACCCTTCGGGACGAGAATGGCGACACGACCATCGTCCCTGGCTATCCCTGGCAGGGGGCGCAGGCGGATGAGGCGGAGTTCCGCGCGGAGCTCGGGATGCGCCCGGACCAGCCCCTGCTCGGCACCGGGCCGCTCACTGATCGTCTCGTCACCCGGCCCGCTGTCTCGGTCATCGGCCTCGACGCGCCTGCCGTCGAGGGTGCGATCAACGCCGTCATCCCCTACGCCCGCGCCAAAGTGTCACTGCGACTTCCCCCGGGCACCGACACACAGACGGCCATGGATGCGCTGTGCGCACACCTACGCGAGGCGGCGCCTTGGGGTGTGGATGTCACCGTGACACCGGGGGAGCAGGGTCGAGGCTGCGCGATCGTGACAGATGGCCCGGCGTACGAGGCTGCGCGCTGGGCGATGGAGACGGCCTTCGGCAAGCCCTCGGCTGATGTGGGCGAAGGGGGGAGCATCCCGCTGCTCGCCGCACTTGCCGACGTCGTGCCGCAGGCGGAGATCATGCTCTTTGGCGCTGAAGATCCGGGGGCGCATATTCACGCGCCGAATGAGTCGGTGGATCTCGTCGAACTCGAACGGATGGTGTTGGCGGAGGCACTGCTGCTCGCGCGGCTCGGCGGTCTGCTGGAGGCGTGACGGCCTTGAAGTCTGGGGGCGTGGCGCCCGTTTCTGGAGGCGTGGCGCCCGCTGCTGGAGGCATCAACCGCGCGGTCTCCAGCGACGACGTCTCCAGCGACGGTGTCTCGCGCTAGAGAGTTCCGCGGTCTCGCTTATTGCGTTCGGTCCACTCGCGCATGCGCGGGGGATAGCCCACTTTCTGGGTGTCGTAGAGCGGGATACCCCACTTCTTCGTGAGGTCCGCCGCCTCTTCGGGTGACTCGACCCGGCGGCGCGTCCACTCGCCGTCATAGGCGACGAGGACGAGCGTGGTCTCCGTGGCCATCGTCACGGGCTCGAGATAGGCCTCCACCCCGGTGCGGGTGCGCGTGAACTCCTCGAGGTGCTTGATGTCCTCGCGGGTGCTCCCGCGATCCCACGCGGCGTGCCTCTTGCGACGGTTGAACAGGCCCATATCGACAGTGTGCCAAAGGCGCCCCCCTGTCGCGAGCGGCGCTTGCCGTCGAGCGTGACCGGGACACCCCGGCAGCGGCGTAGGCCGCCGGGGGAGACTGCGAGCCCTGCCGCATCGCCTACGTAGGAGCCGAGGGTCGCTCGTGCAGCGGGTCGACGTAGGACGGATAGGCATGCCCTGATGCCGTGGAAATCCACTCGGCGCGACCGTCATCGCCCTCGTCGATGAGGAAGTGGCCGGCGGTGACTGCGAGGTGATCGGGCCCGCAGACGAGGTGGAGATTGGCGGGGGTGGTGTTGCGACCGTCGAAGTCGATGGCGTGGTCGAGTTGGGTCTCGCTGGCCGGCCGGGTGCACGTGTCGGCTGTGCAGGTGACGTCGCGACCCGCAACGAGGTCGCGTAGTGCCTCGCTCGGGCGGTAGCGCACGGATCCGGCGTCGATGATCTCGCGCGTGGAGTCGTCAAGCAGCCATCGTCGCCATGACTCGGAGTCCGCGAGGATCTCGCGTGCGATAGGTGCGGGTACCCAGCCATAGCCCGGCACGAATCCCGGCTCATCGGCGAGGTGCATGGCCGTGGCGACATCGATGATGACGGAGGCCTGCTTGCGTGGTCGGCTACCAGGAGTCCCGGCGAGGGTCAGGGACCACTCGTCCGCCACCTCGGCAAGGTTGCCCGAGGGAACGTCGAACTCGCTGTGGACAGTCGCGGCAAGGTTGCCTGGGGGAAGGCCGGCGTCGCTGTGGATATTCGCGGCAAGGTTGCCCGAGGGAATCCCCGCGTCGCTGTGGATACTCGGAGACTCCTGTGCCGCGCACCCTCCGCTCACCAACTGCCCTCCGCTCACCAACTGGGTGTGCACCTGGCGAACGGCGAAACCGGCTGAGTCGAATCGGGCGGCGTCGAGGGAGTAGGCCGAGTCTGGTTCGGCAGCACGCACAGCTGCCCGACGCGCATGGCCGATAGTGGTGAGTTGGCGCATCGTGTCCGTCACGGACTCGTAGGGTCCTGTGATGGCAAGTCGCGCCTGCCCATCCTTCATCATCCACATCGTCACGCCGCGCTCCTGCGCACGCTCGCGAGTGCGACCGGCCATGCCCGCGGCATCACGCCGAGCGAGCGACTTGCGCAGGCGATCGGTGAGTCGGCGCGGATGGTCGGTCGCCGCGTGTGGCAGCACGTCGTCAAGCACCTGCTCACGGAGAGGGGCCGGCACGTCGATCAGTTCCTTCTCCGCCACTCTGAGGTGCCCGTATCCCCAGTGCCCGGCCCATGCCTCACCCAGTGCCCTCGGGAGGGTCTCGACCAGCAAACGCGCCGAATCCACACGGCGACTTGCCGTGCGCGGCGACACCCGCGTGGCCATGCTCACCTCGAGGGCGATAGCGCGCTCGCGGACCTGCCACTCCTCGTCGCGCACTCGTGCCGCCAGGGTGTGGCGCTCTGCCTCGGACAGCGCGCCGCCGCCGACTTCGCCGACGTCCTGGTGCACGCGCTGCTCGATCTCATGCTCCGGCCAGCCTGTCGTCGGGCCGGCGACCGCAGCCGTCGCAATTGTCTGGAATGCCTCGAACCACGCGGCACACGCTGTGACCTGTCGGAGGTACGTGATCCGATCATGCGCACTCAGGTGCGCAAGGTCGATGCGCTCGAGGAGGGAAAGGGCATGACCGCTGATGCCGGCCTCATGAGCAAGATCGAGAAGTCGCTTGTCTCGCGCACTCGAGGCGTGCGGTGGTGGTGCGAGCGCGGCGTGGATGGCGGTGTCTGCGGAATGAGTGATTGCGACGGAGGTGATGTCCATGACGTGACGTTACGTCGGCGGTCTGACAGTCAGAGTGCGTCGTTCGCCGTGTTCCACATTGCAACGAGCGAAGTG
>JBIKKK010000109.1:0-7074 GCA_044360385.1 Candidatus Nanopelagicales bacterium
TCAAGCTGGGAGGGCGAGTAGTCCCATGCCTCCCACCAGGGCCGGTCGAGGATCATCATCCGGATCGCCGCACCGCGATGCTCCTTGAGCAGGTCCGCCACCAGCACGAGATTGCCGGTGGACTTGGCCATCTTCTCGCCGTCGATGCGCACGGTGCCGACACGCATCCAACTCCGCGCGAAGGGCACCACCCCGGTCGCCGCCTCGGCCTGGGCCGCCTCATAGGCGTGGTGCGGGAAGGCGAGGTCCGCTCCACCCGCGTGGATGTCGAGGCTGGAGCCATAGGTATCGAGCACCATCGCCGTGCATTCCGCATGCCAGCCGGGCCGGCCCGCACCCCAGGGACTCGGCCACGCGGGGTCAGCGCCGTGCGAGGCGCGCCACACGGGCACGTCGACGGGCGATTCCTTCGCGGCATCGTGCACATCCTCGCCGAACTCCGTGAGTGCGGCGAGAGCCTCCTGCTCGGCCAAGCCCGATGAGGCGATCGCGCCCGCGCCGCGGAAGTAGACCGTGCCAGCCACTTCGTACGCCGCACCGCGATCGAGCAGCGCCTGCGCGAGCCTCACCACGCTCCCGATGTGCTGATGCGCGCGCGGCTCATGCTCGGGGCGGCGAACACCCAACTCCCGCATGTCATGGTCGAAGTCGTACTGGTGGATTGCAGCGAACTCGTCGTAGGGGGATCCGGCGCGTCGCGCAGCCTCGGTGAGCACATCGTCGACGTCGGTGATGTTGCGCGTCACGATGGGCTGGAGATTGGCATGGCGCAGCGTGCGCACTAGCGCATCCACCCAGACGAATGTGGACGCATGCCCGAGGTGGGTGACGTCGTAGGGGGTCACGCCACAGGCATAGATGCGCGCGGGCCCCACCATGGGCAGGGGCGCACCCGCCAGGACGAGGGGCGCAGGCGGCAGGTGGTCGTGACCCATGCGGAGAGCCTACGCAGGACGCAGGGCGCGCAGGACGGCGGCGGAGGAGCGCCACGCGACGATGGCCCACGCGATGACGAGGCACACGAAGATGACGAAGGAAGCCGCGTCCACCGGGGCGCTGGCGAGCTGGTCGGCGAGGGCTCCGAGGGACAGGGACAGCGCCGCCACCGGGAAGACGAACCCCCACCACCCCGGCAGGAACGGCAGGCCGCCCGCGCGGCGTACCCGGATCAGGCGCCCGGCAGCGTAGAGCGACCACCACAGGCCCAGGCCGATGCCCATGGCTGAGACGACGACGCCGAGTGAGATGGCCTCCTCCGACAGGATGCCAACCTCGGCACCGGCCTGCATAAGGCGCAGGAGGGCTAGGCCGATGAGCCCCGCGGGAGCGAGTGGGATCCACAGCGTGGGCTGCATGGTGTTCGGCACCGGCGGGCGCAGGGCGAGCCGAGCGACGAGCAGCGCGAACATCGGGAGGAAGAGGAGAGTTCCGACGCCGTAGAAGGCGAGGCCGACGATGAGCAGCCACGTGCCCTGACTGGGAAACGCCTCGATCAGCGCGGCGATCGACAGTGGCGCGATGAGGTTCATGACGACCGGGATCAGCCACCCACCGTTGACGTCCACCAGGTCGAGCTGTACGCCGGACTGCAGCGACGCCCACGCGATGCTCAAGGCAATGCCCAGCCCTGCTCCGATGACCAGAAGGACCGCGCACACGGTCAACGCGATACCGGAGCCGAGCCAGCCGGCGCCGACCGTGCCCCAGGCCGAGGCGTACACGAGGATGCCCGCGGGAAAGGTCGCGAGCATCGCACCCTGAGCGGGGTCGGCGATCTCGGCGGCTAGCGCCTTCCGATTCCGTGCGCGCACGAGGTAGAGCGGCGTCAGCCCGAGCGCGAGGAGTGTCGCGAGGACCAAAAGCCCGTCCGCGATCGCCACGAAGGTCACACCGCCGACGTATTCCGACTGCTGCAGGAAGGCGAGCGACAAAGCTGACGTGGCCATGACGGATCCGAACCACGCGGGGTTGCGATGCAGGGGCGGCGATGACATTCCCGGCAGGCTATCCCCTCCTCCGGTGAGGGCGTGCGGATACGGTCGTGCTGTGGCGCAGTCCCTGGAAGATCTTGTGCACCCCACGTGGGTGCCCGTGCTGGAATCGCAGCGCGAGACGCTCACCGCGCTTGGCGACTTCCTGCGCGCCGACGGCGCAGCGGGGCGGCCGTGGCTGCCCGCCGGAGATGCCATCCTGCGCGCCTTCTCCACTCCGATTGATGATGTCCGCGTCCTCATCGTGGGCCAGGATCCCTATCCCACTCCCGGCCATCCGATCGGCCTGTCCTTCGCGGTTGCACCCGACGTCCGCCCGCTCCCCCGCAGCCTGCAGAACATCTACCGCGAACTCGTCGACGACCTCGGCGTCGCGCGACCGTCGACAGGAGACCTCACGCCGTGGACCGAGCGCGGAGTCATGCTGCTCAATCGCGTCCTCACCGTGCAGGCAGGCAATCCCGGCAGTCACCGCGGCAAGGGCTGGGAGGCCTTCACCGAGTGCGCCATCCGTGGCCTCGTCGATCGGCCGGATGCACCCCTGGTCGCGATCCTGTGGGGGCGTGACGCCCAATCACTCGAGCCGATGCTCCAGGACACGCCCACTGTCGTGAGCGCGCACCCGAGCCCGATGTCGGCGGACCGCGGATTCTTTGGGTCACGCCCCTTCAGTCGCGCCAACGCCCTGCTCGAGGAGCTCGGCGACGACCCGATCGACTGGTCGCTGCCCTAGCTGAGGACCTCGGCGACGGCAGCGACGAACCCATCGACGTCGTCATCGGTCACCTCGATGCTCAGCGCGATGAATCCGCGCGGGGCGGCGTAGAAGCCCCGCTCCAGCAGGGCGAGGAAGAGCAGTTCGCGCTGGCGGTCGTCCGCAGTCGCGAGATCGGCAGGTGAGCGGACGGGTCCGGGCACGGGATGGAAGCCGACCATCGAACCCATGCCCGTCGCGGTCCAGCCGTGGGGAGCCACGACGGCATTCAGCGCCTCGCGCAGCCGATCCCCGCGGGCATTGAGCGCATGGAGACGCTCATCGTCGAGCACCTCAGTGAGCCCTGCGAGACCGGCCGCCATCGAGAGCACGTTGTTGTTGAAGGTGCCCGCATGGGGAAGCGCACCCGGCTGCGACGGATCGAAGTGCGCCATGAGATCCGCACGGCCACCGAAGGCCCCGAAGGACAGGCCTCCCCCGAGGTACTTACCGAGGGTGATCAGGTCGGGCTGTGCGCCGAACAGCGGCGCTGCGCCCTGCGGCGACAGCCGCGAGGTCATCACCTCGTCGAGGATCAGGAGCACGCCATGGGCCTGCGACTCCTCGCGCAGCGCAGCGAGAAACTCCGGCGTTGCCGGGATGACGCCACCCGACCCCAGGACGGGCTCCACGACTACGGCGGCCAGGTCGTGGGCATGCTCGCGGATGGCTGCACGCGCGCCATCGACATCGTTGTAGTCGAACACGACGGCTTCGTACGGCGCGTTGACGGGAGAGCCTCCGCCGCCGAAATAGAGCAACCCGCCGTGATAGCCGCCCCGCGCGACCGCGATGCCCGGGCGACCTGTCACCACCCGAGCCAGGGAGATGGCCATGAGATTGGCCTCGGTGCCCGAATTGGTGAATCGCACGAGTTCAAGGGCTGGGAATCGGTCGACGAGTGCGCGGGCAAGGCGCGCCTCGTAGACGTTGTGTCCGGCGAGGCTGATGCCGTCGTCCAGTGCAGACCGCACCGCATCAAGAATGGGCTGCTGGCTATGGCCGTAGAGGCCTGCGGTGTACTCACCCAGCATGTCGACGTACTCATGCCCGTCTACGTCGACAACGCGCTGTGCTGCGCCGCGCGCGATACGCAGCGGGAAGGGCGGGTGGTAGAGCACGGTGCGGGTGTTGCCCCCGGGCATGACCTCACTCGCGTCAGCATGCATCGCTGCGCCGACCGGCCGCTGGGCGACGTAGCGCTCGCGCGCCTGCGTCAGCGCCGTGTCGAGATTCGTCCGCTCCTCGGTCGCCGTCATGGGCCGAGGGTACGCCGATTACGCGAGGAGGTCACCCGGACTCTCAGGCACGTCGACAGCGTGCTCGCGCAAAGCCTCGAGGGGCACGATCCTCAGTGCGGCAGCGTTCGTGGCCGACAGGACCACCGGTGCCGCAGCGCCATCTCGGTAGGCGTGGAGCCATCGCGATGCGCACACGCACCAGCGATCACCCGGCCTCAATCCCGGGAAGCGATACTCCGCGCGCGGAGTCACGAGGTCGTTCCCCGTCGCGCGCTGATGCTCGAGGAATTCGGCGGTCACGACGGCACACACGGTGTGGGAACCCAAGTCGTCCGGGCCGGTGGAGCAGCACCCATCCCGATAGAAGCCGGTGAGGGGGTCCTTGCCGCACTCCTCGAGCGGCCCACCGACGACATTCAGCGACTCCGTCATGCGGGCAGTCTCTCGCGCCGCCCGACCGAGGGCTCGCCTGCCCTCTGCGAGGATTCCCCCGTGAGCCATCGCACCGTCCACGTGCCAGCCGCGCGGTTGAGGCGGTGGGTCGATGGATTCACCGAGCGGCACGGTGGTGCAAGCCAGGAGATCATCGCCGACGTCCTCCATCTCACCGGCTTCGACGGAGCGACCGCAGCTATCACGTCCGCTTACCCGCTCCGCGCCCTCGCTGTCACGGACTTCATCGAGGAGGCCCTCCGCGTGCCGCGCACAGGCGTGTTACTCATTCGCCGCGGTGGCTTCGCCGCTGCTGTCATCGAAGGGGAGCGCGTGGTCGCGAGCGACGTCGGCAAGCGACACGTGCAGGGCCGCACTGCTGCCGGTGGTTGGTCGCAGCAGCGCTTCGCGAGACGGCGCGATAAGCAGGTTCACGAGCTCATCGAGGCCGCGGTGGACTATGCGGTCCGCGTCATCATCCCCGCGCTGCCCCTCGACTATCTCGCCACGGGAGGCGATAGGTCGCTCGTGGACGAGACGCTGGAGCATCCACGACTGCGCACCTTCGCCACCGTCCCCCGAGGACCCCACCTCGACGTCCCGGACCCACGTCGCGACGTCGTGACATCACTCCCCGAGCGGCTCAGCACGCTGAGAATCGACCTCGTCGACCCCTGATGCCGTTACGCTCGGGCCATGCTGGAGGGCGAGGGCGAGGACCAGCCCGCCCCGCGTCCGGGAGCAGACGCGGATCCGTGGACACAGCGCCATTACGACCGGGGCACCCAGGGATTCGAGCGCGTCATCCTCTTCTCCGATGCGGTCTACGCCATCGCGCTCACGCTTATCGCCGCCACGCTCGTCGCGCCCACCTTGACCAGTGTCTCCAGCGGCCAAGATGCCAGCACCGCGATCTCGGAAGGCCTCAACAACATTTGGCCCTACGCCGTGACCTTCGTGTGGATCGCCTTCTACTGGAAGGCCAACCATCGGTTCACGCTGACGCTGCGCCGCATGGACAACCTCTACATCTGGGCCATCCTCGGCTACCTCGCCTTCGTGGCGCTTCTCCCCTTCCCCGCATCGATTCTCGGTGAGTCCGCAAGTCTCACTGCTCTGGCCTTCTTCATCGCCTACATGGCGTGCATCAGCGGACTCGAGGTGGTCCTCATGGTCATTGCCATCAGGGGTGACCTCCTCGTCCGCCGGCTCACCACCGTGGAGAAGCGCAACTGGGTGCTATCGGCGCTGTCCCCCGTCGTCGCCGCATGCGTGGCTGTGCCCGTCTGCTTCATTCCGGGCATGAACCTCTATGCCGCCCTGGCGATTCTCATCGGCCTCAGCTTCGCCTTGGGCTTCGCCGTCAAGCGCGTCTACGCCGTGCCCGACTGGAGCCGCACTAGGCACTGAGCGACTGACGGCGGCCCACCCTCACGAGGAAAACGCAGGCCAAGGCCAGGAGGGCTCCCAGGACGCCGTTGACGTGCAAACCCGTGGCGATGCTGTCGGCCATTACCTGGCTGGTCTCCACACCCGACGGCAGGGGGACGGCGTACTGGCTCATCACATCCGGCGACGTGGCGGACGCCTGGATCTGCGCGGCTTCGGCCGCCGCCTGCTCCTGTGTGAGTCCGTTGGCCTGGAGCTCGGAAGACATGAAAAGACGTCCGAGCGTGAAGACCGCGCCATTCATGACGACGACCGCGAGGACGGCTCCCAGCGACTGGGCCGACCCGCGATAGGCGCTGAGCTGACCCGAATTGACGGCGGGAGCCGATGTGAGCACGGCACTGGTGACGGTGATCGACGCGGCGACGGTCAAGAGGTTGTAGATCGTCACGTAGAGGATCGGCAGCCACAGCGGGGACGTGGGCGTGACGAAAAAGACGCTCAGCATGGCGACGCTCAAGACCGCGAAGAGCACCGACGCCGTCTGCGTCACACCGATTCGACGCATCATGGGGCCGGCGATCAAGCGCGTTCCGAGCACTGCGGCCGCCTGGGCAGGCACCATCACGAGGGCCGTCTGCAGCACGGTGAGCCCATAGAGGTACTGGAAGGCCATGGTCATGAGGAAGACAGTGTTGATGAGCGGGATGATCACGACGACCGCGAGCAGCGAGCGAGCACGCCCCACGCGCAGCGGTGCGAGAGAGAACGCCGGCGAAGGCAAACGTCGGACGAGGATGGTGCAGATCACCCCAAGGGCGAGCGTGGCGACCAGGCTCGCCTGCGAGATCGGCGCGAGGAGCCCCTCGTCGCCGACGCGATTGAGCCACTGGACGGCAGCGGCCACCGTCGCACCGGCGAGGACGGGAGTGGCGATCTCGCCCACGGGACGTGTCGACGTCGGGCGCGGGAGCAGCACAAACGTGGCGACCAGCATGACGACGCCGATCGTCGCCCACATCAGGGGCACCCAGCGCCACGAAGCCTCTCCGACGATCCACCCAGTGAGGACGGGAAGACACAGCCAGACGAAGGGCGACACCATGCCGAAGGTGCCGAAGGCTGCTGCGCGAGCGCGGAGCTCGGAGAAGCGATCGGAGAGCAGGCCGATGCCGATGATCTGGATCGCGGTCGCGGCGATGCCCTCGATCAGCAGGCCGATGACGACCGCGGGCAGGCCCTGCGCGATGGCGACGATGAGCGAGCC
>JBIKKK010000016.1:0-22705 GCA_044360385.1 Candidatus Nanopelagicales bacterium
GCGAGGTGCTTGCCGTCCTCGAGGTGCTGAACCAGGGCAAGCCGCTTGGTCTCGCACAGGGCCTCGATGTCGGCGGTTCCGCCGAAACGCTCCGTTACTACGCGGGCTGGCCCACCAAGCTGCACGGAACGACGGCTCAGCTCTCCGCACCGGATGAGCGTGCCGTGCCAGTCGGCCCGGCGTACCACGCCTATAGCCAGCTCCATCCCGTCGGCGTTGTGGGGGCGATTGTGCCCTGGAATGTCCCCCTCGTGATGGCCGTGGCGAAGCTGGCGCCCGCCCTGGCCGCCGGTTGCACAGTCGTGCTGAAGCCCGCACCTGAGACCCCGCTGACAACCCTGTGGCTCGGCGCCCTGATCGAGGAAGCCGGTTTCCCCCCGGGCGCGGTCAACATCGTGGTCGGAGGCCGCGAAGCCGGCATGCAGATCGTCACACACCCAGGTGTCAACAAGATCGCGTTCACCGGATCGACGGCGACCGGCCGTGAGATCGCATCCGCTGCTGGTCGCGAGCTCAAGTCGGTCACCCTCGAATTGGGCGGGAAGTCCCCTCTTCTCGTATTCCCCGATGCGGATCTCGACGCCGCAGCCGAGGCTGCCGCCTTCAGCATCTTTCTCAACGCCGGGCAGATGTGCTTTGCCACTTCCCGGGTATTCGTGCATCGGGCCGTCTATGACGACGTGGTAGCGAGGATCGGAAGCATCGCCACGACGATGCAGATGGGATCGGGGCTCGATCTCGATACGCAGTTGGGGCCGGTGGTCTCGCAGCGACAGCAGCGGCGGGTCCTGGATTACGTGGAAGCGGCGCAACGCGCGGGGATGGAACTCGTCGCCTCCGGGCCGGTCGCCCCAACGGAGGGCTTCTTCGTGCCGCCCATGGTCTTCGCCGCCGAGCCCGGTTCCACAGCCCTGCGGGATGAGGTCTTTGGACCGATTCTCTCCGTGGAAGCGTTCGATGATGAGGCAGACGCCCTGCAACGCGCGAACGACACTGACTACGGGCTCGCCGCGAGCGTGTGGACCAGTGATCTATCGCGTGCCCATCGACTCGGCTCTCTCATCCAAGCTGGCACTCTCTGGGTCAACTGCAACATCGTTCTCGACGAATCGATGCCCTTTGCCGGCTGGAAGGCGTCCGGACTCGGCATGGAAGGCAGTGAGGGCGGGGTCCGCGAATACCTGAAGCCACGTACCGTCGTCGTGGCGCTCTGACCCGCATCACCATCGGGAATCACCGTTCACAAATCCAGTATTGGCGCGGAATCTTCACCTCGCCGTAGCGTCTGGGCATCCACGGCATACAGGAGGCATTGAGTGTCCGAGATCAGGGTGCTGGCGATCGGCGGAAGTACGCGACCGAGCTCTTCGAGCGAGCGGGCGCTACACATCGCCGCGGCCGGTGCAGCGGATGCAGGAGCAGCGGTGACGACGATCACGGGACGAGATCTCATCTTGCCCATCTACGACACTGAGATCAATGAGCGCGATCCCAAAGCGATCGCGCTCATCGACGCGGTCCGGTCCGCCCACGGGGTCATCATCAGCAGCCCCGGGTACCACGGGGGGATGAGCGGGATGATGAAGAACGCCCTGGACTACATCGAGGACCTCAGGGACGAGGATCCGGTGTACCTGGACGGACGGGCGGTCGGGCTCATAGCCGTGGCCCACGGCTGGCAGGCGACTGTCTCCACCCTCACACAGCTACGCCAGGTCACGCACGCCCTGCGTGGTTGGCCTACGCCGCTGGGAGGTGCGGTGAACTCCTCGACCACCCGCCTCACCGACGACGGATCCGACACCGAGGCCGCGACCCAAGACCAACTCCGGTCCATCGGCGCCCAGGTCGTGGCCTTCGCCCGGATGCAGCGGGGCCAGGTCGCGTCTGGGTCGTGACGGCCACCTAGGCCGTGCTGCCCACGGGGCGTAACGAGCCTCAATCACCGTGTGGAATCACTGGGCGCCAATGATCTATTGGAGTGCATCGCTTCCGTCGTCATAGCCTGCGACGCCAGAGGAAATGCCGGACGACAGTCGGAGGTTGAGTGCACGCCGTGGTCGACACACAAATGCTGCGAGTGGGTAGCACGAACATTCGTCTGCTCGAATCGGGCTCCGGAGATCCCCTCCTCTTCCTGCACGGGAGCGGTGACCTCGGCACGTGGCCCGCCGTTCTCGACTCGCTCGCGCAGAACTTCCATGTGCTGCGCCCGGACCATCCAGGTTTCAACATGAGCGATGACGACCCGGACATCGCCCGCGTCAGTGACATCGCCTTTACCTACCTCGAGATGCTGGACCAGCTCGGCATCTCCTCGTGTGCGCTGGCAGGGGTCAGCCTCGGAGGCTGGATCGCAGCCGAGATGGCCTGCATGGAGCCAAGCCGAGTACCCACCCTTCTCCTCATCGACCCGATTGGTCTGCGGCAGCGCGGCACATTTCCCGACTACTTCATGCTCACTCCTGCGGAGCTCGCCGAGTCGGTCTATGCGACGCCTGAGCTAAGGCAGGAGATGTCCGAGATGATGGCAACCCTCGAGAACGACGAGCAGCTCTTCGCGCGGTACCTGCGCAACCGAGCATCGATGGCTCACCTCGGCTGGAACCCTTACAACCACGATCCCAAGCTCGCTTCACGGCTGCGGCGCGTGACATCCGACACGACGATCGTCTGGGGAGCCGAGGATCACCTTGTCCCGGTCGAGACCCTGGACGCCTGGCTCGATGCCCTTCCTCACGCCAAGCCGGTCGTCATTCCCGACGCTGGGCACCTCCCCCACATCGAGCAGAAGGACCGTTTTCTCAGTGCCATCGACCACATCACGGTGAATCAATCGACATCGACGGGAATGAAATGAAAATCATTGGCTTCCACCTGATGCCCTGGCCGTACCTCACGCCGGCCGACATCTCGGGCAGTGACTCGTCCTGGATCACGATGTCGAATGCGCTCTACGACCCCAAAAAGGGCCATGAGCTCTACGAGACCTACTTCAATCAGCTCGTCTACTACGACGAGGTGGGGCTCGACGGCGTGGCGGTGAACGAGCATCACCAGACCCCCTACGGGCTTATGCCTTCGGCGAACGTCACTGCGGCCATGCTGGTGCCCCGCACCAAGGGGACGATCGCCATTCTTGGCAACGCCCTTCCTCTGCATGAGAACCCGCTGAGAGTGGCTGAGGAGATTGCCTACCTGGACGTCGTATCAGGCGGTCGCATCATCAGCGGCTTTGTCCGGGGTATCGGTGCTGAGTATCACAGCATGTCGATGGATCCCAGTGTGAGCCGCGAGCGCTTCTACGAGGCGCATGACCTCATCATCAAGGCCTGGACGGAGCCGGGTCCCTGGGAGTGGTACGGCCGCCACTACAAGTTCCGTTACGTCAACACCTGGCCGCGACCCTTCCAGCAGCCGCACCCGCCGATCTGGAGTCCCTCACAGGGGAGTAGCGAGACGGTCGAATGGGCGGCGCGAAACAAGTACGTCTACCTTCAGACCTTCAGTGACACAAAGAGCAGCGAGCGGATCTTCGGCGATGTGCGCGAGGCCCATGAGCGACTGCACGGGCTTGTCATGCCGGAGCTCATTGGCTGGTCCGTGCCGGTCTACGTCGGAGACACTGATGAGCAGGCCCTCGCCGAGGCGAAGCCGCACATGGAGTATCTGTTCAATGACGTTCTCCGCATGCGCAAGGACCAACTCTTTCCGGCTGGATACCTCACCGTCGAATCGACGCAGCGCGTCATGAGCGCGAAGGCGAAGGGTCTAGGGACTGGTCGCAAAACGTGCGAGGAGCTCATGGATGCGGGCATCGTCATCGTGGGCAGCGCCGACACTGTCCGTGACACCATGATCGACCGACAGCAGCGCTTCGGTTTCGGGAACTTCAGCGGGATCTTCCACTTCGGCACCCTCCCGGATGAGCTCTTCCGGGCAAGCGTGAAGCGCTTCGCCGATCACGTCAAGCCGTCGATCGCCCCACTCGGCCTTCCCACGGGCCACGCACTGTCAGCGCATAACCCACAAGAGAAGGCGAGTTGAGAGTATGACCAAGCCCACGATAGACCGTCGTTCCTTCCTCGCTGCGTCCATCGCAGTCGGAGGCGCTGCCGCAGCCCTACCGCTGCTGTCAGGATGTACAAGCTCCTCAGGAGGGTCGGCCGCGAGTACGAGCGCGAGCTTCACAGCCGGCACCCCGAAGCGGGGCGGCCTGCTGCGTGTCGGCCTCGGCGGTGGAGGTCCCATGGAGACGGCTGATGCGCACGTCGGCATCCTGGCCAACTCGGACCTGGCGCGTTCACTCAATCTCTATGCCACGCTCTACAAGCGGGACCCTGCAACGCTCGACCTTCTCCCGAGCCTCGCTGAGGCAGCCGAGCCAGACAGTTCGGGCAAGACCTGGACGGTACGACTCGTCGAGGGGGCTGAGTTCCACAACGGCAAGCCCATCGCGGCGGAGGACCTCATCTTCACGGTGCAGCGCATCTTCGAAGTCAAGGGCGCGGTCGCCGAGCTCATGCCGTGGGTCGACCCGGCTGGGATGAAAGCACTTGACGCACGGACCGTCCAGTTCAACCTCAAGTCGCCGACGGCTATCTTCACTGAGCCTTTCGCGATGATCGCCTCGGGCATCGTGCCGGTCGGCTACGACCCGGCTAAGCCGGTCGGCTCCGGCCCGTTCGAGTTGACGGCGTTCACCCCGGGCGAACTCACGTCGATGAAGCGATTCGAGAACTACTTCGGTGATGTGTGGCTAGACGAGTTGGACTTCGTCTCCTTCAACGACGATGCACCGCGCATCAACGCCCTTCTTGCAGGCCAGATCCAGGCCACCGAGGCTCTCCCGCCCGGCCAGATCGCGGCGGTGCAGGCCGATGGCCGGATGCAGATCATCGAA
Organism: Candidatus Nanopelagicales bacterium; assembly: GCA_044360385.1. Taxonomy (GTDB): domain Bacteria; phylum Actinomycetota; class Actinomycetes; order S36-B12; family S36-B12; genus Mxb001. Next base: position 4,904 of record JBIKKK010000016.1, read on the forward strand.
TCGCTGAGCGGTGCCACCCGATTCTTCGCGATGGCAGTCGACGAGGAGCCGTTCACGGATGTCCGAGTCCGGCAGGCGATGCGACTTCTGGTGAACCGCCAGCAGATGATTGACCAGGCCCTCGCCGGATACGGGCAGGTCGGCAACGACCTGTTCAACAAGTACGATCCGATGTACGATGCGAACCTTGTCCGTGAGCAGAACATCGAGGAGGCGAAGAGCCTGCTGCAGTCCGCCGGGCAGTCCAATCTCACCGTCGAGCTCGCCACCGCGCCCTACATCGCCGGTACCGTCGAGGCGTCCCAGGTGCTTGTCCAGCAGGCCAAGGAGGCGGGCGTCACGGTCAACCTCAAGAAGATGGATCTGCCGGCCTACTTCGAGGGATACGGGAAGTGGCCTTTCTCCGGCGACTTCTTCAATGCGAATGAGTACTTCATCCAGGTCGGGCTTAACCAGCTTCCGACGAGCACCTACAACATCACGCACTTCAACGATCCGGAGTACAACGCTCTGTATACGCAAGGCGTTGCCGAACTCGACGAGGCGAAGCGCAAGGACATCGCGGATCAGATGCAGAGGATCGAGTTTGATCGCGGTGGCAATCTCATCTGGACCTACGCGACGGTCGTCGATGCGGTCGCCCCGGGCGTTAATGGCTTCGTGCCCGACAAGTACGGACTGCCGTTGACCTCGTATGACTTTGCGCGCGCCTGGCTGTCGTGACGGACGCTGGACCAGCGCTCTCCGATCGCTCGACCGAGATTGCAGATGCGGTTGAGGGGACCCCTCGTCGGCGCGTCATCCCCTGGTGGGTGTGGCGCATCGGCGGGGGGATCCTCACGCTCGTCGCTGTGTCTATCCTCATCTTCTTCGCCACTCAGGTGCTCCCCGGTGATGCGGCGAAGTCGATCCTCGGGCGAGACGCGACCCCGGAGAAACTCGAGGCGCTCAGGGCCCAGCTCGGCCTGAACCGGCCTGCGCTCGAGCAGTACCTCGACTGGGCACGCAATCTCCTCACCGGCGATTTCGGTCTGTCCCTTGTCAACGGTCGGCCGGTCGAGGAACTCTTCCTTCCCCGAGCCGTGAATACTCTCGCTCTCGCGCTGTGCGCGATTGCCATCGCCCTCCCGATCAGCATCCTGCTTGGCAGCCTGTCGGCATCTCGGCGGGACGGCCCCCTCGATCAGGGCATTGCGGTCACGAGCCTGACCTTCAATGCTCTGCCGGAGTTCGTGATCGGCCTGGGCTTGGTTGTGATCTTCTCGACCGGTCTCATGCGAATCCTCCCGGCGGTGTCGATCTTCCCGCCGGAGGAGTCGGCATTCTCGAATCCCACCGCGCTAGTCCTGCCTGCTCTCGCCCTAGTCCTGGCGATCTCGCCGTACCTCATCAGGCTGGTCCGCGCCTCTCTCATCGATGCCCTCGACTCGGAGTACGTGCTGACGGCTCGCTTACGAGGAGTCCGCGAGCGGCGCATCATCGTGCATCACGCACTTCGGAACTCCATGGTCCCCGTCGTGCAGGGCACCGCCGTCCTTCTTGCCTATCTTGCTGGCGGGATCGTCGTCATCGAGTACGTATTCCGCTTCCCTGGCCTTGGCGGTCTGCTCCTCGAAGCCGTGTCAGCCCGCGACCTTCCGCTTATCCAGGTCACCGCGCTTTTCCTGGCTGCGGTTTACGTCGTCGTGAACCTAGTCGCGGACCTCCTCGTCGTGCGCCTCACGCCTCGACTGCGGGGGGTGGGGGTGTGACATCCGCGCAGGTGAACGCTCAGGCTGATCAGCGACCCCGTTCTGCGTGGTCGGTCACCTGGCGCACGGCACTTCGCCAGCCCCGAACGCGTGTCGGTCTCATCCTCAGCGGATTCGTCATCGCACTCGCCCTGTTCGGCCCGCTCATCAGTGGGGTCGACCCCAACTCATTCGTGGGTGCCCCCTTCATCGGCCCCTCGGGGCAGGCCGTGCTTGGCACCGACTTCCTCGGCCAGGACGTCCTGCAGCGTGTGCTTCACGGTGGCTTCACCCTGCTGTGGATGTCGGTGGCCGCCACCCTTATCGGCGTCCTGGTGGGGCTTGCGGTCGGCATGGTCGCGGGCTACAGCCGCCGCTTTGTCGATGGTTCGCTCATGTGGCTCATGGACGTCATCCTCGCCTTCCCGCAAATCGTCCTCGCCATCGTCTTCGTTTCGATGCTCGGACCGCTCCCGTGGCTGATCGTCCTCGTCGTTGCCCTTACACACATTCCCCGGGTCGCGAGACTGACCCGAAGCCTTACAGCCGAGTGCGTCCAGCAGGAATACATCGAAGCCGCCGAGGCGATCGCGACACCGAAGTCACGGATCCTTGTCCGCGAGGTGCTTCCAAACCTCGCAACTCCGCTGGCGGTCGAGACGACTATCCGCCTCGCCTGGTCCATCGCCATCATCGCTGCCCTGTCCTTCGTGGGTTTTGGCGTGCAGCCGCCCTCCCCGGACTGGGGGCTCATGATCAACGAGAACCGGACCGGCTTGGTGGTCCAGCCCTGGTCGGTCCTGGCTCCTGCGTTCCTCGTCGCCATGCTGGCTGTGGGGGTCAGCCTTATCGGCGACGGTCTGGCGCGAGCGGTCGCCGGCGTTGATGAGCGGGTGGGCCAGTGAGCCGGGTCGTCGTCACCGGACTTCGTGTGGCACTCAGCCGTTCGGAGGCCGACGTCGTCACGGATGTGACGTTCAGCATCGGCGCGGGCGAGATCGTTGGCCTCGTCGGGGAGTCCGGATCGGGCAAGACGACGGTTGCGACCGCCATGCTGGGCCACACGCGCAAGGGCGCCAAGGTCGTCGAGGGCAGCGTTGTCGTTGACGGCATCGACATCCTGAGCCTGTCCAAGGGGGAATTGCGCTCGGCACGAGGCAGGGTGATCTCCTACGTCCCCCAGGATCCGGCCGCCGCGCTCGACCCGTGCATGTCGATCGGCCGTCACTTGCGCGAGGCTGTCGAGGCCCACGAGCCGAAATCCGGTATCGATTGGGACGAGCGGCTGGGGGAGTTGCTGAGGGATGCCGGGCTGGACGACATCGACGGCCTGCTCGACCGGTATCCGCATGAGTTATCAGGCGGTCAGCGACAGCGGGTGTGCATCGCCATGGCATTCGCGTGCAAGCCCGCATGCGTGGTCCTTGATGAGCCGACGACCGGCCTGGATGTCACGACTCAGGCACGCATCCTTGCCTCCGTGCGTCGGCTAGCCCGCGAACACGACGTCGCCATGCTCTACGTCACCCATGACCTCGCCGTCGTTGAGGAACTCGCCGATCGCCTGGTCGTCATGTATGCGGGTCGCATCGTGGAGCAAGGGCCCGTGCGGACCGTGTTCCACCGGTCGGCGCACCCCTACTCGCGTGCCCTCATGGCGACAACGCCCGACGTTCGGGCGCGTCTTGAGCTGCAACCCATCCCCGGAATGGCCCCGCGCGTCGGCAAGCGCCCGTCCGGTTGCGCCTTCGCTGATCGTTGCCCTGAGGTAGCAGACCGATGTCGGGAGGAGCTTCCCCCGCACGTGTCTGTGGGGCCGGGGCACGAGGCCGCATGCTGGTTCGCGACCGACGTCACTGCCGAGCGCAGCCCACTCACCGTGCGCCCCGAGCCGGCCCTGCCGACCGGTTCGCCGATACTCGAAGCCGAGGAGATCAGGGCCAGTTACCACGGTCGCGAGGTGGTGCACAGCATCTCCCTCAGCATCAACCGTGGTGAGTGCCTCGCGCTTGTGGGTGAGAGCGGATCCGGGAAGACGACGCTCTCCCGATCGCTCATCGGCCTGTCCGCCCAGGTGACCGGGCGGCTGCGCCTCAATGGCGAGGAACTCTCACTGAGCCTCCATGGGCGCACGCTGCAGCAGCGGCATGCCCTTCAATACGTCTTCCAGAGCCCCCGGTCATCCCTCAATCCGAGGCGGACGGTGTTCGAATCCATCGAGGCCCCACTACTGGGTGCGCCGAAGTCTTCCTCCACCGAGCGGCGCGCGCGAGTTTTCGAGGCACTCGGCCGGGTGGACCTGGACCCGTCGTTCGGCCCGCGGTTCCCCGATCAACTGTCCGGCGGCGAACGGCAGCGGGTCGGTATCGCCCGCGCCCTCGTCTGCGAGCCCGAAGTCCTCATCTGCGATGAGATCACGTCGGCACTCGATGTCTCGGTGCAAGCAGCGATCATCGATTTGCTGGAGGGGCTCCAGCGCGATCAGGGACTTGCGCTGCTCTTTGTCACCCACAATCTCGCTCTGGTGCGCACGATCGCCGATCGAGTGATCGTCCTCCGTGCGGGACACGTGGTCGAGGAGGGATCCGCTGCCGACACCCTCCAGCATCCGCGCCATGAGTACACGCAGACCTTGATCCGCGATACTCCGTCCATCCTCAGCGCTATTGCATCCCCCGGAGCGGCCGAATGAGCGAATCCATGCGGGCTGTCATCTGGCAGGGCCCCAGCTCCATGGCGATGGCCGAGGTCCCGCTGCCCGAACTGCGCCCCGAAGACGTGCTCGTCAAGGTCGATGCGGCGTCGATCTGCGGCTCCGACCTGGCGGGATTCACGGGCAAGATGGGCAATCGCTTCCCCGGCCAAATCATGGGCCACGAGATCTCCGGCACTGTCGTGGGAGTTGCTTCCGCGGCACACGACAACCTCCTCGGCGCTACCGTGTGCGTGAATCCACTCGAGACGTGCGGTCACTGCCGGGCATGTACCAGCGGGAGGCCACAGCAGTGCGACGACGTGCACCTGGTTGGCGTCCATCGCCACGGCGGGTTCGCAGAGTTCGTGGCTGTCCGTGCATCCAATCTGCTGCCCTCGCCGGTCGGAGTCCCGCAGTCATTGAGCTGTCTGGTCGAGCCGCTCGCCCATGCCTTCCATGATGTTCGGGTTGCCACGAGCGACGGGCAGCCGGAGGACCTGCTCCTGATCGGGGCGGGCTCCATCGGGATCTTCGCCCTGCTGGCCGCCCAGGCTTCTGGTCTTCCTTCGCTCACTGTCATCGAGCCCGATCCGGGCAGGCGGTCTCTCGCGGCCGCACTCGGTGCAACCGCCGTCGCAGATGCGGAGGAACTCGACGGCAGAAGCTTCGACGCGGTCATCGAGGGGGTCGGCCTGGAGTCGACGCGGCGCACCGCGGTCGAGCGCGTCCGCCGAGGTGGCACCGTGGCACTCGTGGGACTGGCGCAGCCCATCAGTGAGTTCGGCTTCATGGCGTCGATCGTGCGCGAGGTGGTTCTGCGGGGCGCGTTTGCCTACACGTCGGAGGACTTCGACGACGCCCGCGCTTATCTTTCCGATCCGGGATTGCCGCCGCAGGTCAAGATCGACGTCGTCCCACTTGAGGCGGCCCCCGATGTCTTCACCACGCTGGCTGCAGGTCCGCAGTCATCCTTGAAGACCATTCTCAGCCCGTCATCGACACCCGCGTAGCCACGCCGCGGGCCGAATTGAGGCAAAGCGCGTAGGCGAATTCCGGCAAGGACGTCGCGGAAGTCTTCAGGCGTCCTGGAGCCCGCGCTCGATCGCGGCTTTGCATCGGTGCATCTCGCGCACGAATTCGGGCACGGCCTCGCGTGAGAACCGCACAGACGGCAGCGCGAGAGAGATACCTGCGAGGCCGCCATGCGGGTCGACCACCGCCATGCCGATGGCGACGATTCCGTCCTCCGTCCTCCCGTTGTTGATGGCGAAGCCGCTGGATCGCACTGCCGACAGTTGCTGACGCAGGGCGGCGCGCTGCGGGAGGTCCTTGGCGGCATCTGAGTCCGTTGCTTGCTGGTAGTACGCGTCGAGATCCTCGCGGGAGAGCTCGGCCAGCATGACGAGCCCGGCTGACGTCAGGTGCGCGGGAAAGGCCATTCCTTCGCGAGAACCGACGCGCAGCGCGCGCCCGCACTCGACGGAGGCGAGGAACCGGATGAGCGGGCCGGAAAGGACGGTGACGTTTGACGTCTCCCCGACAGCTTCGGTGAGCGCGGCAAGATGGGGTAGGGAAAGTGCACGCAGCCTCGCAGAGGATTCGGTGTCGTGGCGCGAGGGAGCCAGTACCGGTCCGGGGTGGTAGGCGCGATCGGCGCCCTGGGTGGCGAAGTCGCGGTAGCAGAGCATGCCCAGTAGACGATGCGCCGTGGAGCGGGCGACACCGAGGCGTTCGGCTGCTTCGGTCACGGTGAGTGTGCCCTCGAGTTGGAGGACGGTCACCAGGCGCAAGGCGTTGTCGACGCTCGTGATGGCGTACGCCGGAGGATTCTTCACAACAGAAACTCCTGTTCTGTTAGATGGAAAGTCTGGCAGGGTGAGGGGGTTGGTCGCAAGACCCGCATGCCCGGAACGGAGGACCCGTGACCATGGCCCAGACCTTCCCGATCCCGATGGTGGACTCTCCGGAGCAGCCGACGCCTTCCGATGCCCTCGCCCGCCTGTACGCCGGCTTCGAGGCCGAGTACCTCATACCGCTCTGGACGGAGATCGGTGGGCTCATGCCCGCCCAGCCGCGTAGCGCCGCACGTCCGCATGTGTGGCGCTGGAGCAACCTCGTCGCCCTCGCCGACCAGGCTGGGGCACTTGTCCCGGTTGGCCGGGGCGGCGAGCGTCGAGCGATTGCTCTGGCCAATCCGGCTCTCGGCGGGCGTCCCTTCGCTACGCCCACCCTCTGGGCCGCTATCCAGTACCTCATGCCGGGTGAGGATGCACCCGAGCACCGGCACACGCAGCACGCATTCCGCTTCGTCGTCGAGGGCGAGGGTGTCTGGACCGTCGTCGAGCGCGATCCGGTGCCGATGCGGCGCGGTGACTTCCTGCCTCAGGCCGGCTGGAATTGGCATGCGCACCACAACGCTACGTCCAGGCCGATGGCCTGGATAGACGGTCTGGACATCCCCTTCCAGTACCTCACTGAGTCTCAGTTCTTTGAGTTCGGGCGCCCGGAGATCTCCGACGCTGAACGAGTCACGCCCGAGCGCTCGCGCGCGGAGCGGCTCTGGGGTCATCCGGGACTTACCCCGCTGGGCGTTCATACGGGGACAGGATCGCCGCTGCTCGCCTATCGCTGGGTGCACACCGACGCCGCCCTTCGCGATCAATTAGAGCTTGAACGTGAGGGATACCCGGGCGTCGTTGAGCCGGGCCATGCAGTTGTGCGCTTCACGAACCCGGCGACCGGGGGCGACGTCCTGCCTACGATCCGCGCAGAGATGCATCGCATCGCCAAGGGCAGCGAGACCGCGCCTGTGCGCGAGGTTGGCTCCAGCGTGGTCCAGGTGTTCGACGGTGGTGGCCGGGTGACGGTGGGGGATCAGACCTGGTCGGTGTCACGTGGCGACATGTTCGTCGTACCGTCCTGGACCAACTGGTCCGCGGTATCCGAGGCCAGTGCGAGCGATTCGGACTCCGGCGCCCTCGACCTCTTCCGGTTCTCCGACACCCCGATTTTCGATGCACTCAACCTCTCCCGCTCCCAGAAGGGCTGAAATGAAGCTCGCAACTCTGCGTACCGCCTCCGGCACCCAGGCCGTGCGGGTCGATGACGACAGGCTCATCGAGATCGGCAGCCCCGACGTGGGCGCGCTGCTTGCCATGCCGGACTGGCAGCAGCGAGCGGAATCAGCTTCAGGGACCGCACATGATGCTGCGGGAGCTGATTTCGCGCCCCTCGTTCTCAATCCGGGCAAGATCGTGTGCGTCGGACTGAACTACCGCCATCACATCCTCGAGATGGGCCGCGAGATCCCAGAATTCCCGACCCTGTTCGCGAAGTACCCCGAGGCCCTGATCGGAGCATCAGACGACATCCAGCTGGCACCGGAGTCCGATTCGGTCGACTGGGAGGCCGAGCTCGCGGTCGTCATCGGCGCGACTGTTCGCCGTGCCCGGGGGAGTTCAGCCGAGGCGGCGATCGCCGGCTTCGCCGTCCTCAACGATGTGACGATGCGCGACTGGCAGTACCGCACGATGATGTGGGACCAGGGCAAGACCTGGGAGGCGACCACGCCCCTCGGTCCCTACCTGGTCACCCCCGATGAGCTGCCCGGGGGTGTTCGTCCGGCCCTCGACCTGAGTTGTCGCGTGAACGACGAGGTCGTGCAGTCGGCGAACACCAGTGACCTCGTGTTCGATCCGGTGGCGCTGGTTGAGTACATCTCGACGATCCTCACCCTGCGACCGGGAGATGTGATCGCTTCTGGCACGCCTGGTGGCGTCGGCCACGCGCGCAAGCCTCCGCGCTACCTCGCCCCGGGTGATGTCCTCACGACCGACATCTCTGGTCTCGGGATCGCGCACAACCGGGCCGTTGCCGAGGCTGTGTGATGGCAAGGTCGCTCACGGATTCACTTGCCTGGGTCGCAGTCGGAACCGACCTGTTCAGTGAAGCGATGGGGGCTGCGGACGAGGCGTACATGAGCGAGTCGAGCAGCTTGCCGGGCTGGACTCGGGCGCATGTCGTCGCGCATGTGACGGGCAATGCTCGTGGGCTCATCAATCTCGTCACGTGGGCGCGGACCGGCGTCGAGACACCGATGTATTCCTCCGCGGAGCAGCGAATCGCCGACATCGAAGCCGGTGCGGCCCTTCCGGCTCCTGAGCAGCGAGACCAGTTCAAGCAGTCGAGCGCTGATCTTGCCCTTGCGTTCGAGGGCCTGTCCGACGCCGGCTGGACGGCCGAGGTGCGCACGATCCAGGGTCGGACGCTTCCAGCCTCGGAGATTCCGTGGCTGCGCGCACGTGAGGTCATGATCCATGCCGTCGACCTCGACGGCGGTGTGGGCTTCGACAGGATGCCCGAGGACTTCGTCATCGCTCTCACCGACGACATCGTCCAGCGCCGATCGACAATGGATGGGCACCAGGCAGTCGTGCTAGAGGCGCCGGGACATCGGTGGGTGATCGGGAGCGAGGACGACGCCGTCGTGGTCGCAGGTACGCCCTCGCAGATCGCGGCCTACCTATCGGGGCGAGGCCCGCTCGGTCCCGAACTGCCGGCCTGGCTCTAGCGCTTCTGCCCGACAGGCTGTCCGCGGGGACGGCGTGTGTTCGGAGCCGCTGTTCAGTTCCGCCTGATGGTTGACGGAATGTGTTCGCCTGATGCTTGACACTCCTGGATTGATTATGTCTGCTTTGTCGCTTACTGGGCGACGGATGCTCTTTTCTTTCTGACCTCCTTGGTGTTGTCGCGCAGCGCGGTCTTGAGGAGTTCGTGGCCGTCCCAGATGTGGAGCAGTTCGGGGCCGACTTGGATGTCGACGGTGCGTCCGGCTCGGTGTTTGCCGACCGAGATCTGCCGCCAGGCCACGCAGACGACACCGACCGCGGAGACCCGTCGGGCGATCCAGTCGTCCCCTGCGCGGTCAACCGGGGTCAACGCCGAGTCATCCGCAGGGCGTGTGTCGGCGCGGGTGGTGAAGAACCGGGACGCGGGCGTGTTCATGTCCAGGGAGTCGTGGGGCCGGTCGAAGTTGTAGTGACGCACCCACTCATCGAGTTGAGCTTGGGCGTCGGCTTGGCTGGCGAACACCTTGCCCATCAAGAACCGCTCCCGCAAAGTCCGATGCCACCGCTCGATCTTTCCGGTCGTGGTCGGGCTCCGGGGGGCGGTCAGCAGGTGCTCGATCCCGTTCTCCCGGCAGATCCGGTCGAACAGCACCTCCACCTGCTGACGCCCGAACCGGCCGGTGAAGACCTTGCCGTTGTCGGTGAGGATCTCCTGCGGCACCCCATGCAGGCGCATCGCCTGCGCGAAATGCGAACACACGCTGCGGGCATTGGCCCGGCGCATCAGTCCTGCGCAGACCACGAACCGGGAGTGGTCATCGATCCCGGTCAACGCCTTCAACTCCGTGCCATCAGCCAGCAAGATCCCCCCGACCACGTCCATCTGCCACAGCTCCATCGCCGATCCCCGCTCCCAGCGGCGAAACTTCCTATCCCGCCGCCGCCGGGCCTTCGGGTCGATCTGGTCACGGCGCTTGAGCAGCCGATAGATCCCCGACAGCGACGGCAACGGCTCCACCCCCTCACGCGCCAACTCGTGCAGCAACCGGCGCGGCCCCCACTCCGGGCGCAGCCGCCGCATCTCCAACACCACCGCCTCCACCGAGGCCGGCATCTGATGGACGCACCCTTTCGGGCGAGGCGACCGGTCAGCCAACGCCGCCAAACCACCCCGCTCATAGCGGGCCAGCCACGCGGGAACGGTCTGCCGCGACACCCCAAACCGGCGCGCGACCTCGACCACGGACTCGCCGTCATGAACGACCAGCGACACCGCCTGATGCCTCTGCTCCATTACACTCAGCTCCACCAACATGAGCGGAGTGTCAGGCATCAGCCGAAACCGCACAGTGTTCGGAGCCGCCTCGGGGATTTGAACCCCGGACCTACGCATTACGAGTGCGTTGCTCTACCCCTGAGCTAAGGCGGCGTGCCCTCACGGGCGAAGGAAAGCATAGGACTCGGCCGGCCGGACCCGGGCCGAGGGTGGTCGCTGTCAGCCGCGGCGCGCGGTGAAGAGACCCGCAAAGATTGCGCTGAGGGCCGGATCTCGGACCTCGGGCGGCAGCGCGTCGATGAGCGCGTGTACGCCGGCCATCTCGGCGGGCAGCGGTCCCCCCGAAGTCAGGTCGGGAAGTTCGGCAAAGGCAGACTCGAGATCCCCGGAGACGTCGGTCCAGGGGAGTGGGCGCACCTCTTCCGCTGCACTGGTGAGGTCGCTGATGAAGGTGTCCACCGTGTCCAAGGACACCGGCTGCACGGTGAGGTGCAGTGTGCGCGGGAGGTCACCCAGGCTCGGCTGTGGCTGGAGGGTCCACCCGCGCGCACGCATGGCATCCGCGAGTCGGAAGGGGTCGATCGGCTCATCACCATCGCCGGCGAGAGCGATGAGCGTGGAGTCTGGCGCGGCGATCACTCGCAACCCCGGGATGTCCTGGACGGCGTCGGCGATGCGAAGCGTCGCCTCGCGGGCACGGCGTACGGCGTCGACGAAGCCGTCGTGGCCCAGCGCATGTGCCACCGCCCAGGCGGCTGCCATCGGCCCGGCCGACTTGGTGCTCTGCAGCGTGGTGTTGACCACGGGATAGCCAGGCCATGCGGAAAAGGCGTAGTAGGTGCCCGACCGCAGCTCCGCATCGCGGAAGAGCAGGAGCGATGCGCCCTTGGGTGAGAAGCCGTACTTGTGCAGGTCCAGGGCAATTGACGTCACACCGTCGATGCTGAAGTCCATGGCCGGCACGCTTTCTCCGCCCATGCGCGCGTAGGCGAGCGTGAAGCCACCGATGCAGGCATCCACGTGGCAGGGGACGCCGCGCTCCGCGCACGCGGCCGCGATGCCGGGGATGTCGTCCACCACCCCGTGGGCATACGAGGGTGCAGAGGCCACGACGAGCGCAACGGCATCGCCCTGCGTCTCCAGGGCCAAGCGCACATCCTCGGCGCGCAGGCGGAAGTTCTGGCGATCCACCGGGACCGTCACGACGGCGATGCCGAGCAGGTGAGCGGCCTTGTGAAAGGCCGGATGCGCGGTGTCGCCAACCACCATCACGGGCGTGCCCTCGCCACCGCGTCGTCGCCAGTGCTCACGCGCCGCAAGGACCGCGAGGATGCACGACTCCGTGCCGCCGCTCGTGAGCACTCCTGCAGCCGCGGAGGGTGCGGTCATGAGGTCGAGCCCCCAGCCCACGAGTTCGTTCTCGAGCCTGGCCACGCTGGGAAACGTGGTGGGATCGAGAGCATTGACCTCGGCGAAAGACGCCAGTGCCGCCAGCCCGGCGGAGGTTGCCTCGGGCATCCCGGCGTCGTACACGTAGGCAAGCACCCGGCCACCGTGAATCGGCGGGTCCTGCGCGCGGGCTGCCGCCAATGACGAAGCAATGGTCAAGGCGGATTCGCCCTGCTGGGGAATACCCATCCGTGCCACCTCCGCTCGCGAGACTAGTGCGCCGGGTTAGCTTCGGCTGTGGTGCCTCTACTGCGCGAGGTCGCGCATTCTCCGGCGAGTGAAGACCGCAGCCAGGACGATGAGAGCCATCACCAGTCCGAGTGCCGCCGTGACGGGATCGAGCCCCACGGACATCGCCCGAGTGACGCAGGCGACCCCGAACATCGCGGCCCCGGCTACTTGCAGGAAGAAGGCGAAGCGCAGTTGGCGACGTAGGCTCTCCTCGGGGCTCACGACTTGAGGCTAGCCGTGCCTCCTCGACTCTGACGTCGGGGCCGGCGGGGCCTAGGGCTGGAGCCGAAGCAGGCAGGGAGACCGCCCTAGGCGTGAGGCGCGATCGGCGACTGGCGGGACACAGAAGGGGCCTGACCCTACACTTAGCCCACCACGCCCAAGGGAGTCGCCATGCGCGCAGAGCATTTACCCGCCCACGCCAGCCTGTGCCAGCGCTTCTCGACGCCAACGGTCGCTCTGCTCGCCTTGGCCATGCTGCTCGTGGGGCTCAACTTGTCCGCGCCAGCGCGCGCGGACGGGATCAACGACGGCGTGCCCGGCCAGTCGGAGGTCGACGGCGAGACCCTCGGCAATGGCTCCGCGGGTGGATGGGGATCGCTGGAAGGCGGCGTGGCCGCGCGGCCAATCGTGCGCTCCTTGCTCGTGACGAACGGCGAGTCAGTGCGCACCATCATCGACAACACGGACCTCGCACCGGTCCCTGACGCGGCCGAAGGCCTCGACGTGGTGGTGACCCCGATCAACCTGTGTCGGCCCGACCAGGAGCCGAGTCCGGGGCGTTGCTACTCGACCCCCAATCGCATCGCGGTGACTATCGGCTACACCTTTGGTGAGCAGTTGCGCACGAACTTCCTCGATCCTGACGCCGCCAATGCCAGCATCACCGAGGAGACCCAGATCGATCTCACTCTCAACCTCAACACGCTCGGGCGGTCCCTGCGCTGGACGTGGCTCCAGGGAGCGCCGGAGTACTGGCGCACGACGAACCTGGGCCAGGAGGATGCCACGCTGCGCGTGCGCTTCACGCCGAGAAAGACGCCCATCGCGATCGATAACGAAGGTCGCCAGATGGGTTGCTCCGCGATCCCCGTGAACCCGACCTGCGAGTTCCCGGACGCCACCGAGTACCGCCTGCAGGCAAGCCTCGTCCTCAGCCTCGACCAGACTCTGGACCCGGCATTCACCGGAAGCCTCTTCGCCACTGAGAACGCCTACATCGGATCGCTCGAGGCCACCAACACCCAGACCGGCCCGCAGATGACGTGGGGGATCGCCGCACCCTCAACGGTGAACGGCGAGCCTAACTCCGCCCGCCTATGGGCGGTGGTCCCCGATGCTGCGCTACTCAACTACTTCGGAATACCGGCGGAGGTGGACCCGGGGGGTGTCCTGGGTGGCGCGATCGAATCCGGGTCGACGGGAGCCCGCCTGGCCTGGCGTGCCTGGAGCGCCGAGACCCACGGGACCGACGGGTGGCTTGTGCAGACGGACGCGCTTGCGGTCGATGAGGTCGAGGGGCAAGACAGCAACCCCTCCGTTCGCTCGGCACCCGCAGGGGTTGCCGCGCGCGCGACTGTTGCCGAGGCGGTGAAGATCAACGTGCGTCGCAAGGCCGCGAGTCCGCAGGTGTTTGCGCGGTCCCAAGGGGCATCGGCGAACAAGGTGGCCGTGTCATTCAGCGGCACTGCTGCGCAAGCCAAGGCCTGCCGCAAGGTCGCTTGCCGCGTCGTCATTTCGCGACTGCGCTCCGCGGTATCCACCACGGTTGTTCCACTGGCCTCGGTGTCGGCCGTGCCTGGTCGATCCGGACTGTCGGTCACTCGCTCGGTGACCGGCCTGCGCCGGGGCCAGTACGTCCTGGCGGTGCTGCAGCAGAAGAAGGGCGCGACGTGGGCCTACCTGTCATCGGGGGTGGCGACGGTCCAGTGAGTCGCACTCGATGTCCGGCCCTCGACATGAACGGTCGGGATCATCGTCGCTTCCCCGAGTGATTGTCCTGCGGCGCCGCGTGGGGTTCTCCTACATCTCCATGCTGAAGGCAACCGCCAGCGGTTCCTGGTGCGGCACCGATAACGCCGACACGTCGATATCCCTGACGGGTCGCGCCGTGCGCGAGTTCGTGCGGTGGGCCGCCGACTGGTCCGACGATGCCGAGCACGCGTGCCAGGACGCAGGGGGTCGGGACTCTATCGCTGACCTACGAGGGCGTGCTGGAGAGCGACGCGTCCCACCAGGACCCGCGGTCATTCCTCTGGGACTGCACATTCCCCAAGGGGGAAGCTGAATTGACGTCCCTGACGGCCACCACAACCGTCCAGGACCGTCGTACCGACCGCTCCCTAGCGGCGATCGTGCCCGACTTCGGAAACCTGTCGTCCGATGTCGGCGAAGCTCTGCTTCGCTATCCGGGATCGTGCGCCGACTGGCGCTCCTGCGGGGTCATAGCGTGAGGCCAGCTCGAGGCTCGAGGAGCGCCACGCACTCGACGTGGTGGGTCATGGGAAAGACGTCGAACGCTCGCAGCGCCGTCATATCCCAGCCGATCTTCCGCGCCGTGGCGATATCACGAGCGAGAGACGCAGGGTCGCAGGATACGTAGGCGATGGCGCGGGGGCCCAGCGCCGCGGTTCGCTCCACGACCTCCTTGCCTGCACCCGTGCGAGGCGGGTCCAGTACGACGAGGTCACAGTGCCGGAGAGGTCCGCGATGCAGCCAGCGATCGACGCGATCGTGGTGGATGCGGACGGTGGGCACGTCGTGTAGCGATCGCCGCGCTCCCTTGACGGCTGTCTCGTCGCTCTCGACCGCGTCGACCCGTCCCCCCGGGCCGAGGTCGTTGGCGTACGAGCCGGCGAAGAGCCCCACTCCCGCGTAGAGATCGAGGAGGTGATCGCCTGCCCTCGGCTCCAGGAAGTCGCGAACCGCGTCAACCAGAGCATCCGCCGCGCCGGGGTGCACTTGCCAGAAGGCCGTCGCATCGAATGTCCATGATCGGCCCGCCGCGTGCTGCGTGACCCTGGCCTGGCCCGGTGCGGGGTCCGTGAGGACGACGACGTCACCGTCGGAGTGCACGGCGAGCACCTCGTGGACGCCGAGCCAGGGGCGATCGAGCATCCCGGGCCCGCCGATGGCGGGTGCGGCGATGAGACATTCGCGCAGCGGCACGACCTCGTGGGCATGGTGCGCGCGGAGCCCGGCTTGGCCTGCGCCATCGACCGCGTACCTCATGCGCGTGCGCCAGTGCAGTCCCTCGGCATCGCCGGGAACGGCTTCGACCACGAGGTTGGCCCATCGGTCCGCGGGCTCTCCACCGATGCGGGCAAGTTGCTCGGCCACGACCGTGGCCTTGAGCTGGCGTTGCATGCTGAGGGAGATGAACTGCCAGTCGCATCCGCCGCAGTGCCCCGCGTAGGTGCACGGGGGTGTTACCCGCTCGGGGGACGGTACGACGGTCTCGACAGCCCGTGCGCGGATGAATCGTCCGTGTCCTGGCGCAGCTGTGACTTCGACGACGACCGTCTCCCCTGGCATGGCATCACGGACGAAGACGACGCGCCCTCCATGACGGGCGACGGCTTCGCCCCCATGCGCCATGGACGTGATGTCCAGCGTGATGCGATCGCCGACCTTCACCCGGGCACCCGCACGAACCACAGGTCGATGGGCTGACGCCCAGCGGCGATGCCGCGGCGTTCGTACTTCGTCATGGGTCGCCAGTCGGGGCGGGCGATGCGGCCCCCGACCCATGCCCTGGACTGCGAGAGCGACTCCTCAATGGACAGCGCGTAGTCGTCCCAGTCCGTCGCCAGGTGCCAGGTGCCACCCGTGACCACGCATCCTGCCAAGGCATGGGCGAAGTCGGCGGTTACGAGTCGGCGTCGGTGATGTCGCTTCTTGGGCCACGGGTCGGGGAAGTAGGTCCGCACTCCCGCAAGGCCCTGCGGGGGGACTGCCGCGATGACGTGGCGCACGTCGGCATCGATGACCCGCACGTTGCGCACGTCCCGCTCCGAGAGACTTGCGAGCAGGTCGCCGATCCCGGGGGTATGCATGTCGACCGCAAGGATCGCCGTGCCGGGGTCTGCCTCGGCAAGGGGGATCACCGCCTCGCCCGACCCGAAGCCGATGTCGAGGACGACCGGCCCCGAGCCCGCGACCAGGGGGTCCGTGTGCAGGCTCGCCAGCGTGAGGAGGGACTCCCCCGGGTCAGCGAGGGCCCTCGCCTGGCGCGGGGTCCGGCGCCCGCGCCGGTGCTTCGTTGTGGGCAGGAAGGTCTCCACGCCATCTCCTTCAGCGTTCGAAGCGGACCATTTGCTCGTGGGGCGGGCCCTTTGCCTGTGAAGCCATTTGCCCATTGAGAGGTCATCGGCGCCCCTCCATCCCTAGTCTGCCCCCAGGACCGTCGAGACCTCGAAGGGCGGCCTCGACCGCCGCTCGTTCCTCGCCCTGGGTGCGGCAGCGACCAGAGCAGTACTCGTCCCCGCACCCGCAGTTGCCGGGCTAACCGTGCGGGCGTCCGGCGCTGCATTCACCCTGGGGGTTGTCTCGGGAGACCCCTGCCCGACTCCGGCATCCTGGCCCGCCCACGCTCGCCAAGACTCCCTGGGCGGCGTACGGGGAGTTGCTCGGCAATGGCTATGTTCTGCACGAAGTCACACCCGAGGCGAATCGGGCGATCTTCCGCGTGTGTCAGGCGAACTTCAAGTCGGACACCACCGAGGGCAAGCCGCGCACCGACAAGACGGTCGTGATCGCCGACGGTGTGCCAGGCGTGAGTGAGGTCGTTTAGCGACTCAGCGCAGGTCGCAGAGTTGTCCAAGACTTGAGGTTGCCGGCCATTCCTGGCTCGATCACGATGCCGTTGCCCCCGGCGACGCGGACTTCGATCACGACCGCTACCACCGGTGTGCACCGTGAATTGAACTTCCCCCGGAAGTCGCGGAAGCGGTAGCGAAGAGTCGCATGATGCTCCTCCCACGTGACGAGTTGGGCCTTCTGGCCTGGCACGCTCGTGGCCTTCATGGTGGCGCAGATCGATCCGTCGATATGGAGCTGACGGAGGTAGGCGGTCGTCTCGATCTGGGAACTTCCGTGGATGCGTTTGTCCTTCACTGCGGCGCAGGAGTCGGGATAGGTCGCCTTGATGCAATTGGTGACCGACAGGGTCGCATCGAAATCCACCAGCCCCGACTCAGGATTCAGGACGAAGGAAGACTCGACGGTCTGGGAGCGGCCCGACTGGACGGGGATGTCCCCATTCTGGCCGTTGGCGAGTCGGGCCTGCTGTGCCCCGGCGGGCAAGGCCCCGCTGATGCGCATGTGCGTGTGGTCTTCGCGTGATTCGCGGTGTGTCACCACGCGGGCCGTCCCACGGCCGGGCTGACCATCGCAGCGGCCCACTTCGCATGTGCGCACACGCGTCTCGCAATCGTGGCGGCCGGGCTCCTTGGCGGTGGCGAGGAATGTGACGTCCACTGAGGTGGCACTACTTCGGCCAGGCCAGATGTTTCGGATGTCTCGGAATGTCTGGGTGGCCTCTCCACGGGACGGCTGGCATCGACCACTCACGACGAGGAGCATGCGAGTGGTCGGACGGTCGACGACGACGTTCGCCGTGATGAGACGGTCCTCCCCTGACCGCTTCGCGACGAAACTCGTCGAGAGAAGAGAGCGGGTTTCAGGTGATGACGCCGCGATGACGAGAGTCGCCGGGCTGCGGTCCAGAGGGGCCTCGCGCGCCTGTGCAGGAGCGGTGAGGAAGCCCAAACCGCCCCCCAGTGCGCAGACCATGACCACGATTCCCTTGAGCATGCGGCTAGATTAGCACCGGAGGATGGACGTTGTGCGGCG
>JBIKKK010000110.1:0-7056 GCA_044360385.1 Candidatus Nanopelagicales bacterium
AGTCGCACAGCCACGGTCGACCTTCGCCGCAGTAGGCGCAGGCGCCGCAGCTGGAGTTGGGATTGACCACCACCTGCTGCCCGACCTGCAGTGGGTTGCCGGCACCGTCGGCGTCGACCCCGGCTCCAAGGGCGTCGATCACGCCGACTGTCTCGTGGCCGGGGGTGAGGGGGAAGTGGGCGAGGAACTGGCCCTCATGCAGGTGCAGATCGGTTCCGCACATTCCTGCTGCCGTCATGCGCACGCGCACCTGGGCCGGTCCCGGCTCAGGCACGGGGACTTCGCGGACGCTGAAGGACCCCGGGGCGTCGTACACAACCGCACGCATGCCCACACGCTAGTGCGACCGCATGACAAGACGGGCTTGATTGTCTCCTTCACCATTACGAGCCTGTCGCCGTGAGACTCACCGACGAGATCAAGAGGCCCAGGCACGCGATCGCACATGTTCATCCGTGGAATAGTGGCATTCGTGCCTGCTCAGATTCGTGCCTACTGAGCCATATCGACGAAGCGCGAGTAGTGCCCCTGAAAGGCGACGGTGATCGTCGACGTGGGTCCGTTGCGGTGCTTAGCGACGATGAAGTCGGCCTCGCCCGCACGTGGTGACTCACGCTCGTAGGCGTCCTCGCGGTGGAGCAGGATCACCATGTCCGCATCCTGCTCCAAAGACCCCGATTCGCGAAGATCAGACAGCATCGGGCGCTTATCGGTGCGCTGCTCAGGACCGCGATTCAGCTGGCTGACCGCGATGACGGGGACGTCGAGCTCCTTGGCCAGCAGCTTGAGCGACCGGCTGAACTCGCTGACCTCCTGCTGTCGACTTTCGACCTTCTTGCCGCTCGTCATGAGCTGCATGTAGTCGACGACCACCAAACGCAGGTCGTGACGCTGCTTGAGGCGGCGGCACTTTGCGCGGATCTCCATCATCGTGAGGTTGGGTGAGTCGTCAATGAAGAGCGGTGCCTCGCTCACCACGCCCATCTTGGTGGCCAGCTTCTGCCAGTCGTTGTCGCTCATGTTGCCGCTGCGCATGTGATGCAGGGCGATCTGGGCCTCGGCAGAGAGCATGCGCATGAGGATCTCGTTGCGGCCCATCTCCAGGGAGAAGATGACACTGGTGAGGCCGTTCTTGATGCTCGCGGATCGCGCGATGTCCACCGCGAGGGTGCTCTTACCGATGGCCGGCCTGGCCGCGACGATGATGAGCTGTCCGGGGTGCAATCCATTGGTCAGCGCGTCGAGATCAGCGAATCCGGTGGGAACTCCCACCATCTGCCCGCCGCGATTGGCGATCGCCTCGATCTCGGTGAGCGCGCCATCCATCAGGTCGCGCAACGGCAGGTAGTCCTCCGCCGTGCGTCGCTCCGTGACCTCGTAGACCTCGGCCTGCGCCCGGTCGACCACGTCGTCGACGTCTCCCTCGCCGGCGTAGCCCATCTGCACGATGCGTGTGCCCGCCTCGACCAAGCGGCGCAGGATCGCACGCTCCTTGACGATGGCAGCGTAGTAGCCGGCGTTGGCCGCGGTCGGCACAAGGGATACCAGGGTGTGGAGGTAGGACGCCCCACCGATACGACCGATCTCACCGGTGCGGGTGAGCTCGGCGGATACGGTCACGGCATCGGCCGGGTCGCCCTTGCCGTAGATCGTGATGATCGCGTCGTAGATCGTCGCGTGGGCCGGGCGGTAGAAGTCCCCCTCGCGTAGCACCTCAACGACGTCGGCGATGGCGTCCTTGCTCAGCATCATCGCGCCGAGCACGGACTGCTCGGCCGCCACGTCCTGCGGGGGAGTGCGGTCTGCGGGCGGGCCGCCACCATCGTCATAAGGGACCGGGAGTTCGGCGACGCTCACGCGCCCTCCCTCCCAGATCGGCTCAACACGGCTGCTCTCAACTCCACCACGGGGGTCCGACAGCGGTGGACCCACGAGCCCGAGGGGGCCCCGGGTGAGGAACCTAGGGAAGTACGTGTGCCGACGTCCAGCAAGCCTGTGGGCAGACCTGTGGATAACCAGGGGAGAAACGCCGAGTGGCCCGTTCACAGGTTGGGGACAACCTGGGGACTGTCCGGTCAATTCCTCGGCGAAAGGGCTTCTGACGTGGGTCGACACCGTCCCGGGGGTGTGTAGGAAAACTTGTTGGAGGTAGACGTGCCGCCACGCGCGGGTGAACCCGGGATGACCTGATTTCCACCGTCTGTGGCGGGAGATAGCCTCCGCACGGTGGCGCACCGGCAGCTCGATCGCAGCATCGCGCGCTTGGCGCTCCCCGCCTTCGGGGCCCTGCTCGCCCAGCCACTCTTCCTCCTCGTGGATGCCGTCATCGTCGGCACCCTCGGCACCGAGGCACTCGCCGGGCTCGGTGCGGCGTCCACGATCTTCGGCGCGGTCGTCGGGCTGTGCATCTTCTTGTCCTACGCCGCCACCGCATCGGTCGCCCGTCTCCTGGGCGCGGGCAACCGCAGTGGCGCGCTCTCCCAGGGCGTCGACGGCATGGTACTCGGCGTCGGCGTCGGCGTCGTGCTCGCCATCCTTGGCTTCGCGCTCGCCGAACCGCTCATCGCGATGCTCGGTACCTCTGCCGAAGTGTCGCCGTACGCCGTCACCTACCTGCGCATCATCGCGATCTCCTTCCCGGCAGTCCTCGGCGTCCTCGCGGCGGTCGGCGTGCTGCGCGGACTTCAGGACACGCGGACAACGCTCTACGTCACCCTGGTGATGGTCGCGGCCAACCTCGTGCTGTGTCTGGTCTTCGTGCTGGGCTTCGGCTGGGGGATCGGTGGAAGCGCCGCAGCGACTGGGATCGCGGAGCTCATCGGCCTCATCGCCTACGGCGCCCTCCTCCTGCGCACCGCGCGCCGCGAAGGCGTGTCCCTCACGCCGAGCAGTGTGGGAGTCGTGCGCTCCGCGCGCGATGGTGTGCCCCTCTTCGTGCGCTCTGCCGCACTGCGCGGCGTGCTCGTGATCGCCTCAGCCGTCGCGGCGCGGCTCGGTGACGCCGAGCTCGCGGCCTACTACGTCACCGTCACGCTCTTCTTCGCCCTCGCCCTCGCCCTTGATGCCATCGCCATCGCCGGTCAGGCCCTGCTCGGCAAGTCCCTCGGTGCCGGTGACGTCACCAAGTCGCGCACCATCACACGGCGCATCGTGTGGTGGTCGGTTTGGCTGGGAGTCACTCTGGGTGTCCTCGTCCTCGTCCTGCGGCCGTGGTTGCCGGGCTGGTTCGGTGACGATGCGGAGGTCATTGCGCTCATCTCCGCCGCACTCCTGGTACTCGCATTGCTGCAGCCACTCTCCGGTGTCGTCTTCGCACTCGATGGCGTGCTCATCGGCGCGGGCGACACCCGGTGGCTCGCCTGGGCGCAGATCGTCGTGCTCATCGCCTTCCTGCCCGCGGCGTGGCTCGTCCTCGCAAACTCGTGGAGCGTCGACGCACTGTGGTGGGCTCTCGGGTGGTTCCTCCTCCTACGCGCGATCCTGCTCGTCTGGCGCGCGCGCGGATCCGCCTGGCTTGTCACCGGTGCCGTCCGTCCGCGGTAGCGTCACCGCGTGCGCGGCGTACTCCTCGATGTCAACGAAACCCTGCTTGATCTCAGCGGCCTGCAACCGGCCTTCGACGCACTCGGGCTGCCGAATGCCCTGCCCCTGTGGTTTGCCCGCACCCTGCGTGATGGCTTCGCCCTCGCCGCGAGTAGTGACTGCCGGCCCTTCGCCGACGTCGCACGTGCTGCACTGGTCTCACTCGATCCCCAAAGACTCACACCCGCCGATGCCGACGTCGTCCTCGACGCCTTCACGCGACTGCAGCCCCACCCCGATGTGGAGCGGGGTCTGCGCATACTCGCCGACGCCAGCGTCCCGGCGATCACACTCACCGTGGGCAGCGCCGACACGGTCGCAGCGATCTTTGACACACATGGGCTTGGCGACCTCGTCGCCGGTCACCTCTCCGCCGCGGACTTCGGGCGCTGGAAGCCCGCCCCTGCGCCCTATCTCGCCGGATGCCTCGCCCTGGGCCTGCCGCCAGGCGACGTCACCATGGTGGCCGCGCATGCGTGGGACCTCCACGGTGCGCACCGCGCAGGCCTGCGCACCGCCTGGATCCCACGCCTGGAGAAGCAGGTGCCGGCGATCTACTCATCACCCGACATCGAGGGTCCCGATCTGCCCGCGGTCGCATCGCAGATCGTAGGGTTGTCCACGTCATGAGTGACCGCATCGCTGTCGTCATCGCCAATCCCACCGTCGGCGCCGAGCTCGGCCATCTGGAGCCGTGGCTTGCCGACAACGGATTCGCTGTACGCCGTCTCATCCGCGATGACGTCCTTGCTGAGGATGCGACCAACGACGCCGACCTCGTCATCGTGCTCGGCTCGGAGTGGACTCTTGCCCGCACGATGGATGCACCCGACGATCCCCCTCAGGCCGCAGCCGCGATCGCGGCCGAGATCGCGCTTGTGCGCCGCCGCGTCGAGCAGGGTAAGCCGCTGCTCGGCATCTGCTTCGGCGGGCAGTTGCTCTCGCACGCGCTCGGAGGAGAGGTGATCCGGCAAGCCGCACCGCACATCGCCTGGGAGACACCCGAGTCTGATATTGAGGAGCTCGAAGCACCCTGGGCGCTCCTTCACAACGACGCCTTCACGGTGCCTCCCGGTGCCGAACTCCTCGCCGAGGCCGACCACGCGCCCATCGCCTTCCGCTACCGCCGAGCCTGGGGTGTCCAATTCCACCCAGAGGTCGATGCGGCCGTACTCGCCCAGATATTCGATGACGTAGGCACTCCACGAGAAGTGTCAGCACGCCAGGTCGATGCCCTGAGTGCGCGTGCCGATGAGCAGCGTGCCGACAGCCTGCGCTTCTTCGACCGCTTTTGGGCGGAGGTGTCGTGACGGGCAACCCGTATCGCATCACGACCGTGTGCCTCGGCAACATCTGTCGCTCACCCATGGCGGAGGCGGTGATTCGCGCCCGTGTGGACGCTGCCGGCCTAGAGGCCTGGGTGTGTGTCGACTCGGCCGGCACGGACGGCTGGCACATCGGTGAGGACGCTGATCCACGAGCCCTGCAGACACTGCGCGCCGCAGGCTACGACCTTGCACACTCCGGCCGACAGATCACCACCGAGTGGTTCCTTGACCCGGGGCGTCCGGACCTGCTCCTCACCATGGACTCGAGCAACTACGCGACCGTCATCAGCCTGGCGCCAGATGACGCTGCGCGTGAGCGGGTGCGCATGATGCGCTCCTTCGACCCCACTTTGGCGGGACTGCCTGCCGGTGATCCGCGGCTCAACGTACCCGACCCTTGGTACGGCGATCACGATGGATTCGCTGACGTCCTCGCGATGCTCGAAGCCGCGGCCGACGGGCTCGTCGCCGATCTGCCACTCCTGCTCGAGCGCTCGTAGACGAAAACAACGCTTCGCCAGACATCGCGCGCAGCGAAAGTCTGACGAAGCGTCGCCAACGAGACGAACTAGTCCGCGGTGACGGTGAAGCTCACCGAGGCGGTGACCTCGGGGCTCACGCGCACGCGTGCCTTGTGGCTGCCCAGCGCCTTCACGTGCGAGACCTCGACGGAGCGCTTGTCGAGCAGCGGGCCGCCCGCCTTGCGCACCGCGGTCACGAGATCGGCGTTGGTGATGGAGCCGAAGAGCCTGCCGCCCTCGCCTGCCCGCGCCGGGATGACAACAGCGAGACCCTCTAGCTGCTCCTTGACCTCCTTGGCGTGGGCGAGGTCGCGAATCTCGCGGGCATCGCGCGCCCGCTTGATCTGCACGACCTGCTTCTCGCCACCGGCGGTCCACGGCATAGCCATACCGCGAGGCACGAGGAAGTTACGGCCGTAGCCGTCCTTGACGGTGACGACGTCGCCGGGGACGCCGAGCCCATCGACGGACTGGGTGAGGATGATCTTCATATCTACCTCGCCGAGCTCGTGTAGGGCAGCAGCGCCATCTCACGCGCGTTCTTGATCGCCTTGGCGACAGCGCGCTGCTGCTGCATGGTGAGTCCCGTCACGCGGCGCGAACGGATCTTGCCGCGATCGGAGATGAACTTGCGAAGCAGGTTGACATCCTTGTAATCGATGAAGGTCACGTCCGGTGCAAGCAGCGGCGTGCCCTTCTTGACGCGCGCCGGCTCACTCGAGCGCTTATCGCGACGCTGTCCCTGGCCCATCTGTCATATCTCCTTAAGGACGAAAAGTCTGTGGTCTAGAACGGGGGTTCGTCGAAGGCGGCTCCGCCGCCACTGGGTGCAGCCCAGGGATCGTCGGCGGGAGCCCCGCCACCTGAGCCGCCGCCGGAGAAGCCACTGTCGCCGCGCTGCGTGCGCGTGACCTTGGCTGTGGCGTAGCGGAGTGCGGGGCCGACGTCGTCGACCTCCATCTCCACGACGGTGCGCTTCTCACCCTCGCGGGTCTCGTACGAGCGCTGCTTCAGGCGGCCCTGCACGATGACGCGCATGCCCTTCTGCAGGGACTCGGCGACGTTCTCGGCGTACTGCCGCCACACGCTGCAGCGCATGAAGACCGGATCGCCGTCCTTCCACTCGTTGGTCGCCTTGTCGAGGTAGCGCGAGCTCGACGCGACCGTGAAGGATGCGACGGCAGCGCCACTCGGAGTGAAGCGCAGCTCAGGGTCGTTGGTGAGGTTGCCCACGACCGTGACGTTGATGTCACCGGCGGCCATGACTTACGACTCCTCCGGGCGCGTGACCTTGGTGCGGAGCACGGCCTCGTTGAGGTTGAGCTGGCGGTCGAGCTCCGCGACAGCGGCGGTCGATGACGTGATGTCGAGGACGGCGTAGATGCCCTCGGGCTTGTGTGCGATCTCGTAGGCGAGACGACGACGACCCCAGACATCGACCTTCTCCACGGTGCCGCCGTCCTGCTTCACGACATTGAGGAAGGTCTCGAGTGAGGGAGCGACAGTGCGCTCCTCGAGATCGGGGTCGAGGATGACCATGACTTCATATCGGCGCATGCGGTCGCCGACCTCCCTTGGACTCATCGGCTCCGGTCTCTCCGGAGCAGGAGGTGGGGGATTGCTCC
>JBIKKK010000111.1:0-7048 GCA_044360385.1 Candidatus Nanopelagicales bacterium
AGCCGACCATGGCGAGGCTGAGGCCACCCGCGGTGACCAGCGCCCGCACGATGCGGGCGGCTGACCCCGGCTCCCCCGTCCCCCCGTCGTGGTCCCGCAGCACCCGGCGCAGGAGCAGCGCCGGAAGCAGCATGACCAGGGGCACGAGAAGGAAGGCGAGTCGCCAGGTGAGCGTCTCCGCGAGCCAGCCGGCGATGAGCGGCCCGATGAGCGCCGGGACCACCCACGCGGCCGCCATGAGCGAGAAGGCCTTCGGACGCAGGTCCTCCGGGTAGGCGCGCGCGATAAGGACGTACGCCGCGACGATGAGTGCACCACCACCGAGGCCCTGCACGCCGCGCGCGACGATGAGGGCGGTCATTCCCGGCGCGAGGCCCGCGACGACCGCGCCCGTGCTGAAGACCAACAATCCGGTCCACATGGCGCGCTTCGGACCCCGCCGATCGCACCATGTGCCTGCCACCACCATGCCGACCAGCGACGCGGCCACGTAGGCATTGAAGGCCCAGGCGTAGACACCGAGTCCGTCGAATTCAGAAGCCACGGCGGGCATCACCGTCGAGACAGCGATGCCCTCGAATGCGAAGAGTGTGATCGCGGCAACGACGCCGATCGTGACCGCGCGATGCTGCGGCGAGAAGAGGCTCAGGACTCGCCGTCCGAGTCCCTCGACTTGCCGGGCTTCATGCCGGCGTAGATCTCCTGGCACTCGGGGCAGACCGGGAACTTCGACGGATCGCGACCGGGCACCCACTTCTTGCCGCACAGGGCACGCACAGGCTTGCCTGTGACCGCGCTCTCGACGATCTTGTCCTTCTGGACGTAGTGGGCGAAGCGCTCGTGGTCACCGTCATCGGTCGAGGCGAGGCGCTCCTCGGTGAGGGTCGTGCCCTCGAGGGAAGGCGAGTCCAGGGGCGTGCTCATGGCGGCAGTCTAGGCGGGCCGGCCCCAGAGAGGCGGCTCTGCCGACTCGTCGGCTAGTTGAGACTTGGGTCCGCGGGGCAGTGCAACCACCAGGCAAGGGTGCCGCCTGCGCGATGGAGCACCGTCTCCCACAGGACTTCGGGATCGGCCAGGAACGCATCCACGATGGGGTCACCGGGAGAGACCACAGCCCACGACCCGCGCTCCAACTCATCGTCCAGTTGACCCGGGGCCCAGCCGGCGTACCCGGCGTAGATGCGCAGGGCTTGCAGATGCGGGGCCAGCGTCTCCGCCGGGGTATCGAGATCGATGATCCCGAGCGCGCCGATCACGCGTCGGAAGCCCTCCGGCTCATCCGGCTCGCGGACAGTGGGCTCGACTGCGGCGAGGCCGAGGGCGCTATCGAGAGCGACGGGGCCGCCGTGGAAGAGATGCGGCGTACCCGTGAGGTGGTCACGCCAGGCCGGCATGACCGAGGCCACGTCGAGGGTCGTCGGCTGGTTGAGAACGACGCCCAGCGTGCCGGACTCGTCATGCTCGAGGATCAAGATCACCGCGCGCTCGAAGGGCTCCTCGAGACTCGGGGCCGCGACCAAGAGCAGTCCTGACTCGGGCGGCGGTGCCGGACGACCGATCGTGGGGGCCTCGAGCACAGGCCCATCGTGGCGCTTCCGCGGCCGTCGGGTGATACCCTAGGGGGTATGTCGACCATCGCCCTGACCGAAGAGACCTTCGCCCCCACCGTGCAGAACAGCCCCATCGTCCTCATCGACTTCTGGGCCGCCTGGTGCGGGCCGTGCCGGATGTTTGCCCCGGTCTTCGAGAAGGTCAGCGAGGCCCACACCGACATTGTCTTCGCCAAGGTGGACACCGAGGCCCAGCCCGGGCTCGCACAGGTCTTCCAGATCTCATCCATCCCCACCCTCATGGCGATCCGCGATGGGGTAGTCCTCTACTCCCAGGCCGGAGCGCTGCCGGAGCAGGGGCTTGAGCAGCTCATCCAGGCCGTGCGGGATGCCGACATGGATGAGGTCCGCGCATCCATCGCCGACGAGAAGGCCGCCGCCGTCTCCGAGTAGGCCGACCTCTCCACGAGGCGCATCATCCGAACGGCTGATGCAGGTCAGGCGACTTGGACGAGGGGTCCTGGCGCGCATCGCTCCTACCTTGGAGATATGCCTCAGCAGCCACTCGCCCAGGTCCCCGTCGATGCCCTTTGGGATTGGCAGGAGCACGGCTCATGCCGTACCGCCGATCCGACCCTCTTCTTCCACCCCCAAAACGAGCGCGGCTCCGCCCGCCGCTCACGCGATCTCGCGGCAAAGGCCGTCTGCGCGAGCTGCCCCGTGCGGATCGAGTGCGCCGACTACGCCGTCCGGGCACGCGAGCCCTACGGCGTGTGGGGCGGTCTCACCGAGGAGGACCGCGAGGCCATCTACGCCCGCATCGACCTCGCGGAGTATCCCCGTCGCCGCGGCGAAGGTGCCCGCATGGCCGCACCTGAGATCGACGCCGCCATCCGGCCCCTCATGTCCGTCTCTGCCTGAGGTCGGAGCCGGGAGTGCCATCCCGCTAGCCTCGTCCGGTGAACCTCACTGGACGCGACCTGCTCAGGGAGCTCGACCTCACCGACGCGGAGTTCGACGGGCTGATCAGCCTCGCCGCTGAGCTCAAGGCCGAGCGCAAGGCCGGCCGAGAGGTACGCCGCCTCCAGGACCGGGTCATCGCCTTGATCTTCGGCAAGACCTCCACGCGCACCCGTGTCGCCTTCGAGGTCGCGGCGTACCAGCAGGGCGCCCAGGTCACGGTGCTCGACGCACAGACCTCCCAGATCGGCCACAAGGAGTCCATGGCCGACACGGCGCGGGTGCTCGCGCGCATGTTCGATGCCATCGAGTACCGCGGCGATGAGCAATCGACCGTCGAGGAGCTCGCTCGCCACGCCGATGTGCCCGTCTACAACGGCCTCACCAACGAGTGGCACCCCACGCAGATGCTCGCGGACATGCTCACCATGCGCGAGTACTCCCCTGACGGCTCCCTCAGGTACGTCTATCTCGGCGATGCGCGTTACAACATGGGTAATTCCCTGCTCGTGAGCGGAGCGATGCTCGGTGCTGACGTGCGCATCGTGGCTCCGGAGGAGTTGTGGCCCGCCCCTGAGGTGCGCCGCGCCGCCGAGGAGCGTGCCGAGCGCACCGGTGCCCGCCTACTACTCACCGAGGATCCCGCCGAGGGCGTGCCGGGGGCGCAGTTCGTCCACACCGATGTCTGGGTGTCCATGGGAGAGCCCGCCGAGGTCTGGGCCGAGCGCGTGGCCCTGCTCCAGCCCTACCGCGTGGACTCATCCGTGATGGCTCTCACGGGCCGGGCGGATGCGCGCTTCATGCACTGCCTGCCGGCGTTCCACGACGAGCAGACAGCCGTGGGCCGCACGGTCGCGGAAGAGTTCGGCCTGCGGGGTGGAGTCGAGGTGACCGATGAGGTCTTCGAATCCCCCGCGAGCATCGTCTTCGATCAGGCCGAGAACCGCATGCACACGATCAAGGCCCTGCTCGTCGCCACCCTCACCTGAGATGCGCTCCCGCGCTGTCAGGCCTGCTGCAGGCGGCTGCGCAGCGCGTCGAGCTGACCGCGCAGTGCTGCGGGCACTCGATCGCCGAACCTCGCGTAGTACTCCTCGGTGAGATCGGCCTCGGCGAGCCACGACTCGGCATTGACGGCGAAGAGCTCGGCCGCCTGCTCAGGTGTGATGTCCACCCCTTCGAGGTCGAGTTCGCCCTCGGCCGGGATGCGGCCGAGAGGCGTCTCGATCGCTTCGGCGTCGCCGGCCACACGCCGCACGATCCAGTCGAGGACGCGGGAGTTGTCGCCGAAGCCCGGCCAGATGTACTTGCCGGCAGCGTCCTTGCGGAACCAATTGACCTGGTAGACGCGCGGGAGCTTCTCCGGGGCGGTGAAGTCGCCGATTTTCAGCCAGTGGGCCCAGTAGTCCGCCATGTTGTAGCCGCAGAAAGGCAGCATGGCAAAGGGATCGCGGCGCAACTCCCCGACGCTGCCCTCTGCCGCGGCCGTCTGCTCCGACGACACCGTGGAGCCCATGAAGACGCCGTGCTCCCAGCCGAACGACTCCGTCACAAGCGGCACGTTGGTCGCCCTGCGGCCGCCGAAGAGGATCGCGTCGATCGGCACGCCCTGGGGGTCCTCCCAGTTGGGCGCGATCGAGGGGCACTGCCCGGCGGGCGCCGTGAAGCGGGCGTTGGGATGCGAGGACGGCTCGCCCGAGGCCGGGGTCCAGTCGTTGCCCTTCCAGTCGATGAGGTGAGCCGGCGTCTCCTCCGTGAGGCCCTCCCACCAGACATCGCCATCATCGGTCAGTGCGACGTTGGTGAAGATGCAATTGGCATAGAGCGACTTCACGGCGTTGGCATTGGTGTGCATCCCCGTGCCGGGAGCGACACCGAAGAAGCCCGCCTCGGGATTGATGGCGTAGAGGCGGCCGTCCTTGCCGAAGCGCATCCACGCGATGTCGTCGCCGACCGTCTCGACGGTCCAGCCGGGGATGGTGGGCTCGAGCATCGCGAGATTGGTCTTGCCGCAGGCCGAGGGGAATGCCGCGGTCAGGTAGCGGGTGTCGCCCGCGGGTGACGTGAGCTTGAGCACGAGCATGTGCTCGGCCATCCAACCCTCGTCGCGCGCCATAGCCGAGGCGATGCGCAGGGCGAAGCACTTCTTGCCCAGCAGGGCGTTGCCGCCGTAGCCGGATCCGTAGGACCAGATCTCACGGGTCTCGGGGAAGTGGGTGATGTACTTCGTGTCATTGCAGGGCCAGGCGACGTCGGGCCGGGCATTGCCGTCGGCATCCACGAGCGGGTAGCCCACAGAGTGCACCGCGGGGACGAAGTCGCCGCGCTCGCCGATCTCCTCGAGCGCCGCGGCACCCATGCGGGTCATGATCTTCATGTTGATGACGACGTACGGCGAGTCGGTGAGCTCAACCCCGAGCTGCGCGATGTGCGAGCCGAGCGGACCCATGGAGAAGGGGACGACGTACATCGGGCGACCGCGCATGGAGCCGGCGA
Source organism: Candidatus Nanopelagicales bacterium (assembly GCA_044360385.1). Taxonomy (GTDB): domain Bacteria; phylum Actinomycetota; class Actinomycetes; order S36-B12; family S36-B12; genus Mxb001. The sequence goes on from JBIKKK010000111.1 coordinate 5,007, forward strand.
AGAGACCCCCGAGGATGCCCTTCATCTCGATCGGGTCCATCCAGTTGTTGGTGGGACCCGCATCTGCCTCGTAGTGCGAGCAGATGTAGGTGCGGCTCTCGACACGCGCGACGTCGCTGGGGTCGGAGCGGGCGAGGAACGAGTTGGGGCGCAGCTCCGGATTGAGTCGGATGAAGGTGCCGCCGTCGACCATCTGGGAGGCGAGGCGCTCCCACTCTGCGTCGGAGCCGTCGCACCAGATGACCTCGTCGGGCTGGGTCAGCTCCGCGACCTCCTCGACCCACTCGAGCAACCTCTTGTTGCGGGTGGGCGGGTTCTCCAGGCCGCGGATCGTCATGGGATTCCCTTCGGTCGAACGCCGTTGTCCGAGTGCCGCCGAAGCGGCATGTCGACATCCTGCCGTTCCTGCAAGGCTCCGAAAACCGTGAAAACCCTTACACGGTCAGCTTTGTGAGCAAGGGCACAGCCGGGCGTCAGGCGGTGGGACGGAAGCGACGCAAGAGGAGGCTGTTAGCGACGACGAAGACCGACGAGAAGGCCATCGCAGCGCCTGCGAAGAGCGGGCTGAGCAGGCCGACCGCGGCCAGCGGAATCATCGCCACGTTGTAGGCGAAGGCCCAGAAGAGGTTGCCCTTGATGGTGCGGAGGGTCCGCCGCGAGAGTCGGATCGCATCAACGGCTGAGAGCAGGTCGGAGCGCACCAGCGTGATGTCGCTCGCCTCGATGGCAGCATCGGTCCCCGCACCCATGGCGATGCCGAGATCGGCCTGGGCCAGGGCTGCGGCGTCATTGACGCCATCACCCGTCATGGCGACAGAGGCACCGGTCGCCTGCAGATCGCGCACGACGGCGACCTTGTCCTCGGGCAGCACCTCGGCAAATACCTCGTTGATGCCGACCTCACTCGCGACAGCGTGTGCCGATCGTGAGTTGTCACCCGTGAGCAGCACAGGCTTCAGTCCCAGCTCGCGCAGGAGCGTGATCGCACGCGCACTCGTGGGTCGAATCGCATCGGCGACGACGAGCGCACCACGCACGGCGCCCTGCCAGCCGACCGCGACGACAGTGGCACCATCTCCTTCCGCCGCATCCATGGCGGCCTCCAAGGCAGTGGGCACCGACGGCGCTCCCACCATGTCGGCCACCCAAGTGGGACGCCCGACAGCCACGGAGATGTCGCCGACTCGACCGGAGACGCCAAGCCCGCGGAAATTGGCGAAATCTCCCGCGGGGGCCACCTCGAGGCCGCCGGCGATGGCCCGGGCCACGGGATGCTCGCTATTGCGCTCGACTGCCGCGGCCATGCTGCCGACAATCACGGGATCCTCGCCCTCGACGACCAGCACATCGCGCAGGGACATGCGCCCTGTCGTCACCGTCCCAGTCTTGTCGAGCACGATGACCGAAGCGCGACGCGTGTCCTCCAGCACCTCCGGCCCGCGAATGAGAATGCCCAACTGCGCGCCGCGACCCGTGCCGACCAGAATCGCGGTCGGCGTCGCAAGCCCGAGCGCGCACGGGCAGGCGATGATGAGCACCGCCACGGCCGCGGTGAAGGCCGCCTCAAGCTCCCCGGTCGAGAACCACCAGGCGGCCAGTGTGACGAGGGAAATCCCGATGACGACGGGCACGAAGACCGCCGAGATGCGGTCGGCCAGGCGCTGCACGGGGGCTTTGCCCGCTTGGGCCTGCACCACAAGGCGGGAGATGCGTGCAAGCTGCGTGTCGGCACCGACTCGCGTCGCGCGGACGGTGAGGACCCCATCGACATTGATCGTGGAGCCCACGACTGCATCGCCCACCCCCACCTCGACCGGCACCGACTCACCCGTGAGCAGTGAGGTGTCGACGGCACTGGCACCTTCGTCCACCACACCGTCAGTGGCGATGCGCTCCCCCGGCCGCACAACGAACACATCCCCGACGCGCACTTCGGCAACCGGCACGCGGGACTCGACTCCATTGACGAGGAGGGCTGCATCGGGAGCGGCAAGCGCAGCGAGCGCCCGCAGGGCAGCGGTCGAGCGCCGCTTGGCGCGCGC
>JBIKKK010000017.1:0-22678 GCA_044360385.1 Candidatus Nanopelagicales bacterium
AGCCCGAAGGCGCCGACGCCGAGCACGATGAGCAGCATCATGCCGAGCCAGAACTCCGGCATGGAGTAGAGCGTGAGCGTCGTGCCGGTCGAGACCTTGTCGAAGCGGCTGCCCGGCTTCCAGCCCGCGCGGATGCCGATCCAGATGCCCACGATCGTCGCGATGACGATGGCCGTGCCCAGCAGTAGCACGGTCGGCCACACGCGCTCGCCGATGAGCTCCCACACCGGCTGCGAGAAGCGCGTGGAGTCGATCCCGGGGTCGAAGGGGTTGCGGATGTAGGCGAAGAACTGCTCCCAGATCGGGCGATTGAGCTCCTCCCGCAGCGCGGCAATCTGCTCGGGATCCATGTTGCGTCCGCGGGTGTAGAGGCCAATCGGATCGCCCGGCAGCAGCCGGAAGAGGAAGAAGTTGAATACGACGACGAAGGCCAGCGTCACAAAGGCACGCAGCACCTTGCTTGCGACGACGCGCGCGGTCGAGCCGGTGACGCGGCGTGGCCGGATCGGATCCGGCTCGCCGACCGCGACCTCCTGGAGGAGGCTCACTCCTTCGAGTCCTCCGATGACTTCGACCGCATGCGCACCAGGGCGATGACGAGGCCGATGATCACCAGCGCGGCGATGATGAGCCCGATGATGAGGCCCGTGCTCGATCCACCCGAGGTCTCCTCGGCCGCGGTGCCGCCGCCGGCATCCGCCGACTCGCTTGCGCCCGGCGACGGAGCAGCGGGCTCGCCGCCGGTATCTGAGCCGATCGGCGCGACGTTCTCGTAGGAGTAGGTGCCGTACTGGAAGAGCAGCGAACCGCTGCCCTCCGGCTGGCCGACAAAGCCCTCGAACCGATCGGACCGGTAGGCCTCGAGGTTGTCGTAGTAGTAGGTGACGACGTAGGCGACGTTGTCGTAGACGATCTGCTGCATCTGCTTGACGATCTCCGCGCGCGCGGCCTGGTCGGTCGTCACGGCCTGCTCGGCGTAGAGGGCGTCGTATTCCTCGTTGCAGAAGAATGAGTCCGAGAGGTCGGCGTAGATCTCGCCGCCGTCCTCGTAGGAGCGCTTGCCGCAGGTGAAGGTCGACAGCTGGTAGTCGGGGTCGGGCTCGACGACCCAGCCCCATTCGAACATGTCGAATTCACCGCGACCGATGATCTCGAAGAGGGCGTTCTCGTCGACCGGCTTGATGTCGGCCTCGATGCCGATGGCGGCGAGATAGGACTTGAAGTACTCGCCCGACTTCACCGAGGAGTCGGAGTCACTGCGCACGAAGAGTCGATATTTCATCGGTACGCCGTCGGGCCCGATACGCACGCCGTCGGGACCCATCGCATAGCCCGCGTCGTCGAGGATCTGGTTGGCGAGGGCAGGGTCGTAGCCTTGAGTGCCCGGATCGGTGTGCAGGGTGGAGTAGAGCGGCGGAATGAACGTCGACCCCGGCGTGCCGTAGCCGTCGAGGATTCGATCGACCATCTGCTGGCGGTCAATCGCGTGCGAGATCGCCAGGCGCACCTTCTGGTCCTGCATGTGCGGGTTGCCGTCGCCGATGGGCGTGCCGTCTACGAGGGCAGCGCCCGTGTTGAAGGCGAGTTCGTTGAAGCCGGCGTAGGACCCGGCGTACGTCGTGATGCCCTCCTGGCCCTCGAGCGTGCTGAAGACGTCGGCGGTGAGGCCGGAGGCGATATCGATCTCGCCCTTGACCAGTGCCTGGCCGAGCGCGTCGGGGTTGTTATAGATGCGGAAGACGAGTTCGTCGACGCTGGGCCGGCCCTTGTAGAAGTTGTCGTTGGCGACCATGCGGATGAACTGCCCGGTACGCCGCTCCACGACGAGGAAGGGACCGGAGCCGACCAGCGTCTGGCCTGCCTCAGGCTCGTTGGCGAAGGACTTCACGGCCTTGGCGTCGACACTGCTCCACACGTGCTCGGGGAGGATGTAGACCGCGAGCCGCTCCATGATGGGGGAGGGCTCGCTCGTCGTCATGACGACCGTGCGGTCGTCGGTGGCCTCGACCGAGGTGATGTTGCGGACGTAGTTGCCGTAATTGCGCTGCTCGTAGCGGCCGTTGAGGATGCGCTCGAATGTATAGACGACGTCGTTGGCCGTCAGCGGCGTGCCATCGGACCACAGCAGGTCTGGACGCAGGGTGTAGGTCCAGGTCTTGCCGTCGGCCGAGGCCTCCCACGACTCCGCCAGGCCTGAGTCGGGCGTGAAGTCGACCGAACTGGTCGACAGCAAAGTGGAGTACTGCAGCTGGAACATCTCGTAGGACTCCGCGAGGATTCCAGTGAAGGGATTCAGGGAGTCGATGTCGCTGAGGATGCCGACGGTGAAGACCACCGGGTCGGCGGCCTGGGCCTGGGGCACGGCGGCGGCCGGCACCGCGACGATGGTGGCAGCGGCCACTGTGGCGATCAGTCTGCGGATCACGTCATCTCCCTCGTAGTGTGCTCGCGTGCCTATTCCCGTAGCCCCCCGCGACTCCGGTGCCGATCCCTATGCCTGGATGCGCGATGACGCCCGTGTGCTCCCCTACCTGGAGGCTGAGCGCGCGGCCTACGACGCGCGCATCGCGAGTCTCGCGCCGCTCACGGCGGAGGTCCTCGCGGAGCTCGTGGCGCGCACGCCCGATGCTGAACGCTCGGTCAGCAGGGATCACAGTTCCCATGCCTACTACACGCTCACCCGTCCTGGGCGCGAGTTGCCTGAATTGCGACGAAGCGGACCCGCGGGCGATGAGCTCCTCGTCGACCTGGCTTCCTTCGGATCGCCGTACGCCGCCACCGGGGTCGTGGAGCCTGAAGCCCGGCGGGCCGGCGAAGCCGCCCCTGACGGGCGGGACGGGCTTCTGGCCTACTCGATCGACCTCACGGGGGCCGAGCGCTACACCCTGCGCTTCCGCGACATGGCCACGGGCGTCGATCTCCCCCTCGAGATCGACGACACCTACTACACCGGCGCCTGGGCCGACGGCGAGTTCTACTTCACGACGATCGACGAGCTCAATCGACCGTGCGAGGTGCATCGCGTCAATCCGCGCACCGGCGAGCGACACCATGTGCTCACCGAGCCCGATCAGCGCTTCGAGCTCACCGTGCGCAAGTCGCAGGATCGTGTCGTGATCGCGGCGCATTCACGCACGACGAGCGAGTGCTGGGAGGTGGTCGACGGCGTACCCATCTCACTGCGCCCACGCGTCGACGGCGTGGAGTACGAGGTCGAGCGAGACACCGACCGCTGGCTCTTCTTGAGCAACGCCGATGCGACGGAGTTCGCGCTCACCGCCCCTGGGTCCGGAGGGTCGGCGGAGCCGCCCCTGTCGGACCTACTCGATATCCGCGACGGGCGCATCCACGACATGATCGCCTTCGACGATGCGATCGTCACCTACTCCCGTATCGAGGGCGAGCCGCGCATCCGCATCCTCGAGCGCGATGGTCGCATCCGCCATGAGATCCCCCCTGAGGTCGGCGGAGCGCTGCGCCTGGGCCACAACGACGATCCACACGCCGCCTTCGTCACCGTCGTCACGGAATCCTTCACCGACCCCACGCGGTGGTGGGATGTCGACCTCGTCACGGGGGAGCGGCGCCTGCGCCATGCCCAGGAGGTGCCCGGGCACGACCCCGCGGCGTACATCAGCGAAGTGATCCACGCGACCGCGAGTGACGGCTGGCAGATCCCGATCGTGGTCACGCGTCACCGCGACACTTCCCTCGATGTCGGTGCTCCCTGCATGCTCTACGGCTACGGCTCCTACGAGTCGGTCGACGACCCGTGGTTCGAGTCGTGGGTGCTGCCGCTGCTCGATCGCGGTGTCGTCTACGCCAAGGCGCATATCCGCGGTGGCGGTGAGGTGGGCCGCCAGCAGTGGATCGATGGCCACCTGCTCGCCAAGCGCAACTCCTTCACCGACTTCATCGCGGCGGCCGATCACCTCGCGGAGACGGGGATCGCGGGCCCCATCGTGGGCCGCGGTGGATCGGCAGGTGGCCTGCTCCAGGGCGCGGTCTACTTCATGGCGCCGCAGCGCTGGGCCGGGATCATCGCCGAGGTGCCCTTCGTGGACTGCGTCAATTCGATGCTCGACCCGGATATCCCGCTCACGATCAACGAGTGGGAGGAGTGGGGCGACCCGCGCATCCCCGAGCAGCGTGCCTACATGGAGTCCTACACGCCCTACACCAACCTCCCCGACCCCGCGGATCGCCCGCCGCTGCTCGTCACGGGTGCGGTGCATGATCCGCGCGTGCTCGTGCACGAGCCGGCGAAGTGGGTCGCGGCGCTGCGCCACTCCGATCCCGAGCAGGGTGATCGCGCGAGCATGACCGATTGCGGCAGCGTGACCTTCCGCGTGGAGACCGGCGAGGGCTCGCACGGCGGGCAGGCGGGCAGGTACGCCGCACTGGGCTACGACGCCGAGGTCGTCGCCTGGGCGCTCACCGCGCTCGGCGTCCGCTGACGGCACCCTTCGTTGATGGGCGGCTTGTGAGGCTTCCGCACAGCGTGTCGCGCCGCATGAGTCGCCACTCAACAAACGGCGATTCGGCGTACTCTCGACGCATGTCCGCCCGCCGCCCGCCTCTTGCCGCGCTGCTCGCGGCCCCCGCACCGCCCGGGCCAGGTGACGGCCGGTTTACGGGTGTGCCCGTACCCTGTGAGCCCAATCGCAAAGCCGTGGGGCGCTAGGGGGTCATCGTGTCGACCGCACGATCCTTCGTCGTCGCCCTGCGCCCGCGGCAGTGGGTGAAGAACCTCCTTGTCGTCGTGGCTCCGCTCGGCGCTGCGCAACTCTTCGAGCCGCCCGTGCTGCTCGCGACCGCCTTATCCTTCGTGGCCTTCTGTCTCGTCGCGAGCGCGACCTACCTGGTCAACGACGTCCTCGATCGCGAGCGTGACCGCGCGCATCCCACCAAGGCGAGCCGCCCCATCGCGTCGGGATCGCTCTCCGCCCGCGCGGCGGTCATCGGTGCGACGCTGCTCGGGATCGCCGGTCTTGGCATCGCCTTCGCAACGAGCGTGTCCCTCGGTTGGGTCGTCGTCGCCTACGTCGTCGTTACTCTCGCCTACTCGCTCTTCTTCAAGCACGCTCCGGTGCTGGAGCTCGCTCTGCTAGCCCTGGGATTCCTGCTGCGGGCCGTCGCGGGTGGAGCGGCCTCCGACATTCCGTTGTCGGAGTGGTTCCTCCTCGTCGCGGGATTTGGCTCCCTCTTCATGGCGGCCGGCAAGCGCTACGCCGAGCTCACGCGGGTGTCGGCGGTGGATCCGGTCGTTAGTGCTCCGCAGCGCGGCAGCCTCGCGGGGTACAGCGTCAGCTACCTGCGCTTCGTCTGGACCGTGGCGGCCGGCGTCACCGTCACGACCTACTGTCTGTGGGCTGTCGAAGTGGGTGGTGGCACGTCCATTCCTTGGGCGATGCTCAGCATCATCCCCTTCGCGCTCGGCATCCTGCGCTACGCCGTCGACATTGATGCGGGTCGCGGCGAGACCCCCGAGGATGCGGTGCTCGGCGACTACTCCCTCGCCGTATTCGGTGGGGCATGGGTCGTCCTCTTCGGCCTCGGTGCTCTGGGGATCGGCTAGACGTGCTCACCGGCTGGGGTCGCACGAGCCCGACGGAGGCGCGCGTGCGCGCGGTGAGTGACGAGGCGGACGTAGTCGAGGCTGTCGCATCGGCATCTTCGCGAGGCATCCTCGCGCGCGGACTCGGCCGCTCCTATGGCGATAGTGCTCAAGACGCCGGCGGCGAGGTGCTCGACATGACTTCGCTGGACGAGGCACAGCGCTCGGGCGCGATTCTCCGGGTGCAAGCGGGGAAGAGCCTCGACGCGTTGCTGCGCCAGCTCGTGCCTGAGGGCTACTTCGTGCCAGTGACGCCCGGCACCCGCTTCGTCACGGTCGGCGGCGCGATCGCTGCAGACATCCACGGCAAGAACCATCACGTGGAGGGCTCCTTCGGCCAGCATGTGCGCAGCCTGCGCCTGGTGACGGGCACGGGCGATGTGCTCGCGTGCGGTCCCGAGGTCGAGTCGGAGGCCTTCTGGGCGACGGTGGGCGGGATGGGCCTCACCGGCGTCATCACGGAGGCCGAGATCGGCCTGCTGCCGATCGAGACGTCGCGGATGCGCGTGGACACGCAGCGTTACGGCGACCTCGACGCGCTCATGTCGGCGATGGTGGAGGGAGATCACCGCTATCGCTACAGCGTGGCCTGGGTCGACAGCATGTCACCCAGCGGACGCGGGGTGCTCACGCGCGGCGATCATGCCGGCATAGGGGACCTGCCGGCGCGCGTGACCGATCCGCTGGCCTATGACCCTCGCGCGCGCCTTGGCGCTCCCGCGTGGGTGCCCTCCGGCCTGCTCAATCGCGCGAGCATCCGTGCCTTCAACCAGGCGTGGTTCCACCGGGCACCGCGTCGACGCGATGGTGAGATCCAGACGATTCCCGCGTTCTTCCACCCGCTCGACGGCGTACGCGGGTGGAATCGCGTCTATGGGCGCGGCGGATTCCTGCAGTACCAGTTCGTGGTGCCTGACGCCGCGGGTGATCTCATCGGACGTGCGCTTGCGCGCCTGCGCGAGGCAGGTGCGCCCAGCTTCCTCACCGTGCTCAAGAGGTTTGGCGAGGCCAATCCCGCTCCGCTGTCGTTCCCCCGCGCGGGCTGGACTCTCGCCGCTGACGTGCCCGCGGCACTGCCGGGCCTGGGGGAGGTGCTTGATGCGCTCGACGCGGAGGTCCTAGCCGTTGGCGGGCGCCACTACCTCGCCAAGGACTCGCGCATGTCTGCGAGAACCCTGGCGGCGGGCTATCCCCGCCTGCAGGAGTGGCAGCGGGTGCGTGCACGACTGGACCCCCAGGGGGTCTTCGTCTCTGATCAAGCGCGGCGCCTCGGCACCATCCCTTGGCTAGGGTCGTCAGCATGATCAATGCGGTGGGTGCTCCCCAGTCGGTGCTGGTGCTCGGCGGGGGCAGCGAGATCGCCGGGGCGATCCTGCGCGCGCTGCCGACTTCGCGGCTGCAGCGGGTGGTGCTCGCGGGACGGCCGTCGGCGGCGCTGGATCAGCGCGCGACCGATCTACGGGCGCGAGGCATCGCCGATGTCGAGTTCGTCGACTTCGACGCGCGCGACACCGCATCGCACGGCGCGATCATCGATGCGGTCTTCGACCGCGGCGATGTCGACGTCGTCCTGCTTGCCTTCGGCGTCCTCGGCGACCAGGGCGCACTCGAGGCGGACCCGGCAGCCGCGGTCGACTTGGTGACGGCTAATTACGTCGGTGCGGTGAGCGCTGGGCTCCACGTGGCGCGCCGACTGCGCGCGCAGGGCCACGGCCAGTTCGTCGTGCTGTCGAGCGTGGCGGGCGATCGAGCTCGCCGCGCCAACTTCATCTACGGCTCGTCTAAGGCAGGCCTTGATGCCTTCGCGCAGGGACTCGGCGATGCGCTCGCCGGCAGTGGGGCCCGGGTGATCGTGGTGCGTCCCGGCTTCGTGCGCACGACGATGACCGAGGGACTACAGGAGGCACCCTTCGCCACTGACCCCGATGCCGTGGCCGCGATAGTCGTCGCGGCTCTGGCCAAAGGCCGCGAGACCGTCTACGCGCCCGGAGTGCTACGCCCCGTGATGGGCGCGATCAAGGCACTGCCCCGCGGGATCTTCCGCCGACTGCCTGGCTAGATCGCCTTTAGTGTCGCGAGGGGGTAGCGCTGGAGCGCGACCGGCGCGAGCGTCTCGACGGTGGCGATTTGCGGCTCGGAGAAGACCCAGTTCTCCAGCTTGGGCACGAACTTGTTGGCCTCGCCTGAGGAGGATTGAGACCGGTCTCGTTGAGGGTGATGAGTTCGGGCTCGGTTGCGGAGGCCGGAGGCTTGTCGCTCTTTAGCGCTGCCGTCGGCCTCCTTCACCTGTTGCGCACATGCCGATGGCGATCTCGGGCTGCTGGGGAAAATGAGTCCACCTGTGCCTGCTTCTCAGCCACTTCCCAGCCGCGCCCCTGGCGTCGGCGGTAGCTTGGGCCTCAGACTCAACTCATGCCGCGCGTGGTCCGAAGTTTCCTCGCTGCGACCTTGGCGACCGTCGCAGCCATGGCTGTCGTGGCACCGGCCCAGGCCGAGGAGTCCGCGCTCCGCGAGCGCACCCACGCCCGTATCGCGGCGATCCTCGACGGGGCGGTCGGCTCCGGGCTCTATTCGACGGCCCAGCGTCTGTACGTCACGAGCGCGCTGCTGCCAGCCCACGTGGATGCCAAGCGGTTGCCGAGCCGCCTGGAGCAGCGCACGGTCGCCGACTTCTGGGAGGCGGTTACCGATGGCACCGGAGTGTCCGAGGGCCAGGTCCGTACCCGCCTCGCTAGTGGCGCGACACTGATGCGCGCGACGGGCGAGTATTCGGGGGTCGTGCAGGAGCGACTCTATGGCTGGCTGGCCAAGCCCGTCGCGGCCGCATACCTGCGCGAGGCCATCTCCAAGACAGAGCAGGAGCGCCTGCGTGGGGCCATAGCCCGCGCTGTCGACCGACTGATGCGTCAGCCCGGCGGCGGCAGTGGGCGAGTCGTCGCTTCGCCCCGCCGTAATGAGCCCGGCCGTAATGAGCCCGGCCGTAATGAGCCCGGCCGTAATGAACTCGGCCGTAATGAACAGGGGGACTTCCCTCAGCCGCCTACGACGGCCGGGGGCTGCCAGGCCTCGCCACCGTCATGTCTACCCTTGCCCCATGGCTGTGCTTGTCGTCGACGATGACCCGTCGCTGCGTCAGGTGCTCGAGCGAGTGCTGGCGTTCGAGGGGTACGACGTCGAGTCCGCTCACACTGGGTACGACGCCCTGGAGCGCCTCCAGGCGCCCCCCCGCGGATCGGCGACGATCGACCTCATGGTCCTCGATCTCGGCCTGCCCGACATCGACGGCCTCGACGTGGCCCGTCGCCTCCGGGCAGACGGTCACGTTCTCCCCATCCTGGTCCTCACCGCCCGCGGGGAGGTGGGGGATCGGGTGACGGGCCTGGACGCGGGTGCCGACGACTACCTGGCGAAGCCGTTCGACCTCACCGAGCTCCTGGCCCGTGTGCGCGCGCTTCTGCGTCGCGCGGGTCACACCGAGTCGACGGGCTTCTGGACACTCGGCGATCTCACCCTCGATGCCTCGCGCCGACAGGTGACACGCGACGGCGAGGAGATCAACCTCACTAAGACCGAGTTCGCCCTGCTCCAGGTGCTGCTCGCTGCGGACGGGGCAGTGGTCGATCGGGCCGACCTCATGACCGAGGTGTGGGGCTTTGCCTCGACCACTCTCGATTCGAATCTTGACACCTACGTCTCCTATGTGCGGCGCAAGACCGAGGCCGGCGGCTGGCCACGGCTGGTGCACACCGTGCGCGGGGTGGGCTTCGTGGCCCGCACGGAGTAGCGGTCCTGTCCATGCGCTCCCTGCGCACCACCGTCGCGCTCATCGTTGCCGGCGCCGTTGCCTTGTCGGTGGTGGGCCTAGCGGTGGGCGTGTGGTTCCTCACCCGCGGGGCACTCATGGGCAGCGTCGATGCGTCGTTGCAGTCCCGCCTTGAGGCGGGCATCGTCCTGGAGTCGGCGGAGGATGCCCCGTCGGTGATCCGGCCGCCGATATCAGGCCAGCCGACGGTGCTCGTCGATGCGGTGTTCTCCGATGGAGAGATCTTCGAGCTCGACCGGGAGTCCTTCGACCTACCTGCCGATGAGCAAGACATCCGCATCGCTGAGTCGCCGCGCGGCACGCAGGCCTACTCCACGCGGGAGGCCCCCAATGGCGAGAGGGTGCGCGTACTCACCGTGGCGGTCGTGGAGGGTGCCGCGGCGCGCGCGGTGCGCTCGCTCGAGGAGACCAACGCGATCCTGGTCGGCCTGGCCTCGATCCTCGCGGTGGCAGGCGTTGTCGCGGTGGGCTTGGGCGCCGGGGTCGGGGTGCTGGCTGTGCGTCGCTCGACGAGTCCGCTGGAGGAGGTTGCCGACGCGATGCGGGCGCTGTCGCGTGGCGAGTCGGTCGACGCCCCTGAGGCGCGGCCGGGGGCTCCGCGTGAGGTGGTCGACGTGGTCCAGGCGACTACGGCATTGCAGGAGTCGCTGCGCCGGTCGCACGAGCAGCAGGAGCAACTCGTGCAGGACGCCGGACATGAGCTTCGCACGCCGCTTGCCTCTCTGCGAGCCAACGTTCAGTTCGCGGCGCGCACGGCGAGCGACCTCACGACCCAGGAGTCGCTTGCGGGAGCTCAGGCGGAGCTCGACGAGTTGGGCCGACTCGTGGAGGAGCTCCTCGCCCTGGCCGCTCGCGACGAGCCCGTCCGCGAGGTGGTCGACATCGATATCCGTGGTGCGGTGACGGCGGCAGCGGAGCGGCTCATGCGCCGCACGCAACGGGAGGTAACGATCGACATCCCTGCGCGGCCGGTGCGTCTTCGAGTTGATCCCGTGGGCGTGGCCGCAATCGTGGGCAACCTGCTCGACAATGCCGCAAAGTTCGCCCCGCCCCCGGCCCCCATCGTCGTGTCGGTGGCCGATGGCTCCTCGGAGGTGGTCATCGAGGTGCGCGATGGGGGACCGGGCATCCCCCGGGCGGAGCGGCGCAGGGTCTTCGACCGCTTCCACCGCACCCCTGAGGCCCGGGCCATCCGAGGGTCTGGGCTTGGGCTGTCGATCGTCGACTCGGCGGTCGTCGATGCCGGCGGCACTGTCACTCTGGGCGAGGCTCCGGAGGGAGGCCTCCTCGTGCGCGTGTCCCTTCCCCGGTCACCTTCATCGGCACAGCCTCCCTTCCCCTGAGTCCGCCGTCGGTGTGACGTTCCCTCGCTCCGGCTGCTGACTCACGCGATTTCGGTCACATCTGCCTGGGCACTCCCGGGGAAGTCGCCTTCGCGGTGAGCGACCCCTTGTCACGAATGGGACAATGAAGCGTGCTTACCCGACGCCCCCGCGCAGCCGGCATCTGCCTGGCGCTTGGGTTCGGACTGCTCGCCGGAGCCCATGGTGCCGCGGCCGATACCAGCAGCGGAGTCGCTGTGGCCACGCGTGGTGATGCGCCGGTGGCAGCGGGCCTCATCGTGGACTACGCCCCCGGCGTCGCCGTGCGCGAGGCACCCGGCGTTCCGACGGGAGCCGATGCCGTCACCGTCACCGATCTCGACATGGGTCGGTCCATCGGCGCCGGGCTGCGCACCGTGGCCTTCGAGGGCCTTGAGGATGCCGCGGTGGCCGAGGCAGCCGCGCGTCAACTCGAGCGGGACCCGGCGGTCATCTCGGCTGAGCCCGACTGGATTGTGGAGCTCGACGACGTCGCCGTCACGGAGGTCGAGTCTTCGGCTCTGGAGCGCGCGACGCAGGCCTCTGCTACCTGGGGCATCGATCGCATCGACCAGCGCGAGGGCATCGACGGCACCTACTCCTACGGCATGACGGGTGCAGGAGTCGATGCGTATGTCATCGACTCAGGACTGCGGGCATCGCATGTTGACTTCGAGGGCCGGGTGGGCACAGGCGCTACCTTCGTCGACGATGGTCGCGGCACGAGCGACTGCGACGGTCACGGCACCCACGTGGCCGGCACGCTCGGCGGATCCACCTACGGGGTGGCCAAGTCTGTAACGCTCATCCCCGTGCGCGTCTTCGATTGCGCGGGCAAGGCGTGGACGAGTTCAGTCGTTGAGGCCCTCAACTGGGTGCGGTCCCACCACACCGGCGAGCGGCCTGCCGTCGTCAACATGAGCCTGGGCAGCAAGGGGAGCTCCTTCATCGACCTTGCGGTGGCGCAGGCGGTTTCCGACGGCATCAGCGTCGTCGCGGCCGCAGGCAACGAGTCAGAGGACTCGTGCCTGTCATCGCCCAGTCGCGTGCCCGTCGCCATCACGGTCAACTCCTCGCGGCAGGACGATCAGCGATCCGGCTTCAGCAATTTCGGCTCCTGCTCCGACCTCTTCGCGCCGGGCTCGCAGATCAAGTCCGCCTGGTGGACGTCCGACATCGCGACGGCCGTGCTCTCGGGCACCTCGATGGCCACCCCCCACGTCGCGGGCGCGGTCGCGCGGATTCTCGAGCGCTTGCCCGCCGCCAGCCCCGCCCAGGTGTGGGACGCTCTCGACGCGCTTGCGACGCCGATGCCCGCCTCATCGGTCGGTGTCGGCGACCCGCGGAAGTTGCTTTATGTCGACCCCGACGACATGCCGCCGGGGGCGCCTTCGGACCTGCAGGTCTCCGCGCGGCCTAAGGGCCTCGATGTCACGTGGAGCTCGCCCCAGGGCAGTGTGCCGGACTCCTATCAGGTCGAGCACTCCGCCGATGGCATCACGTGGATTGCCGACCAAGAGGTCACGAAGACGTCCGCGACGATCCCCGGGCTTGACTCTCCCTTGGCCTACGCCGTGCGCGTGCGCTCGGTGACGACGGGTCCCCTGGGCGGTGTCAGTGCATGGACTGTGAGTGGATACGTCACCCCCCTCCTAAAGCCGCGTGTCACGGTGCCGCGCCAGGTCAGTCTCGCGACCCGCAGCCGAAAGGTGAACGTGCGGTGGGGTGCGCCGGTCGCTGGCACGCCTGTCTCCTACGAGGTGGCGATGTCGATCAACGGGGCTCGCTTCACCCTCGCGGCGAAGGTCCTCTCGACCGGTGCCACCTTGACCTTGCCGCGCACCGCCAAGAAGGTCCTGGTGCGCGTGCGCGCCATTGATTCGATCGGGCGGGGCCCGTGGAGCACCGCGGTCGGAGCCCGCATATCGCGCTAGATCCCCGGGGGGCCGGAGATCATGCCGAGGCGCTGGAGGGGTGAGGGTGCCTCTTCGGCGGCGTCGGGGTCAATATCGGCGACGTCGATCTGCGGCGCTCCCCACTTTTCCAGGGTCGACGCAATGGAGCGGCGTGCACGGTCCATCTTGCGGGCAATCATGCGACGCGCGGCCCACTCGGTCTCGCGGTCGCGCAGCGCGTGCTCGATGGCCTCTCCCTGAGCGTCGGTGCAGGCGAGGCCGTAGGAGCGCTGCAGGCCCAGACGTGCTTCGATGCGGTAATCATGGCCCCGGCGGACGAAGGTGCCGGGCTTGGAGTTCATGCCGTTCATGAGGTCGATCGTGGCGATGACGAAGCTCGTGAGCGGCCGCCAGCGGGTCTCGCGGGGGACCATCGGCGGACGAGTGGTCGGCGGGCCCATCCACCACGGAGGCTGCAGCACCATCGAGTACGCGTACTTGTTCACCGGATCGTCGTGGTGCACCACCATGAGGTGGCGCATGCGGCCCGGCGCGAGTTCGGGCGCCTCGCTCGGCTCCGCGACGAGCAGAAGCTCGTGCTCAGGATCCATGGCCTCGGGGTTGTCGCGCCAGCGGCGCCAGAACTCCGTGCGGAAGGGCACGCCGAAGTAGACACCGCCGCTCACTCCGAGGTGTGCCAGCGCGGGGATGCCGACGAAGGGTCCGGGCACCGTGGAGACATCGAGAGCCACATTGGCGCCCAGGCTCTCGCCCATGAGCACCACGCGCGGGCGACGCTCCGCGGGGATCGACTGCAGCCGTTCCTGGATCGCCTCGAGCACGTAGCGCGTGAGCATGACGCCGTCGATCGTCTTGGGCATCGCGAGCGCGCTGGGCACGAGCGCGTATTGCGGCACGATGGTCGCGGAATTGCCGCGGGTGAGGTATTCGAGTGCCTCGATGATCGTGTAGTTGACGTAGCCGACGCCGGTTGGGCTCGCGACGCAGATGAGGGAGCGCTCGAAGCCACCGCAGGCCTCGAGGTCGGCGACGCCAAGGGCGGCGCGGTCGCGCAGTTCCTCGGCCGACTCGTATCCGCAGACCACGCGCACAGGATCGACGGCCGGCTCGCCCATGACACGCGTGATCTCATCGTGCTTGAGCGTCATGTTGACGAAGCGGCGGCCCTCCTTGCCGATGGAGCCGAAGGGCATGTCGCTCGCGGGGCCGGCGGAGACGTGCGGATTGGTCGGTGGCGCGTGATAGGCCGGCTCGATGATGTCGTCCTTGCGCTCGAGGCGATTCGTGATCTTGCGCAGGGCGTAGGCGCCGGCGAAGGCCATGGCACCGAGGAGTGCGGCGTGGGCGACGAATCCGCCCGCGGCGCCAGGGTCACGCCTGATGGCGGTGCTCATGAGGCGCTGCAAACCGTGGGCGGCGACCTGCTCGCCGACGACGAGGGTGCCCAGGCCGATGAAGCTCGCGACGCCGACTCCCGTGGCGGTAAGGACCGAGCGGACGTTGGCGCCCTCGATGCGGTGGTTATCGGGGTTGGCGTTGCCGAACTTGTGGGCGCGGCGTACGGCGAAGTAGACATTGCCCGCTGCTATCGCCGTGCCCGTGACCAGGTTGGGCACGAGGGTGGTGTCAAGGCCGGGCTTGAGGTGCAGGCGCTTGTGAAGCACGTCGTCCCACAGCGACGCGGCGCCGCCGGAGATGCCAGCGAAGGCGATCTGGCGGCCCGAGGCGTAGGCGCCAGCGGCGGCGGGGTTGTGAGGCGCTGCCTTGGCAGTGGCGAAGGCGGTCGCGTAGCCGCCGACGATCGCGCCCGACGCGACGATGACGCGCGCGGTGGTGCCCGGACGCGTGCCGGGAATCGAGGCGATGGCTTCGAGCGAGGACCAGGCGGTGGCGGTGAGTTCGTAGTGGATCGCGGCAGTCACGCCGGTGGCGATGGCCTGGTCTATCGGGGAGCGCGGGAGCAGCCCGCGCGAGAGCGAGCCGGCGACGCTCCAGGCCGCTCCGATGACTCCCGCCTGCGCTGCGGTGTCGGTCGACCATCGGGAGATCCACTCCGGACGCGTGAAGGCCATGGCGCGAGCGTAGTCGCCTGGGGAAGGTATGTGAATCGCATCGGTCATCCCTCGGACATATCCCCTGACCGGCCACTGACATGTCGAAGCCTTGCCCCGAACGCGTGGGGCCCGTAGACCTTTCACTGATGGTTCACATCGGGCCTGCAGTCGACAAGGGGGGACATGTCTGTCCATCTCGGGAGAGTGGCCACGTCAGTTGATGAGGCCCGCACCAACTCGGTATCGATCGCTGTTCTTGGACCGCAGATCATCCTCAAGGATGGCGAGGAGATCCACCCGCCTGCACCTCAGCAGAGGCGCGTGCTCTCTGTGCTCGCCAGTCGGCCGGGTGAGGTCATCGCCCGCGAGGTGATCTCTCACCACATCTGGAGGTCGGCCACCGCGCAGCAACTGCGCAGCCTGCAGTCGTATGTGTCGCACCTGCGCACGATTCTGGGTGCTCAGACCATCGAACTGGTGGGCGGGGGATATCGGCTTAACCTGGAGCCGGACTGCATCGACGAGGTCCAGTTCCGGCGACATGTCGACGCAGGACTAGCCGATTCAGGCGGGGGACACTTCAGGGAGGCGCGACGGCATCTCGAAGCAGCACTTGCCCTATATCGCGGACTGCCTTTCGACGACCTGCCCAACGGCGACTTCGCGGTACGGCGCACCGGCCTGCTCCAGTTGCGCGACGCTGCTGAGGACGCGCTGCTACGCATGCGGGTCGACCTCATCCGCGACGCACAGGACTGTGACGGACTCGTGCCCCTGCTCGCGCAGGCCTATGCAGACCACCCCGATCGGGAGTTGCGCGCGCTGCTCTACGCGCGCACGCTGGCGATGGCGGGTCGGCTCACCGAGGCGGGCGAGGTGTATAGGTCCTTTCGGTCTCATCTCAAGACGCAGACGGGTGCGGAGCCGAGCACCGAGTTCAACGACATGATGGGCCGTCTGGCCAGGCGGGACCGCTCGGCCATGTCGCTGGCCTGGGACTCCGCTGTTGACGTTCCGCTGCACATGGGCCCGATTGTCGGGCGTGACGTCGAAGTGAATGCGGTCGTGACCATGCTCGAGGTGGGCGGGTCCTCTCTCGTCACGATTGCGGGGCCTTCCGGAGTCGGCAAGACGCGCGTTGCCGCTGCCGTGGCGCGGACAGTCGTTGATGACTTGCCCGGTCGCGTCAGGCGCGGGGGACCTCGTCTGCGACGTCCATGAGGACGCGAACATCGGACGCCGTGGTGCGCACATTGGTGAAGCAGGGACGCAGCCAGGTCTCGCCATCGACCGTGGCGTGCGAGATATACACGCGGCCGTCGGACTGGAGTCGCTGCACGAGCTCGGCATTGTCAATGCCGGGCTTGCGCATGAGCACGATCGAGAGATCCGGGGTTGGCCCGACCTCCCAGCCGCGCTCCGCCGCCATCGCGTGGAGAGATCGCGCCAGATCGATATTGCCCTGGATCGCCTCGCGGAACTTCTCCGCACCGTGCACACGGAAGGCCAGCCAGAGCTTGAGTGCGCGCAGCGGCCGGGAGTACTCCAGCGTCACGTCGACGGCGTTGCGCGTGCCAGGGATGTACGACGTCTCGTGGCCGAAGGCAGCCGCCAGGGCTGACTCGTCGCGCACCATGACGATGCCGCAGGCCTTCGGCACGAACATCCACTTGTGTGCGTCGACCGTGACGGAGTCGGCCCTGGCAAGACCTGCGAAGCGTTCCTGCATCACGGATGCCGCGGGCAGGCCGTATGCACCGTCGACATGCATCCAGATCCCGTGCTCCCCGCAGATATCCGCGATCGCCTCGAGGGGATCGATGGCGCCCGTGAGCGTCGTGCCTGCCGTGGCGACCACGGCGATAGGCGTGCGACCCGCTGCGAGATCGGCGCGGATCAACTCATCGAGCGCGTCCGGGCGCATACGACGGTTCTCATCGATGGGCACGGCGCGCAGGTTGTCGGAGCCGATTCCGAGGAGCTCGATCGCCCGCACGATTGAGTAGTGCGCGTCCGATGAGCAGTAGGCGACCGCGCTAGCCGGCGTACCCGCCTGCCTGCTGCCGGGCACCGCGCGCTCGCGGGCTGCCGCGAGTGCCGTGACGTTGGAGACGGTGCCACCGGAGGTGAAGGAGCCGCCCGCAAGCGGGAAGCCGACGAACTCCGAGGTCCAGCGCAGGGCCTGTGCCTCGATGAGCGTGGCCGCGCCCGCGTGCAGCGCGAGGTTGGGGTCGTAGGAATGTGCAAGCAGGTCGGCGAGTGCCCCGATCTCCAGGCCGGACGAGCCGATGTAGGCGAGATAGCGCGGGCGCGACTGGGCGAGCGATTGATCGAGTGCTTCCGCTGCCTCATCGAGCGCCTCGACGACATCGATGCCGGCCTCGGGCAGCGGGAGGTCGAGTGTGGCGAGCAGCTCCGGCGAGATCGGTGGCTCGATATCGCGCGCCGTGTCGAACTCCTCCCACGCCGCGGCGACGAGGTCGCGCGCGTGGTCGAGGGCCCTCTCCCGCTCGAGCTTCACGCGGGGGTTCCTGGGGGCGGAAGGTAGGAACATTGGTAGGAATGTTGGTAGGAACAATGGTAGGATGCCTCATGAAGATCAGCGTGAGCCTCCCTGAGGAGGACGTCGCATTCCTGGATACCTACGCCCAGGAAGCCGAGGGATCGTCTCGTTCGGCC
The DNA here is from genome assembly GCA_044360385.1 of Candidatus Nanopelagicales bacterium. GTDB lineage: Bacteria > Actinomycetota > Actinomycetes > S36-B12 > S36-B12 > Mxb001. Next base: position 17,451 of record JBIKKK010000017.1, read on the forward strand.
GCTGTCCACGACGCCATCGCCTTGTTGCGCACAGCTCATCTCATGACCGATTACGCACAGGCCTTCGACGAGTGGATCGATTCTGGTGAGGCAGCGGTGTGGGATGCCGTCGTAGGCGACGGACTGGAGTGACGTGCGACGAGGCGAGGTGTGGTGGGTAGACCTGGACCCCGCCCGAACAGGTGAGGCCAACAAGGTCCGGCCGTGTGTCGTGGTGAGCAATGACGCCAACAACGTCATGGCTCGTCGACTTGGCCGCGGAGTCGTCACGGTTGTCCCCGTGACGAGCAACGCTGAACGCATCTTCGCGTTCCAGGTCCTCGTTCCTGCGGGGACCGCTGGCCTCAATCGGGACTCCAAGATCCAGGCAGAGCAGCTCCGGGCAGTGTCTGTGGACCGCCTGACCGAACGCATAGGAACCCTTACCACTGAACTCCGTCGCGAACTTGACGTGGCGCTGCGAGTGCAACTGGCCTTGTAGGGCTTCACGCGCCTCCGACCGCCTCTTGCCCGATCTCTTTGCGGTAGCGCATGAGGTCCTTGGTGCGGTTGACGCCGACGACGCCGATCACCTCGTCGCCGCGCAGGTACTCCACGATGCAGTCACCGCTCCACTCGCCGTCGGCCAGGGTCGGCGTGCCGAGCGAAGGCTGGCCGTAGGACTGCAGGGAGATGTCGTACTGGTCGCTCCAGAAGGACGGCATCGGCCGGAATTCGCCAGCGGGCTCCTGGCTGTTGAGCAGCGACCCGAGGGTCTGCCCGGCGCGCTTGCCCGTCTCGGTGGGGAGATTCCAGTGCTCGATGCGCCGCGGCACGTCGTCGAAGCGCGGATTGGGGAAGCGCGCGATGTCGCCTACGGCGACGACCGGCACATCGGTGCCCACCACGCGCATGAGGTTGTCGGTGAGCACACCGTCCTCGAGGTTCAGGTCGTTGCCGTGCAGCCACTCGACATTGGGCACACTGCCCACGGCCTCGATCACCACATCGGCCGTGAGTCTCGTGCCGTCGGAGAGCGTGACGCCGTCCTCGTGGAACTCCTTCACTCCCTGACCGAGGTGGAACCTCACGCCATGCGCCTCGTGATGGGCCTTCATCGCCGCACCGAGCTCCGGTCCGAGTGGGCGCAGCATGGGCTCTGCGTCGTACGCCGTGACCGTGACCTCGCAGCCGAGCTGGCGCGCGGTCGCTGCAACCTCGCAGCCGATGAAGCCCGCGCCGACGACAAGGAGCGAAGCCCCGGGAGTGAGTCGCTCGCGCAGATGCAGCGCATCCTCAGCAGTGCGCAGCACCGGGGGCTGCGGGCCCGAGACAGGCAGGTGCCGCGGCCGGATGCCGCTCGCGATCACCAGGCCGTCGAAGGGGTACGCCGCGTCGTCGACCATCACCATGCGTGAGGCGAGCGAGCAGCCGGTTGCGGCCGCCCCGAGGCGCCAGTCAATGTCGTCGTGCTTACGACGGAAGTGCAGCCCCTCGACCTCGACGCCGCCCTTGAGGGACTCCTTGGACAGCGGAGGGCGGTTGTAGGGCAGGTGCGGCTCGTCGCCGATGACCATGACGTCGAAGCCTTGCCCGCGCAGTGACTCCGCGGCACGCAGGCCGCCCAGCCCCGCGCCGACAATGACCACCTGGGCCATCAGGACGAGATTTCGATGGCCTGCATCGGGCAGACGTCGGCCGCGGCCTCGACCTGATCGGCAAGCGCATCATCGACGTCACCGATGTACTCCAGCTTGCCGTCGTCGTTGAGTGCGAAGACGGTCGGCGCCTCGAAGGTGCACTGACCGTAGTGCTGGCACTTGTCCATGTCGACGTAGATCTTCACTTCTTCTCCTCCACGGTGGACGGGTACAGGTCCTTGCTCGGAGTGCGGATTCCGCGGTACTCCCAATCGCCGCCCAGTGCGGTGGAGACGACCTCCTCCGACTCGGTCGGCTGCGCGCCGACGTCGGTGCGGATCGGCGTGGTGCCCTCGACGATGTGATTGGTGAGCGTGCCCAGGCCCTCGACCTCGACCTCGACGATGTCGCCGGGTTGCACAGGGCGGGAGAACGCCGGGGTGCCGGAGAAGAGCAGGTCGCCGGGCACGAGCGTGATCGTGCGGGCGATGTCGGCGACGAGGTAATGCATGTCCCATTCCATCTCCGCCGTGGTCGAGTCCTGCTTGGCGACGCCGTTGACGAGTGTGCGGATGCCCTTGTTGCGGAAGTCCCAGTCGGTGACGACCCCCGGGCCCACCGGCGCGAGGGTGTCGGAGCCCTTGACGCGCAGCATCGAGCCCGCGTCCGTGTCACGGAAGTCATGCAGGCCATAGTCGTTGCCGATCGAATAGCCGGCGATGTAGTCACCCGCCTGCGCGGGCGAGACATTGCGGCATGTGCGGCCGATGACGATGACGATCTCGCCCTCGTAGTTGAGCCACTTGCATCCCGCGGGACGCACGACACCGGCCTTGTGTGAGTTGAGTGCGGTGATGGGCTTGTGGAAGTACGTCGGCGCCGGCGGGAGCTTGGTCATGAACTCTTCGGTGCGGCTGGCGTAGTTGAGGTGCACCGCGATGATCTTGGTCGGCTCGGTCGGGGGCAGGTGGATCGCGTCGTCGACGCCGACCTCGCGACCGTCACCGGCCACCAGGGTGTCGCCCTCGCGGCGTACCTCGCAGGGATAACCATCGAGCAGGATGCGGCGGTACTCGGGCATCAGGCACCGACCTTCTGCTCGCTGTTTGTGGCACGCGTCCATCCCGTCGACGGACGGTCGAACCACACATGGACCTGGCTGGTGCCGATCGCATTCTCGTAGTCGCTGTACTGCACGCCGGGCGCAATGAAGTCGGCCTCACCCATGGCCCCGGCCATCATGAGGTAGTGGGCGAACATCGCCTCCGGACGCACGGTCATGAACTCCGGCATCGTCTCGAGCACACGGTCATGGCGGCCCTCGGCGAACCAGCCCAGACGCTCCATGTCCATGTCGCGCGCCTTCTGGCTGATGATGTGCGAGGGGTCGCTCGACTCGTGCTTGCGCAGCTCCTTGAGCTTGTAGAAGGTGTGCGACAGCGAGCCGGTGGCGATGATGATGACCTTGCGGTCGCTTGCGGCCACGGCCTCGCCGATGGCGCGTCCCACGCGGAGGAAGTCATCGGTCTCGCCCGTCTGGCAGACGCTCACCGAGAGCCACCGCTTGTCCATGCCCTTGCCGAGATAGCTCCACAGGTTCAGCGAGGGGTAGTAGAGCGGGAGGTACTCATCGTCGATGGCGGTGATCCAGGTGCCGTTGGGCTCACCGCGGGCGGCGATGGCCTCGGCGAGCTCGGGGTCGCCGCGCCACTCGAACGGGATGCGGCACATGCCGCGCGGGAGCTCCTCGGCGGTGAAGAGACCGGCGCGACGCGCATGGGAGGTGACGACGAACTCGACCGTGGTGAACCAGTGCGAGTCGAGCACGATGACGGTGTCGTAGTCGAGGGTCTCGAACTTCTCCTTGCGCAGCCGCTCGAGGCCGGTGACGATCGAGATCTCTTTGCCGTCGTTGAGCTCGAAGCGGATGTCCTTGGGCAGCATGATCGTGGGCACATGCGATAGCAGCGCCGCGGCGACAACTTCTCCCATGACTACCTCCAGCCGTTGGGCGAATAGCAGGTGTTCTTGACGTCAGCGTAGAAGTCGAAGGACCAAACCCCGCCCTCGCGTCCGATGCCGGACTTGCGAGAGCCACCGAAGGGGGCCCGCAGGTCGCGGACGAAGAAGCAGTTGACCCAGACCGTGCCGGCGACGAGCTGGCCCGCGATGCGCTCCGCGCGCGGGCGGTCGCCGCACACGAGCGTGGCGGCCAGGCCGTAGTCGGTGTTGTTGGCCAGCGCGATCGCCTCGTCCTCGGTGGAGAACGTCTGCATCGTGAGCACAGGGCCGAAGACCTCCTGCGTGAGGATCTCGGAGCCGGGCGCTGCGCCGGTGATGAGCGTCGGGGCGTAGTAGTAGCCGCCCGTGACGGGCTCGATCCGCTCGCCCCCGAAGGCGATCTGCGCGCCGTCCATGCGTGCGCGGTCGACGTAGCCCTCGATGCGCTCAAGGTGCACGGGATGAATCTGCGGACCGAGGTCGGTGGACTCCTCGCGCGGATCGCCCTGGCGGATCTCGCGCACCCTGTGCTCGAGGCGCTCGGCGAACTCCTGCGCGATGGACTCGTGCACGAGCAGGCGCGTGCCGGCGAGGCAGACCTGGCCGGCGTTGTCGTACTGCTCGGCCGCGATCTCGGCGGCGAGGCCGAGGTCGGCGTCGTCCATGACGATCGTCGGCGACTTGCCGCCGAGCTCGAAGGACAGCGGCGTGAGGTTGTCCGCTGCTGCGCGGGCGACGGCCTTGGCGGTGGGGACCGAGCCGGTGAAGCAGATGCGCGAGACGCCCGGGTGCCCGGCGAGCGCGGCGCCGGCCTCGATGCCGATGCCCTGAACGACGTTGAAGACCCCGGGCGGCATGCCGGCCTCGGCGGTGACCTCGGCGAAGAGGCTCGCGGTGAGCGGCGCCCACTCCGGTGGCTTGAGCACGACGGTGTCACCGGATGCCCAGGCGGGGCCAATGCGCCAGGTGGCGAGCATCAGCGGGGCATTCCACGGCGTGATGATCGCAGCCACCCCGGCGGGGTCCCACGACACGACATTGGTGTGGCCGCGCGTCTCGAACTCGGGGTGCTTCAGGTCGTTGATGGCGTAGTCGGCAAAGAAGCGGATGTTCATCGCGACCCGCGGCATGACGCCGCGCCGGTGCGAGCGCAGCAGCGAGCCGTTGTCGCGGGTCTCGAGCTGGGCGAAGTCCTCGAGACGCTCCTCGACGATATCGGCGACGCGGTGGAGGATCTCGCCGCGGCCCTCGGGGCCCAAGGCTGCCCAGCCGGGGAAGGCGGCGCGTGCGGCGGCGACGGCGGCATCGACCTCGGCCTGCCCCCCGCGCGCGACCTGCCCGAGGACGCTGCCGTCGATGGGGGAGAGGTCGTCAAAGGTGTCGGCCGAGGCGACCCGCTCGCCATCGATCCAGTGGCGGGGGTCCACGCGGACGTCGGCGACTTCGAGCATGCTGAGGCCTCCTCGCAGGGGATTGCCCAATTCCGGGGATTGTTCGGACCCTAACGGATTTTGGCGGGGGCTGCCAGGGGCCCTGCAGGGTTCCCGACCGCGAGATATGGGTGGAAAGTGCCCTGGCAGGTCGCTACCTACCCGAAGTTCGATGTCT
>JBIKKK010000112.1:0-6919 GCA_044360385.1 Candidatus Nanopelagicales bacterium
CCGCGAGGGGCAGCGCCGATGACCGGACGACGCGCGCCGCGAGTGCCTGGCGTGCGCCATCGGCAAGGACGACGGCGTCGGGCTCGAGGCCCAGGCGCACGCCGTGGTCGCGCAGCAGGCGACTGGCGAAGGAGTGGTACGTCGAGATCGCCGGCTCGATCGCGCCGGAGTCGACGAGGCCCTCGGGGAGCAGGCCCTCGCGATCGGCGCGCAGGAGCAGACGACGTGTGCGCATGAGCAACTCGCCGGCGGCCTTGGTGGTGAAGGTAAGACCGAGCACCTCATCGGGAAGTGCCAGGCCCTCGATGACGAGCCACAGCACGCGCGCTGACATGACCGTGGTCTTGCCCGAGCCCGCTCCGGCAACGATGGCTGCCGGCTCGGCCGGGCTGCTCACGGCAGCCCACTGCTCGTCACTGAGGGCGTGACCCAGGACCGACTCAACGGCTGCGCGACTCTCGCTCATGCGAGCACCTCGCGACCGGCGGGCTGCGCGGGGCATGCCACGGCATACGGGCACGTGCGACATTCGCTGGAGATGATCGCCGGGAAGTCCTCCGCGCGCACGCGCGCGATCGCCGCAGCGATGTCGTCGGCCAACCAGGCACCATCGCCTAGCGCCGGCTGCTCCTGGATGCGCGGCCGGCCAGGATCCCCGCTCGCATCCACGCGCAGTTGGACGAGTGCGGCTCCACCGACCTCGGGCTCGGAGACGAGATCGACAAGAGCTCCGTGCTGCACGGCGAGCTGATAGGTGCCCAACTGGAGATCGGACTCGACCGAGGGACCACTCGGCGGCGTGCGCGCTGTCTTAAAGTCGATGAGGCGCACCCGCCCGTCGGCACTGATCTCGACACGGTCGATCGCACCTCGGACGATGAACTCGTCATCGCCATCTCCGTCGCGGGCAAGGGGGATGGTCACGACGAATTGCTGCTCGACGGCAAGGGCTTCATCGGCGTCACGCAGGTAGGTGCAAAGGCGAGACAGCGCTCCTGCTACCTCTGCCCTCTCCGCCTGTGCCTCCCAGGGCGCATCGAACGGCAACTCAGCCCACACGCGGTCGATCTCGCCGAGCATGACCTCGGGATCCGCGGGGACTTGGCCCCGAGCCGCACGCTCGGCCATGGCGTGCACGAGGCTCCCGATCGCCAGCGCCCTACCCCGAGGGCCCTCGGCCCGTACGACGCGGGAGAGAAACCAGCGCAGGGGGCACCCCTGAAGTGCGACGAGCCCGGAGCCCGAGAGCGCCACCGGGCGGTCGGCCGGGCGTATCGGCTCGATGCCGGGCGTGGGCTCGACCAGGCCCCACCACGTGGCGGGGTCGGCGCGCGGGGCGAGGGACATGCCCGCGTCGTCAACCGCCTCGGCGAGGACCGCCAGTCGTTGGACGGCGGCGCGGCGCAGGCTCGATGACTCGTCAGGATCCTGCGCGACCGAACGCAGCCGCGCAATGAGGCCATCGATCGTCAGCGGACGAGCGGGTCGACCCGAGCGATGACGAGGATCGACGCCGAGGTCATCGATGAAGCGGCTCGGTTGCTCAGAGTCCGAGGACACTGTCGCGATCGCGAGGCTGGTGCGGGCACGCGACACCGCAAGCGCGAAGAGCCGGCGCTCCTGTGCCATCCGGTCAGCCGCCGCCGCGCGCAGCGCGACGCGGGCGTCGGTCGCGCCGCCGCCCGTGACCATGGACTCCCACTCGGAAAGGCGCAGTGCCGATGACCCTCCGAGAGGGGGCGGCCATGCACCTTCCTGTGCCCCGACGATGACGACATGCCCCCAGTGGCGTCCCACCGCGAGGTGCGCGGTGAGCAACGACACGGCCGGGGTCGTCGGGGCTGCCGTCGTGACGCGCTCAGCCGCAACGCGCTGGCCGTGGAGGGCCGCGAGCAGCCCTCGGATACCGACGACACCGGCGTATCGGTCGCTCAGTCGCTCGGCAGTCGCGAAGAGGGCGAGGACGGCGTCGATGTCGTGGCCGCTGGGAGCGTGCCCCGCGAGCGCGGAGCGGCGCAGTCGCTCCGGCCAGGCAAATCCGTCACTGTCGGGAATCGCCGACGACCACACCTGCCACAGCACGTCACCGGGTGCGGCGCCGGCGTTGGCACTTGCGCGCACCGCCGCGAGTGCGCGCCCCAGCGCCATGACGCGCGTGCACGCCTCATGTGCGGCCCCCGCGACCTCACGCACGGCCTGCGGATCGGCGATGACCTCGACGAGCAGATCGCGGACGAGTTCGGTGCCGGGGGGTGCCGGCTCGCCAGGGTGGGCAGCGCGGAATCTCTCGCGCAGCGCGCGCGCCAGGGCGCGCAGGTCCGCGGGATCGAGGGCGAGCAGCGGACCGGTGATGAGATCGATGGCGCTGGAGACACCCACGTCGTCGGAGGAAATCGCGGCTGACGCAGCCGAGAGCAGGGTGGCCACCGCGGGCTCGTCGGGCAGCGCAAGATCGGCGCCAGCCATGGTCACGGGTATGCCCGCCGCGGTCAAAGCCCTGCACAGCCCCTGGAGGTGGCTCGTCGACCTCGAGACGACGGCGATGTCATTCCAGGGCACCGGGTCGGCGCCTTCGTGACCGAGGTGGCGCCGGCGCAGGTCGTCCGCGACCCAGGCGAGGAGATCGCCCCAGGTGTCGTGGCCCACGACGTCGACCACCCCGGGCTCGGCGTCAGGATCGGGATCGGGGTAGCGGTAGGCATGCAGGAGGGGTGCGCTGAGGCCGGGGAGCGCAGGCTGACGCCGGACCGCGTCGTACGCCGCCCGGATCGCTCCGGTGCCTGCGTGGACGCGATCGAGCACGATGATCTCGGCGCGTGCCTCGTCGGCCAGACGCAGCGCGCCGTTGCGATCACCGCCGCGGAAGCCGAAGGCCGCAATGTCGGGATCTGCCGCCACCACCGCGGTGGTGGCGGGCCCGGTGAGCGCTTGCAGCAACTGCCTCTGGAGCGGCCCGGCCTCCTGGAAGTCGTCGACGTAGACATGGCTCAGCTCCCCCTGCCATGCGCCCGCAGCATCGATGGCGAGCTCGAGCAGGCCGCCGTAGTCGATGACTCCTTCGAGTGCCATGACATCGGCGTCGATCTCAGCGAGGCGCCCCAGGGTCTGCCATGCGGGGACGCCCGCCGCTGCCGCGACGGCATCGAGATCATCCGGGCCGAGACCGAGTTCGCGTGTGCGCGCGAGCATGGCGCGCACGTCGTTAGCGAAGCCGAGTGTCGCCGACGCTGCGAGGAGATCGGCCGGCCATGGCACCTCGCCATCGGCGATCGCACCGCGCAGCAGGTCGCGAATGCGCGCATCCTCTTCGGCACCGGAGAGAAGACGAGGCATGGCGGTCTCCGACCCCGGACCGGTCGTGCGACGCACGAGCGCGTAGGCCAGACCGTGGAAGGTTGTCACCGTCGGAAGTGAGCCTGTCGAGATACGCCGGGCAAGGGCAGTGCGCACGCGACGTACGGCATCGCGATCGCGTGCGAGGAAGAGCACCCGGGATGGCGACACCTCCGACACACGAGCGACCACCGCCTCCAGGAGCGCCGTCGTTGCCCCGGTCCCAGGACTCCCGAGCACGACGCAGGTGCCCGGCCCTCGCCAGGCGACGACCCGCTCCTGTGCAGCGTCGAGCACCCGCACGCGAGGGAGCTCCTGCGCAGACAGGTCGAGGTGGGGGGCGGGCATGGGCCCATCCCATCAGGAGGGTCTGACGAGGGCCACGCTCACCGGAAGCGGGTCGCCCGGCCCATAGGTCGGCTGGATGGGACGATAAGGCGATGACCGACGTGGGCGCACGCCCTGGGGCCGAATCCCCGGGAGATTCGCCCGAGATCGATCCGGCGCCTCGCCAGACGGTCGCGATCCCTCGCCCCGAGGTCGCTCCCACTACTCAATCCACGGTCGTGATCGAGGACGGTGTCATCCCCCGCCGACTGCGCCGCCCACTCGACCTCGCCCGCTTCCTCGTCGCGCTCGCCGCCACCGCGGCCACTGTCTTCATCGCCTACTTCGCGACGAGCACGACGGAAGGCATCGAGGAGGACATCAGCGGTGGGGCAGCACTCCTGCCCTCGATCGTGATCCTCGCCCTCAACATCATCGGCGGTATCGGTCTGCTCGGCCTGCCCATCGCCGCGGCCGTCAACCTCGTCATCCGACGCCGAGTGCGGCAGCTCTTCGACGCGCTCGTCGGCCTCCTGCTCACCGTCGTCCTGCTCACCCTGGCGTCCTATCTCGTCGAGACCTACGGCAGCGCCCAGCTCGTGACCGCCCTGGCCGGATCCGTCGGGGGCGACACTTCGGTGACCGCGCCCATCATCGGAGGCCTGGTCGCCTTCGTCACCGTGGCGCGACTCCTGAGCCGACGGCCTTGGGACGTGCTCTCCGTGCTCGTCGTGGGCTCCCTCGCGACCGTCACCCTGCTCAGCTCCACCGCCACGGTGGCCGGGCTCCTCATCTCCTTCTTCGTCGGCTGGGGCCTCGGCCTCCTCACGCGCTACGTCGTCGGCACCCCGACGACTCGCCCCTCAGGGTCCGAGGTCGCGGCGACGATGGCACGAGCGGGCTATCCGCTCACGGTGCTGCGGGCCTCGAGGCAGACACCCATCGGCCGTCGCTACGTCGCCACCACGCGCAACGGCGAGTCCTTGGAGGTCGTGGTCCTCGACCGTGACCTTGAAGGGGCCGGGCTTGCCAGCGCTGCGTGGAAGGCCCTGCGCCTGCGTGATGAATCTGGGCGCGGTGCCTTCAACATGCGTCGCGAGCTCGACCACGCGGCTCTCATGGCCTACGCCGCCCAGGCAGCCAATGCACCCGTCCCTCGCCTCCTCATCACCAGCGAGGTCGGCGCCGACTCCGCACTGCTTGCCTACGACTACACCATCGCGACGCGCTTCAGCGATCTCTCGCCAGAGCAGATCAGCGACGACGATCTGGAGCAGGCGTGGCGCGCGATGCGCACCCTGCATGACAATGAAATCGCGCACCGCAGCCTCACGAGCGACAACATCCTGCTCGACCGAGAGGGTAAGGTGTGGCTCGTCGGCGAGGCGAGCGGGACCGTGGCGGCGGGCGATGTGGCCCAGCGGATCGACGTCGCGGAGTTGCTCTGCACGCTCGCCCTGATCGCTGGTGCCGACCGGGCGATTCGCACCGGCCGCAAGGTCCTCGGCGTCCCCGGCCTGGCGCGCGCCCTCCCCGTGCTCCAGCCGGTCGCGCTCGCGCCCTCGACACGCAAGGCGATGCGCAAGAACCGCGATCTCATGGTCCACCTCCGCGATGCACTGGTCGAGATCCGCCCCGAGGGCGATGTAGAGCAGATCAACGTCGAGCGCATCAAGCCACGCACGCTCATCATGATCGTCGTCGGCACCATCGCCGCCTACGTCCTGCTCTCGCAATTGGCTCAGGTGGACCTCGGTGAGTTGCTCACCTCTGCCTCCCTCGAGTGGCTCGCCGTCGCCGTGGTCGCCGCTCTGGTGACCTACGTTGGCGCCGCATGGTCGCTCTCCGGATTCGTCCCCGAGCGCATCCCACTCCATCGCACGATGCTCGCCCAGGTCGCGGGCGACTTCGCCACCCTCGTCTCGCCGCCCACCCTCGGCTCCGTGGCGATCAACATGCGCTTCCTCACCAAGGCGGGACTGCATCCTGCCCTCGCGGGCGCGAGTGTCGGCGTATCGCAGGTGGCCGCCTTCGTTGTGCACCTGCTCCTGCTGCTCGGCTTCGGCATTGCCGCGGGCACGCAGGCCGACTTCACCTTCGATCCACCCGCGTGGGCCGTGATCGTCGTCATCGCCGTGGTCATCCTCTTCCTCTCCGCCTTCGCCGTAGCTCCTCTGCGCCGCTACGTCTTCGGTCGTGTACGCCCGCTCCTGCGCGAGGTGATCCCCAGGCTCGTGACGGTCGCGCAGCGACCGATGAAACTGGTCGAGGGCATCGGCGGCATCGTGCTGCTCAACCTCGCCTACATCGTCGTGCTCATCGCCTGCGTGCGCGCCTTCGACGGTGACCTCAACGTCGCTGCCATCGCGTTCGTCTACCTCGCAGGCGCAACCATTGGCCAAGCTGCGCCCACGCCCGGTGGCCTCGGCGCCGTGGAGGCTGCTCTTGCTGCCGGCCTCACCGCAGCCGGCCTGCCGGGCGGGATCGCCGTCTCCGCCGTCCTGCTCTTCCGCCTCATCACGTTCTGGATCCCCACGATCCCCGGCTATGCGGCCTTCAACTGGTTGACCAAGAAGGGCTATCTGTAGGGTCAGCCGCATGAGCGAAGTGAGCATTACGCCCCTGGTCGACGGTCCCCTCGAGGTTTCAGGTGCCTGTCGCGTCAACGCCTCTGATGGCGCGGAGATCCGCAGCGCCGACAAGGTCTACCTCTGTCGATGCGGCGCGTCGGAGAAGAAGCCGTTCTGCGACGGCTCGCACAAGAAGGTCGGCTTCGTCTCCAACGTCGAGGCCTAGTCACGCGGTGGACGCGGCGAGCCGCGGCCTTCTCGAAGGCTGGATCTCGGGCGTCCTCCAGCGACCCCAGTGCCATTGCGGGGTCTTCGTCGGAGATGACGGACGCGCCTTCGGGCCGCGCGCGCACCCTTGAGGCTCCCCCGACGTGCTCGTCACGGGCGAAGTCGTCGACGACGCGCTCGTGCTCGAACTCAGCGACGGGGCAATGCTCATCGACAGCGTGTGCGGCGTCGAGCCAGCCGATCACCCCTGGGGCGCGGGCCTGCGAGTGAGGGGTGCCGTCGCTGGCTCGCCCTGCGAGATCTGGCTGGTCTGACTCACAGCCAGGCGGCCACCGCCAGGGTGAGCAGTGGCGCGATCACTAGGGCGGGCAAGAGATCGGCCACGGCAATCCTGCTCACCCTCAACAGGCGCAGCGACAGGCCGAGCAGGATGACGCCACCCGTTGCCGTGATGGACGCGA
>JBIKKK010000018.1:0-22223 GCA_044360385.1 Candidatus Nanopelagicales bacterium
GCCGTCCCATTCGTCAGGCCCGTGACGGTGCAAGTCAACGAGCCCGTGGTGGTACAGGTCCTACCCTCGGGTGCAGACGTCACCGTGTAGCCGGTGACCGCTGATCCACCATCACTTTCCGGCGCCAACCAGGACACGGACATCTGCCCATTGCCCGCCACCCCCGACGCATCCCGCGGCGCCGACGGAACCGTCCGCGGCGTCACCGCAGACGAGGCCTGCGACGCCACCGAGTCACCGGCAGCATTCGCCGCGGTGACCGTGAACGTGTAAGCCGTCCCATTCGTCAACCCCGTCACCGCGCACGACAGGTCACCGGTCGTCGTGCAGGACTGCCCGCCCGGGCTAGCCGTCACGGTGTAGCCGGTGACCGCTGATCCACCATCATCGGCCGGCGCCAACCACGACACCACCACTCGCGCATTCCCCGCCACCCCCGACACATCCCGCGGCGCCGACGGAACCGTCCGCGGCGTCACCGCGGTCGAGGGCTGTGAGGTGGTGGACCTCCCGTACGTGTTCGCCGCTGTGACCGTCACTGTGTAAGAAGTCCCATTCGAAAGGCCCGTGATCACGCACGTCAAATTCACCGTTGAGCAGGTCTGCCCACCAGGGGACGCCTTCGCCGTGTATCCGGTCACCGGCGAACCCCCATCACTCTCAGGATCCAGCCATGACGCAGTTACACGAGCATTCCCCGCGACTGCGGACACGAATCTAGGCAACGAAGGAGCGGATGCGATGTATGTGTAACCTGCCGCCAAAGTAGCAGGTTCGGCACCCGGGTTGGTGACCGTCACATTTACAGGTCCCGGCGCCCCAGGAGGTGTCGTTAGCCGGATTGTGGTGGCGTCCTCAACAGCGAACTGTGTCAGGTCCAGATCTTGGAACTCTACCCTCGCGCCTGGCTCGAAACAGTTGCCGGAGATGGTCACGGTCTGGCCTCCGGCGCTTGGACCCCGGTTTGGATCGACCTCATAAATGGTGGCGTCATAGACGGTGACGTCAAAGGTGCTGACACGACTTATTCGAGGTCGGGAATCCTCCCGGTGGGTAGCCCGCGACGTCGCGCCCCCGACGAACTCAACGCATGCGAAACTGGATGGAGCCTCGAGGATGCGAGGTGTCGACTCACTGGCTCCCTGGACTGGTCCAGCCAATAATGACGAGAGACCTAGCGCAACCATGGCAATCGTCCAACCGGCCACGACCGCCGGACGTCGAAGACTCACAACCGCCCCCCCCCTAAGCGCAAAGCGATTTCCAACCGCGAGACGGACGATACACGGCAACGCACCTGCCGCGAGGACATTCGCCGGAACTGCAAGGTGAGTGTTCAGCCGGGCGATCGCCCGTCATTCTCATCCAGCCCACTACTCTGCTCGTGTCACGACCGGGGGATGAGTCATTATGCGAAGGTTCGGATTGGCCGACGCCCTGGGTGCCGTCGGGGCCCTAGTAGCGGTCGCTTGGGCCCCGTGGCTCGTTGAACCCCTCGCCTACCCAAAACTTCTCGCACTGGTAGCGGGAGCACTCGCGACCGCTCCCGTAATCATCAGTCGCTGGCGTGCTCAAGTGCCCACGGCGGGCGCGTGGCTCATCCCCGTGGCCGCAACTATCGGCATCATCGTCTGGGGCGCGGCATCCGTGGTGGGATCTGGCGCTCCCATATGGAACAGTCTCATGGGGTGGTGGCTGAGAAACAACGGCTGGCTTGCTTGGCTCTCGGCCGCACTCCTTCTCCTCGGGGGCGCCGTTCTGTCTCGGCCCGAAGTCGCGCGCGTCATCCTGTGGCTACTTGCGGGAGCCAGCGTGGTAGCCCTTGTCGGGTGTCTCCAGGCCGTCGGGGTCCCGATCGGGCCTGGCGGCGCCACAGTCACCGGCATCATGGGGAACACAAACTTCGCCGCAGGGTACTTCGCGGTCATGGCGCCGCTTGCTCTCGGACGGGCCGCGTCCCCGGGGTTGCTGTGGATCCGGATTTGGAGTGGTCTGCTCTTCCTGACGCTGATTCCATTGGCCATCCAAACTGGTGCGCGACAGGGGCCATTGGCCATGGTCGCCGGCCTCGCGGTGACTGCCATCGCCGGGGCGCTCTTGACGCGCGGAAGGTTCCGGATCCCCGCACTCGCCGCGTCGGCACTACTAGCCCTCGGTGGGGTGGCTGCGCTCGTAGGTTCTCTCTTCGGTATCGGCCCCATGGCGGACATCTGGTCGGATCGGACTTTCGACAAGCGCGTTCAACTGTGGCGGACCGCCTTCGACATCATGAACAACCATCCCCTGTTCGGCACCGGACCCGACGGATACGCCCGCTTCTTCTCGGAGTTCCGACCCCAGGCCTACGTGAAACTCGCAGGGCCAGACGAACGCGTTTCAGCAGCACACAACGTCGCTCTCCAGTTCGGCGCCACGTCAGGATGGCCGGGCCTGATCCTGTGGGCAGCCGTCTTTGGCTCGGTGGCCCTGCTTCTCACCATTCGCATTGTGCGTTTGCCCGTCGCCTCCATCAGCTTGACGTCGTCAGTCAGTGGCGCCTTCGCCGCCTACCTGACTCAGGGAATGGTCTCCATCGATGTAGCCCCTCTACTTGTGTCTGGGTGGCTGGTCACCGGACTGGCCATAGCCCTAGGGCGAGAGCCATCACCCCCCACCCCGGGCACACCGCATGACGCCGTGGCATCCCGATCGAGCCGGAAGGCGACTTCGCCCACCGTGGCATCGGCACTTGATCACCCACAGGGTTCCCGTCGGGTCTTGGCATCAGGTGCCGTGCTGGGACTGGCCGGTGCGATTCTCGTCGGGACCCAGTTAGCCACGGCGAACGCCTTCTGGTCGTCCTTAGGCTCCGACGACGTTCTCGCCTCCATGAAGAACCCACTCATGCCTTGCCCCCTGCGCTTCAGGGCGAGTCAGCAGGCGATCGGCACTCTGCCAGCCAAGACGGTCCAGGCGACGATCGACCAGGCGACATCTATAGATCCCCGCTGTCCCGCGATGATCGTCCTGGCCTCGGATGCCTCGCTCAGGATCGGGAGCCTTCCCCTGGCCGACACCTACACCGCTGAAAGCCTGGCCCTCGATCCCCTGCTGGACATTGGATGGGTCTTGCGGGGCTACTACTACCTCGCCATCGGTGACCTCGGCGGTGCAAAGAATGCACTACGCGAAGCAAAGCGACTACAAGACCTATATCCCAAGGGCGCACGGGATCGAAAGCGACTTAAGGGTCTGAAGAACCAACTTCAAGTGGCCCTTGAACGTCACGTGGACCACCAATAGGCCGCTCCTGAGTTTCATGCTGGAGCCCGACCCGCTTCCCCGGACGGTTTCGGTTCGGGGATCATGCCGCGGTGTGTCGGCGGTGAGGGTTGTAGAACCCTTCGGTCCAGTCCAACATCGCGAAGGCCAGCTTGATGGGGATCCCCACTGCTAGCGGTTCAGTGGCTCGTGCTGCATCGTGGACCAGAATGATTCGATGAGAGCGTTGTCGACGCTGGACGCGACGCGGCCCACGGATCCGAGCAGGCCAGCGGCGCGCAGCCGGTGCCCGAAGACCCAAGATGTGCATTGCGCGCCCCGGTCGGCGTGGACCACGGTGCCATCGGGTGAACGCTGCCAGCGCGCCATCTCCAGAGCATCGATCACCAGTTCGGTGCGGATGTGATCGGCGATGGACCGGCCCACGATCCGCCGGCTCCAGGCATCGATGACCGCGCAGCAGTAGACCCACCCGTCTGCAGCTCTGTGCTGGGCGTGGGAGAAGCGAAGTGAAGCGCCCTAGGTTTGATGCCGCGTCCTTGTGAGTCTAGGAGGATGTACGTCATGCCGAGGAAGATCGATCCGAAGGTTAAGGACCGATGTGTCCAGCAGATGCTGGATCACGTCGCGGAGTATCCGAACCCCACGGCAGCGGCTCAGGTCGTCGCAAGGCGTAATGGGGTGGGTGCGGAGAGCGTGCGCCGCTGGTACCTGCAGGCGCAGATCGATAGCGGTGAGCGCCGGGGCGCCACAAGTGAGGAACTGGCCGAGATCAAGGAGCTCAAGGCCAAGGTCCGCCGGTTGGAGGACGACAACGACATCCTTCGCCGGGCCACGGTTTTCTTCGCGGGGGAACTCGACCCCCGAGACCGTTGATCGTCGCGTTCATCGACGAATGCCGCCACGCTGGTCATGCGGTCGAGTCGATCTGCCGGGTCCTGACTTCTCAGGGCTGCCAGATCGCCGCACGGACCTACCGATCCTGGGCCAGTGACACTCAGACCGTTGCCGACCGCACGGTGACGGATGCAATCGTGATGAATGCGGTGCGCGATGCCGCCTGGACGATTGATGACCACGGCCCGATGGTGGGTGTTCGCCGGTTGACCCCGGAGGGGTTGTATGGGCGGCGGAAGATGACCGCCCTCATCCGACGCAGCATGCCCGCGGCGTCGCCGGGATCGGTAGATCGGGCGATGAAAGCCCTGGGGTTGAACGGGATCCGCCGAGCCAAGGGGATCAGCACGACCATCCCCGCCAAGGACGGCAAGCGTGCCGGTGACCTGCTGGATCGAGACTTCACCGCGGCCGCCCCGAACCGCACGTGGGTCATGGATTTCACCTACGTACGCACCTGGGCCGGGTTCACATATGTGTCGTTCATCGTCGATGTGTTCGCCCAAAAGACTATCGCCTGGCATGCCGCGACGAGCAAAGATGTGAATCTGGTGATGACACCGCTGCGGATGGCGACCTGGCAACGTCAACGCGAAGGGCACCCCATCGAACGAGACGTCCTCATCGGTCATGCGGATGCCGGCAGTCAATACACGTCGATCACGTTCACTGAGCATCTCGAGCTCGAGGGCATCCGACCCTCGATCGGGACCGTCGCCGATGCGTACGACAACGCGTTGATGGAGACCGTGATCGGGCTGTTCAAAACCGAATGCATCCGCACCACCGTGCTCCACGCCGGGCCGTACCGCACCATCGCCGACGTCGAATGGGCAACCGCTGGATGGGTCGACTGGTGGAACAACCGGCGCCTGCACAGTAGCCTCGGCTACCAGGCACCAGAAGAGAACGAGCAAGCCCACTACACAGCCCTCAACCGAGAGCTGCAACCCGTATAGGAGCGGCAGAAAACCTCAGGCGCTTCACCGATAGATCCCCGACCGCGACGGCAACGGCTCCACCCCAGCCCGCACCGCCTCATGAAGCAACCGCCGCGGACCCCAATCCGGATTACCCCGACGAGCCTCCAGCAGCCACACCTCCACCGCTGAATCCATCTGATGCGAACACCGCGGCGGCCGATGAGACCGATCCGCTAACCCAGCCACACCCTGCGCCTCATACCAACGAAGCCACCGATGCACCGCCTGACGCGACACACCAAAACGCGCCGCCACCTCGACCACGGGCACACCATCACCCACGACCGCCAACACCGCCTGATACCTCTGCTCCACCACACTCAACTCCACCAACATGCTCGGGAGTGTCACGCATCAGGCGAAGCCACAGTCACCCATCAGGCGAAACCGCGTCACCCATCAACCGGAGCCAAAACGTCACGCCTCAGGCGGAACCACACAAATCTCGGTGGGGCGGGTGGGGCTCGAACCCACGCCTGACGGATTATGAGTCCGCTGCTCTGACCAGCTGAGCTACCGCCCCTTGCGCGACATTGTGCCCCGGCACTCGCACGCGGTCTCGGTCGCCACTACATTGGCGCGACCAGACCACCGGGAGGAACCATGCACCGTCGCCTTGTCGCTACCCTGGCCGCCACCGGCCTTATCGCACTGGCCAGCCTCACGGGTGCCCCCGCTCAGGCAGCCAAGTCGAAGACTCTCATCTTCAAGGTCGACCTGACGAGTGCGGGCACCACCCTGGAGACCCTCCCGGGCGACGTGACCTATGGGTGGAATGACCTGCGCGGACCCACCCGCTGGGGCAAGGCCGCCGCACAGACGCGCTTCCTGGGCAGCGTCGACTACACCAGGGGCACCGGTCCCTTCGGCGGCTTCGTGACCTTCACCCGGGCCGACGGTGTCAAGCTGGCCCTATCGGTTTCAGGCTGGGCAACCGCCCCTAAGACCTCGGGCACGGCCAACGCCACGTTCCACGGCACCGTGACGGTCATCGGTGGCACCGGGCCCTACGCCAAGGCCACCGGCACCGGCACCATGACGGGCTATCGCAAGGCCGCCCTGGGCAGCCCCGTGCAACTCACATTTTCGGTCGTTGTCCAGCAACGGTAGTTCGGCCGCCCTTTCCCATGTGGTCCACAGGACGTGCCCTCCAGTTGGCCTGTCGTGATCATCCTGTTACCATCAGACCGGTCACTGACCACGGAGTGCACACCGGATGACCGGCGCTGACTTCGTGCGAAGGGGCCGCAACAGTGGTCAGCAAAAGAAATCAGCACGACAGACCGGACCGACCGACCATGCCGAATCCGATCTCCGCAGGGAGTGAGGAGCCGGGGACCCAGGTTCCTGGGGCGAATCGCAGGGTGGCTCGCCACCGCGCGTAGGGCAATCCCCGCCCGAGCCCGACAGCTCACCCGGTAGGCAAAAGGGATAGAGGATGACCGTGCCGTATTCACCCCGACGCCTTCGTCGCGCACTCGTTGCCGCCGCGTCCGTCAGCGCCCTGACAGCGTCTGCGCTCTTGGTCGCTCCGGGAGCCGGGGCCAACCCCGAGCGGATCGCCGAGATCGAGGCCTACCTTGACGTCCTCGGCATGGAGGAAGCGGCCGCCAACGAGCAGGTCCTCACAGCCGAGTACGAGTACGGGCAGGTCCAGGCCAAGATCGGCAAGACCGAGGAGAAGATCAAGCGAGCCAAGTCCGAGGTCAAGGAGACCAGCAGGTCCATTGGGCAGTTCGCCGCTTCCGCTTACCGCAGTGGAGGGGTCGACTCCTCTCTCCAGCTCCTCCTCGTCGATGATGCCCAGGAGTTCCTCGACTCAGCAGTCGTTCTGGACATCGTTGCTGGCAGCCAGGCCGCAGCGCTGCGCAAGGGCCAGGCGGCTCGCCTGAAGCTCGCCCAGGCGGAGGCCGAGCTTGCCCAGCAGGAGGCCCAGGCCGAGACCGTCCTGGCCATGATGGAGGCGAACAAGGAGCGACTGAACGAGAAGGTCGCCGCCACTCAGTCATACCTCGACCAGTTGAAGGAAGAGGAGCGCCAGCGACTCGAGGAGGAGCGCAAGCGTCGCGAAGCAGAGTCGCGTGCGGCCGCCGCTGCAGCCGCAGCCGCACTCAACACCGGTGGGTCCTCGTCTGGTGGATCCTCCTCGGGCACCACAGCCGCCAGCGGCGGCCCCAACGACAACGGCGAGCTCACCACCGGTGGAGGCAACTACTCCGGGGGCAGCGGAGTCAGTTCCGACCGGGCCGCGATCGTTGTGGCGTACGCACTCGCCCAGGTGGGCGAGCCCTACGTCAACACTCCTCCCGGCGCCAGGCCCCCGGACTCCTGGGACTGCACCAAGTTGACCGCTGCCGCGTGGGCCCAGGTCGGCGTGCGACTCACCCCGTACTCCTACGTCCAGGCCCAGGAGGTGCGCCGTATCTCCCCCGATGAACTCCAGCCTGGCGACCTGCTCTTCTTCTTCAAGAACGGCGCCCACCATGCCTCGATGTACATCGGCGGCGGCATGATCGTGGAGGCCTCGAGCCCGTCCACCGGCGTCCGCGTGACCGACGTGTGGAACTCCTGGAACGTCGCCCACTTCTCGTGGGCAGGGCGCCCCTACGGGTGATCCACCCTGGTGACTTGAAGAAGGGCCCCCGCGATGCGGGGGCCCTTCTTTTGCTCCCGCACCTGGACTCGAACCAGGAACCACTCGATTAACAGTCGAGTGCTCTGCCAATTGAGCTATGCGGGATTGGCGATGAGAAGGATAGCAACGCGCCTTAGACCCCGAGCGTGGACCTCAACTCGGCCAGGGCAGCATCGGCGTCGGCGCGCAGGCCGGGATCCTGAGGATCCAGGCCCGCATCAAAGGTCACCGTCCACCTGAGCCCGTCACCGACCCGGCGCGCCACGATGCGGGCACCGAGCTCGCCACGCAGGGCCACGCGCTCGCTCACCACCACACTCGACGTGACGCGCTCGTAGACGACCGTGGGCAGGGATCCCGGATCCTCCAGTTGGACCCGCCACGCCCGGTCCCTCGCCCGAGGCTCCGCTCGCCCTTCGACGACGAGGATCGCGGCGTCACTGAAGGTGGCTTTGGCGATGAGATCCCAGGCCAGGCGCAGCCCGACAGGGGCGGCTTGGCCGACCCGCCGGGCCTCGGTGCCGTCCACGGGGAGGTAGAGCGCTGCGTCGGTCGCGACGGCGACACCCGCAGGAGTGACGCGCGCCCAGGAAAGCACGCGCTCGCCCGCCGGGACGACATCGCGGACCTCTGCCGGAGTCCTGCGCAGCAATCCCATGTCAGCCCTCACGCTGATCGCGCAGATCGCGGCGGTAGGCCTCGAGGGCCATGAGATCGGCAAAGGCAGCCGCCTGTTCCGGAGTGCCCTCCTCCAGTCGCTGAAGGCGTCCGCGCAGTTCGCCGATGCGCCGGGCCGCATCCATCTCCAGCAGCCTGGCGATCACGGAGGTCGCGTAGCGCGCGTCCGCCTCCTGGGAGACCGGCAGGGGCTCGACGGCGAGACCCCGCACGCGGCCGCGCACGTCATCGTCGGGGCAGGCCGCGAGGACGGCGTCGACCCAGCCCAATCCCACGACCTCCGGCCGCGGGCCTCCCGCTGCCGCAATCGCCTCGTGCACGGCTCGCAGCGTGGGATCGGGATAGGCCTCGGGCTCGACCGACTCGTACCACGCGCTCACGAGCGCGGGCTCCTGGAGCGCGCACTTGAGTGCCTCGCGCTGCACGGCAAGCATCGGGTCGCGCGCATCAGGCCGCCGAGGAGGCGGAGCGGAGCGAGTGCCACCACCCACCGCGCGGCTCACGGACGCAGGGTCCATACCGAGCCACCCGGCTAGGCGACGTGAGTACTCAGGGCGAAGCGCCGGATCCTTGATCTTCGCGACGATGGGCGCGGCCTCACGCAGTGCGTTGACGCGCCCCTCGGCGCTCTCAAGGTCATAGGAGGCAAGGGTCGAGCGGATAGCGAACTCGAAGAGCGGCACACGATGATCGACAAGCGCGCGGATGGCCGCGTCCCCGTGCTGCTGGCGCAGATCGCAGGGGTCGAGCCCGTGCGGCTCGACAGCGACGAAGGTCTGCGCGACGAAGCGTTGGTCGTCGTCGAAGGCCTTGAGCGCCGCACGCCGGCCGGCAGCGTCGCCGTCGAAGGTGAAGACCACTTCGCCGCGTAGTCGATCGTCATCCATGAGCAGTCGTCGGAGCACCTTGATGTGATCCCCGCCGAAGGCGGTGCCGCAGGTCGCGACGGCCACCGGTACGCCAGCAAGCTGGCAGGCCATGACGTCGGTATAGCCCTCGACGACGACAACCCGCTGCTGCTTGGCGATCTCCTTGCGCGCACGGTCGATCCCGTAGAGGACCTGGCTCTTCTTGTAGAGCGGGGTCTCCGGGGTGTTGAGGTACTTCGGGCCTTCGTCGTCTTCCAGCAGGCGACGCGCCCCGAAGCCCACGACATCGCCGGCCAGATCCCGGATGGGCCAGATGAGGCGCCCGCGGAAGCGGTCATAGACCCCGCGGTTGCCCTGCGAGACCAGACCTCCCGCGAGCAGCTCGGCATCGGTGAAGCCCTTTTGCCTCAGATGCGAAGTGAGCGAGTCCCAGGACTTCGGCGCAAAGCCGAGGCGGAAGTCCTCGGCGACGGCGGCATCGAAGCCGCGCTCCGTCAGGAAGGCTCGCGCGGGCGCCGCCTCTGGCGACCTGAGTTGGGAGATGAAGTACTCCTCCGCCACCTTGTTGGCCTCGACGAGTCGAGTGCGCTGCCCCTGCTGGCGGTTGACCCCCGCGCCTCCCTCGACGTAGCGCAGCGTCACTCCGGTGCGGCCGGCGAGCTTCTCCACGGACTCGGCGAAGGTGAGGTGGTCGAGCTTCTGCACGAAGGTGATGACGTCGCCGCCCTCCTGGCAGCCGAAGCAGTAATACATGCCCCGGCTCGGAGTGACGTGGAAGCTGGGCGAGCGCTCGTCGTGGAAGGGGCACAGGCCCTTGAGGGAGCCGCCGCCCGCCGGCTTCAGGGCGACGTAATCCCGCACGATCTCGTCGATGCGGGCCTTTTCGCGCACGAGGGCGACATCCTCGTCCCTGATGCGCCCCGCCATGACCCGATCCTAGGTCGCCCCGCCGATCCCCGGTGCCGGCTATCCCCCGGCCTAGCGGCAGAGGCGGGCGTGCCAGGTCACAGCGCTGGCGTCCGTGAGGCTGGAGACCTGGTCGATCACGACCCTCAGGCGCCCACCGTCGTCCGCGGCCGCATCGAACTCCGGGGCGATCCATGGCTCGAGGTCGCGGCCACCGCGCAGCACGAGCGCGGAGACGAGCTCGGCAAGCATCTCGCGCTGCCGGGCGTACTCCACATCCGCGCCGGCACGGTTCATCACGTAGATCGCGGTCATCGCCTTGAGCGCCGCCACCTCCGCGCGCACACCGTCGGGGACCACGAGGTTGGCGGAGTAGCGCGTGAGCCGCTCCCCCGGGTACGCCTCGCGCGTCGCGCCCTCCGCTGCTGCGCAGAAGCGACCGATGAGTCGCGAGGTCGCCGTCTTGAGGGCGGCCAGGTCGCGCTGGGATCCGTCGTACGACGAGGGCCAGTAGTCCAGTGCGAGCAAGCGATCGAGTGCAGCCCCGATCGACGCCGGATCGACGAGCGGGAGGTAGCCGCGATGGGCGACATCCATGATGTTCTCGCGCTCGGTCGCCGACGTGAACATCTCGAGCGTGATGAGGCCCGCGTGGAGGGCGTCCTCGAGGTCGTGCACGGAGTAGGCCACATCGTCGGCCCAGTCCATGACCTGCTCCTCGAGGCAGGTCCGCTCGCCCGGGGCACCCTCGCGCAGCCAGTGGAAGATCTCCGCATCGTCGGCGTAGTAGCCGAACTTGTGGGACTGCCCGCCCAGGTCGGATCCGCGACGGTCATCGATCGTCGAGGGATCCCGTCGCGGCCAGGGATACTTGCACGAGGCATCCAGCGATGCCCTCGTGAGATCGAGGCCCACGCTGCGACCCGTGGCGGGATCGATCACCTTGGCTTCGAGTCTCGTCATCACGCGCAGGGTCTGGGCATTGCCCTCGAATCCGCCGATGGACTCGGAGAGGCGATTGAGTTCGCCCTCGCCGTTGTGACCGAAGGGAGGGTGGCCTAGATCGTGTGCGAGACCTGCGACGTCGACCAGATCGGGGTCGCAGCCCAGGGCCGAGCCCATCTCTCGCGCGATCTGCGCCACCTCGAGAGTGTGGGTCAGACGGGTGCGGGGGAAGTCGGCACTGCCGGCCACGAGCACCTGGGTGGTCGCCGCCAGCCGGCGAAGCCCGGCAGAGTGCAGCACGCGTGCGCGGTCCCGCGTGAAAGGCGACCGATCGCTCGGGCTGTCATGCACCCACCGCGCGACGTCAGCGGGGGTATAGCCCGGTGGGATGCTCACGCCCCGACCCTAGCCGTCGGGGCCGACGACCCCTCGGGCCCGCTAGCGACTGTCGGAGCGGACCGACTGTGCGACGAGGGGGCCCGGCTATGTAAGGCGGAGACTCATGTGGACCCGATCCTCGTCGGGACCGTCATAGTCAGCGACGACAGGGCCGATCTCAAAGCCGATGGCCTCGTGGAACGCCAAGGAGGTGACATTGACCGGTGACGTGATCGCGCTCAGCCGCGATCGCCCCGCTGCCCTCGCCTCGCGCGCCACGCGCGCATAGAGCTCGCGACCCAGACCGGAAACCCGAAGAGCCGGGTCGACGCCGATGAAATGGACGTACACCGTCGCGTCGTCGGCCGGTGAGGGGAAGGCAATGATGAACCCCGCAAGACTGCCGTCCGCGCAATCGATGACGTACGACGTATCTGCGAAGTGGTCGACGAAGAGACGTGGCAGCATCGCGACCATCTGGCGACCACCCCACCACTCGTCGACCACCGCAACGATACGCGCGTGGTCGGAGCGCTCGGGTCGACGCCAGTTCAGCACAATCCTCAGCCGCCGCTCACGGAGAGTTCGGCCTCACGCACGGACGCCGATCCCGCCTCATCGAGGTAGGGCGAGTCCAGCCAGCCATCCGGAAGCGAAGGTGCGCGCTCACCCCCGGTGCGGCCACGGGGGGACGACATGACGACCTCGTCCGGCGGCTGGTCGGGGTCGATCTGGGCCAGCCAGTCGTCGAGTTCGGCGAAGGAGCCGACATTGGCGAGGCCTAGGCGCACCTGCCTCTTGACGGAGTAGCCCTTGAAGTACCAGGCCACGTGCTTGCGGATCTCGCGGGAGCCGGTGTATTCACCGAACGCCTCGATGAGGAGTTCGGCATGCCTCCGGAAGGTGGCCATGACGACCGGCAGATCGGGATCCGCGGGGACCCGCTCCCCCGCGAATGCCGCGACAAGTTGCCCGAAGAGCCAAGGGCGTCCCAGGCAGCCGCGGCCGACGACTACTCCCGCGCAGCCGGTCTCGGCCACCATCGCCAGCGCGTCATCGGCACTGAAGATGTCGCCATTGCCCAGCACCGGGAAGCCGTCGAGTGCCTCCACGAGCCTGCTGATCGCCGACCAATCAGCGGTGCCGGAGTACATCTGCGCGGCCGTGCGGCCGTGGAGCGCGACCCAGGCGACACCTGCGTCGCGCGCGGTGCGACCCGCATCCAGATAGGTGAGATGGTCGTCGTCGATTCCCTTGCGCATCTTCACTGTCACGGGCACACGGCCATCAGCTGCTGCCACGGCCGCGTGCACGATGTCGGAGAAGAG
This sequence comes from Candidatus Nanopelagicales bacterium, assembly GCA_044360385.1. Taxonomy (GTDB): domain Bacteria; phylum Actinomycetota; class Actinomycetes; order S36-B12; family S36-B12; genus Mxb001. The sequence goes on from JBIKKK010000018.1 coordinate 12,881, forward strand.
GTCGCGCTTCCACGGCAGCGCGCTGCCTCCACCCTTGCGCGTCACTTTGGGCACCGGACAGCCGAAGTTGAGGTCCACGTGGTCAGCCATGTCTTCGCCCACCACGATGCGCACCGCCTCGGCGACGACCGTGGGGTCCACGCCGTAGAGCTGCACTGAGCGCGGCGACTCATCGGGATCGAAGCGGACCATGTCGAGTGTGGCGTCGTGACGCTCGACCAGAGCCCGGGAGGTCACCATCTCACTCACATAGAGGCCCGCGCCCTGCTCACGGCACAGGCGCCGGAAGGCCCGGTTGGTGATCCCCGCCATGGGCGCAAGCACGACGGGTGGATCCACCGTGAATCCGCCGGCGACGAGGGGGGCCATGCGGCCATTGTCGCGGGAGCGCTCCGTCGGCTCGAGCCCGGCACCGCGTCGCTAGGCTGGCGACCCCACCCAGACAAGGAGCCCCGTGTCGGAACGCGACGCCGTGCGCATGGACCCCATCGACGAGGCCATCAAGGCCATCGCCGAGGGGCATGCCGTCATCGTGGTGGACGATGAGGGCCGAGAGAACGAGGGCGACTTGATCTTCGCGGCCGAGAAGGCCACGAGCGAACTCACCGCCTTCATGATTCGACACACGAGCGGCTACATCTGCGTGGGCATGGCCGGTGAGGATCTCGACCGCCTGCAACTGCCGCCGATGACTGTCGTCAACGAGGACCGCAAGGGCACGGCGTACGCCGTCACCGTCGATGCGCGAGACGTCACGTCCACAGGCATTTCCGCAACCGACCGTGCCATCACCATTCGAGCCCTGGGCGCAAGCACGACCAAGGCTGGCGATCTCACGCGGCCCGGGCATGTCGCCCCCCTGCGCGCGGTGCCTGGCGGAGTGCTGCGCCGCCCTGGCCACACCGAGGCGGCAGTCGACCTGGCGAGCCTCGCGGGACTTCACCCCGCAGGTGCGCTCGCGGAGATGGTCAATGACGACGGCACGATGATGGATGCTGCCCAGTGTCGCGCCTTCGCTGACGAGCACGGGCTCCTTTTGGTGTCGATCGCTGATCTCATTCGATACCGAGGAGGCTCCGAGCGCCTCATCGAAAGGGGTGCCATTACTCCTCTGCCCACTGAACACGGTGATTTCACGATCATCGGATACCGCAGCCTCGTAGACCAGACAGAGCACGCGGCACTGGTCATGGGCGATATCGGGGACGGCGAAGAACTCCTTGTTCGCGTCCACGTCGAATGCCTGGCGGGGGACGCCCTGCACTCACAGGGCTGCCGCTGCGGCCAGCGCTTGCGCGATTCCCTCGATCGCATTGCCCAGGAGGGGCGCGGAGTGCTCCTCTATCTGCGTCCGCCCGCATCTGGCGCCACCCTGCTAGGTGGCCACACTTCGACCTCAGGCACGGGAGACTCGCTCGACTACGGTCTGGGATCGCAGATGCTCGCCGACCTCGGAGTGCGCTCCATGCGCCTGCTCACCGGAAGTCCCGACCGGCGCTACTCACTCGATGGCTTCGGGCTTCAGATCGCCAAGGCGATTCCGCTCGACTAACAGGTCAGGCGGAGGTCTTCTTGCCGCCGCCGAAGAGCCTGCCGAAGAAAGAGTGCTGCTTCTTCCACTCAGCCTTCTCTTGCGCGGTGCACGTGCAGCGCTGGTTCTTGGGGACTCCCGCGAACACCTGGTTGACGTGCTGGCCGCACCCCGCCCACGAGGCCTTCTCACATCTCTTGCACGCCACCTGTCGACACATGCCCGGGAATATACCCCAGGGGGTATCAATTCCGCGTGCCTGCGCAGATTCCGCGTTCCATCCGATAGTGTGTAATGACAATCATTTCCATAAGGAGGACATTGTGAGCACAGCACCCTGGGGCAAGACCGAGCTCCGCAACGCCATCGTGGAGCGCAGCGGCATCCCCGCAGGCATGGTCGATGGCGTGCTCAACGCTCTCGCCAGTGTCGTCGTCGAGCAGGTATCCCAGGGCGTGAAGCTCCAGGTCCCCGGCATCGTCACGATCGACGTCGTCCAGCGATCCGCACGGACCGGCCGCAATCCCCAGACCGGCGAGACCATGCAGATCCCCGCACGGCGCGCGGTCAAGGTCACGCCGAGCGCACCGCTCAAGCGTGCCGCAGCTGGTGCGTGACTCCCCCTCCCCTGTGCCTGTCCTCATCGATCAGCGCGGGATCCCGACGCACGAGTGCGTGTGCTGTGGCTCGAACATCTTCGTGATCCGGGCGAGCTTCGAGGACTACGAGATCGCAGCGTGGTTCCTCGAGGGCGAGTGCGCCGGGTGCGGATGCCCCGTCACCGTGCCGTGTCCGGCGGACGATCCCGAGCGCTTCTAGGCGGTTGCACGCCGGCATGGTGAGCGTTCGTCAGCAGGCGGGAAGTCGCTCGGCCAGCCACCCCTCGATGCCAGCCAGAGGGATGCGCTCCTGTGCCATCGAGTCGCGCTCGCGCACGGTCACGGCGTCGTCGTCGAGAGTGTCGAAGTCGACCGTGATGCAGTACGGCGTGCCGATCTCGTCCTGGCGGCGGTAGCGACGCCCGATCGCGCCGGCGTCGTCGAACTCGACGTTCCACCGCTTGCGCAGCGCTGCCGACAATTCGCGAGCCTTGGGCGAGAGCTGCTCATTGCGCGACAGCGGCAGCACGGCGGCCTTGACGGGAGCGAGTCGCGGGTCGAGGCGCAAGACGGTCCGCTTATCTACGCCGCCCTTGGCATTGGGCGCCTCGTCCTCGTCGTAGGAGTCCAGGAGGAAGGCGAGCACGCAGCGAGTGAGACCGGCGGCAGGCTCGATGACGTAGGGCACCCAGCGCTCCTCGGCCTCCTGGTCGAAGTAGGACAGGTCGGTGCCGGAGTGCTCCGAGTGCGTGCGCAGGTCGAAGTCGGTGCGGTTGGCGATGCCCTCGAGCTCGGCCCACTCCGAGCCTGCGAAGCGGAATCGGTACTCGATGTCGACCGTCCGCTTGGAGTAGTGGCTGAGCTTCTCCTGGGGATGCTCGAGGAATCGCAGGTTGTTGGGGTTGAGCCCGAGGTCGACGTACCAGTCCCAGCGCTGCTTCAGCCAGTACTCGTGCCACTCCTCGTCGGTGCCGGGCTTGACGAAGAACTCCATCTCCATCTGCTCGAACTCACGCGTGCGGAAGATAAAGTTGCCCGGCGTGATCTCATTGCGGAAGCTCTTGCCCGTCTGGCCGATGCCGAAGGGCGGCTTCTTGCGCGCGGCATTCATCACGTTGAGGTAGTTGACGAAGATCCCCTGAGCGGTCTCCGGGCGGAGATAGTGCAAGGCTCCCGCATCCTCGACCGGCCCGACCGTCGTGCGGAGCATGCCGTTGAAGTCGCGCGGCTCCGTGAAGTCGCCCTTGGTGCCGCAATTGGTGCACACGATGTCCGCAAGGCCACCCTCGGGCGCCCGTCCGTGCTTCTCCTCGTAGGCCTCGATGAGCTGGTCAGCACGCCAGCGGCGGTGGCAGTTGCGGCACTCGGTGAGCGGATCGACGAAGGCCGACACGTGACCTGACGCCTCCCAGACCTGGGGCGCGAGGATCACGGAGGAGTCGAGGCCGACGACGTCGTCGCGACCGCGCACCACCGCCTGCCACCACTGGCGGCGGATGTTCTCCTTGAGCTCGACACCGAGAGGGCCGTAGTCCCAGGCGGATCGGGTGCCGCCGTAGATCTCGGATGAGGGGAAGACGAAACCCCGGCGCTTGCTGAGGTTGACGACGGCATCGACGCGATCGGCCATGGATCCACTCCGGCTGGTTGTCGGCGGACAAGCCCGACAGGGACGGCTTCACCGGACCTGCGGGCAGGAAGCCTTCACCTTAGCGAGCGTCCAGTCTCCGCCGGGCCTCGGCCTCGTCGATGGTGTCGACGTCGGCATAGTGCCATCGCAGGTCACGACGGGCCAAGGGCCGGTCGATCGCCACGACTTCGTCATAGAGCGCCCGGAGGCTCGACTCGGCCTGACGCGGGCAGACGGGGACAGCGAGCACGAGCCGGCCGACCTCCGCTTCGCGTGCGGCAGCACCGACGAGGCGGGCCGCAGTCCCGGTCTCCACCCCGTCATCGACGACGATCACATCGCGTCCGGCCACGTCGGGCATCTCGATCACGCGCGGCTCGCCCTCGCGATCCAGGGATACGCCGAGTAGAGGGAGCTCGAGTGCATCGGCGAGCGCTTCAGCGACGGGGACGCCGTGAGGCAGGATCGCCAGCACGAGCGGTGCGCGCAGATCGCGCACGACGTCACCGACAGCAGGGACCAATCGACGTCCGCCCTCGGCGCGGTCGGTGAAACCGCTCATGAGGGTGCCGGAGGCACGACATCGGCCGACGCGCTGCCGAGGCTCACCGTGCCCGCGTCGGCCGCGAGCGCACCGGTCGCGTCGGCCGCACCCGTGGCGTCGCGCACGTGAAGGACCTCGAAGGCGGTCGGCTCGTCAAGCGCCTGGGACATGATCGGCACGACCTGGACCTTGACGTCGTAGGACGACAACGCACGTCGGTAGGAGCCGACCGTGTCCCAGCTCAACTCCAGCGTGACGAGGGCACCATCATCGATGGCGCGTGACACCCGGGCGTCCACGAATCCCTCCTTCATCGCGAGGAGGGTGACGGCCTCGCGCAGCAGCGCCATGAGGCCAGCCACATCGCGGGTGCGGAATCGCAGCAGCGCGACGAACCCCGGGGTGGGACCTGCGTCCTGTGCTGGCAGCATGGCCATCACCGTAGTTAGGGTGAGTCATTCAGCTCGGGGCGGCTCCGCCGACCGAGTCGCACGCGAGGGAGGACCATGGCCGCACGTGACAAGCGCCCGGGCGTGCGCGGCCCCCGCGGGCCCCAGGGATCCGGGCAGCCGACCCCCGCCAAGTCGACGCCGGCTCGGTCGCCCCAGGAGCTCACTCCTATGCAGCGCATCAGCCTCCCCCTGCTCACCCGCCTCACCCGCCTGCCGAAGTGGCTCGTCGTGGTCGTGATGGCGGCCCTGCTCGTCCTCGGCATGATCCAGACCGGTGCCCTGGCGTGGCTGGGGGCTCTCATCCTGGGAGTGCTCGCCGTCTTCTTCCTCTGGCTCCTGGTGCTCTCGTGGCCCGCCATCCCTCCGAGCGGGCGCCTGATGCGGGGGATCGTCGTGATCGCCCTGGCGGGAGCCGCCGTGCTCAAGGCGATGGGTCGACTCTGATGCCTCTGGCGGATCCCGCTTATTCGTATTGACAATCATATTCATCTAGTCCAAGGTAGGAGCTATGCGCTCCTCACTCGCCTTCCCGGCTCTCGCCGCCGCCCTGGCCCTCGGGCTCTCCGCATGCGGAGGCTCCGCATCCGATAGCGGCGCATCCCCGTCTGGCAGCGGAGGGTCCGCCTCAGGAACCCCTCTGCGCGTCGTCGCGGGCTTCTACCCACTGGCCTATGCAGCAGAGCAAGTGGGCGGAGATGCCGTCGAGGTCATCAATCTGACCCCGCCCGGTGGAGAGGCGCATGACCTCGAACTCAGCCCTCAGCAAGTCGCCGAGATCGGCGAGGCAGACCTCATCCTCTACATTCCCGGCTTCCAGCCCGCCCTCGACGAGGCGATCGAGCAAGCAGCGCCGGACCGCGCGCTCAACGTCACCGAGGCCCTCGCGCTCCTTCCGGCTGAAGACCACGCCCACGAAGAGGAGGCCGGTCACACCGACGAGGGCGACCACGGCCACGACGAGGAGGCTGGTCACGCCGACGAGCATGGACAAGGGAGCCTCGACGGAGATCCTCACGTGTGGCTCAATCCATTGAACATGGCGACGATCGGCGACGAGATCGCATCACGGCTGACCGCGCTTGATTCAGCAGGTCCGTTTGCCGCGGGAGCGCAAGCACTCACCGCCTCGATGAACACGCTCAATGATGAGTGGGCTCAGGGCACAGCCGATTGCCGCAGCCGAGACCTCGTCGTCAGCCACGAGGCCTTTGGGTATCTCGCCCAGCAGTACGACTTCGCGCAGATCGGGATCGCCGGGCTCACTCCCGATGCCGAGCCTTCGCCGGCACGCCTGGCCGAGGTCGCCGACCTCGTGCGCGAGCGCGGAATCACGACCATCTACTACGAGACCCTGGTAGATCCAGCGGTAGCCGAGACACTCGCAGCGGAGACAGGCGCTACGACGGCTATCCTCGACCCCCTCGAGGGTCTCCTCGAGGGATCGACCGAAACCTACGTCACCGTGATGCAGGCCAACCTCGAGCAGGTGCGGACTGGTCAGGGGTGCAGCTGATCGAACGAGGGGAGACGTGCCCGTGAGCGCCGCCCTCGATTGTCGTGATGTCTGCATCGACATCGAGGCGTCCTGCATCCTGAGCAACGTCAACCTGGTCGTCGAGCAGGGTGAGTTCGTCGCGGTCCTGGGCGCCAACGGCTCGGGCAAGACCACCCTCATGCGCGCCATCCTCGGACTGCTTCCCCTCACCAGCGGACAGATCGACGTCTTTGGCACGCCTATCGCGCGATTCCGCGATTGGCCCCGCCTCGCCTACGTCCCCCAGCGCCTCCACTCGGCAGGAGCTGTGCCCGTTTCAGTTCACGAGGTGGTGGGTGCCGGTCTGATCTCACCGCACCAGCGACTCCCCCGGCGCGGTGATCGACGCCGTGTCGAGGAGGCACTGGCGCAGGTGGGCCTCGCGGATCGCCGTCGCGATCGCTTTGATTCCCTCTCCGGTGGCCAGCAGCGTCGCGTGATGATTGCCGCAGCACTGGCCAAGGACGCCGAGATGTACGTCCTCGACGAACCCACGGCGGGCGTGGATGCCGAAAGCCAGCAGAGCATCTCCGAAACATTCGGGAGGATGCGCGAGCGCGGCCGGACCATCCTGCTGGTCACCCATGAGCTCGGCCCTTTCGCCGCTCTCGCCTCCCGCATCGTGGTGCTCGGGTCGCCTCGAGGCGAGACAGCCACCGTACTCTACGACGGCCCACCGCCTGTGCCCGACCACTTGCTCGAGAGGGTCTGGCACCACAGCGAGGACGTCGTCATGCGCGCGACCGAACCCGGCGTCCTCGAGCCTGGGGCCGGCTGACATGGGCATGTTCGGATACGACTTCATGCAGCGCGCCCTCGTGGCAGCCGCCCTCATCGGCCTTATCGCCCCGCTCATCGGCGTCTTCCTCGTCCAGCGTCGCCTCGCGCTGCTCGGCGACGGCATGGGCCATGTCGCGCTCACGGGAGTAGGCCTCGCCTTCCTGACCGGCTTGGCTCCCGTGCCCACCGCGCTCGTCGTCGCCGCCTGCGGAGCCCTTGTCCTGGAGCTCGTGCGCGCCAAGAGCCGCACCGCAGGCGATCTCGCGCTCGCCCTCGTCTTCTACGGAGGCATCGCCGGCGGCGTCATGCTCACTTCGCTTGCGTCGGGCAAGGCATCCACGGCTCTCAATCAGTACCTCTTCGGCTCGCTGTCGACCGTGGCCACAGAGGACATCGCGTGGCTTGTGGGAGCAGGAGCGCTCGTCGTCGTCATCCTGCTGATCTTTGGCCGCGAGATGTTTGCCATGACGCTCGATCCTGATGTCGCGCATGTGCAGGGCATCCGCACGACTCGGTTGGGGATTCTGCTTACCGTGCTGGCGGCTGTCACGGTCGTCATTGGCATGCGCACTGTCGGCCTGCTGCTCGTCAGCGCCATCATGATCGTCCCCGTGGCGGCCGCCCAGCAGTTCACCGGCTCCTTCCGGAGCACGGCCATCGTCGCCGTCGGCCTAGGGCTGGTCTGCTCACTCGCCGGGCTCACGACATCATTCAGCCTCGATGTGCCGCCCGGGCCGACCATCGTGCTCTTGGCCTTGGCGGTCTTCCTTGCATCGGCTATCGCGGCATATCCTGTGCGCCGACGACGACAGCGCCATCCGCATCCCGCCGAGGACCACCACCATGGCTGATTCACCACCGCGCCGACAGACCAAGCAGCGAGCGGCTGTCGCGGAGGCACTCGACTCCCAGGAAGACTTCCGTTCAGCTCAGGAGATCTACGAAGCAGTACGCCAGCGCGGTGACAGCGTCGGCCTCACCACGGTCTACCGAGCGCTACAGGCGATGGCCGACGACGGTCAGGTGGACGTGATCGTGCGTGGGGACGGGGAGTCGGTCTACCGGCAGTGCAGCCCATCCCACCATCACCACCTCGTGTGCCGGTCCTGCCGATCCACGATCGAGATCGAGGCTCCCGATGTGGAGCGCTGGGCTGCCGATGTGGCGTCCCGACACGGCTTCCGCGAGGTCACTCACACCGTGGAGGTCTTCGGGGTGTGCTCGCGCTGCGCTGACTGATCCCTATTCGTAGGGGTTCCTGGGCTGCGGCACTTCCTCGAGCGTGAGGACCTCGACGAGAGGGATCGCCGTATCGGTCTTGGTCCCTCCGCCCGGCACCCATCGGCCCGTGATCGTCACCCACGTGTCCGCCGGCAGGTCGGGCGCATCGAGCACCTTGATCTTGGACGCGATCGCGTCCGCGGCGCAGCATGCGACCGCCATGCGACTGATCCACCACCCGCCCGCCGGATCAGGCGTGACGAATCCCGTCATCTCCACCGTCCGGTCGATGAGTGTGAGCCCGTCGTCCCAGACCGCGCGCCCGACGTACTCCGCCACGGTGACCTGCGCCGGATCACCGGGAGGCAGGGGCGGTGCCTTTGCCTCCTGAGGGGGCGCAGAGTTGGCCACGTCGCGAGCGGCAGCGAATGCACCGAGCGCGGGTGGGGCGATAAGGAAGATCGCGAGCACCGGCAGGAGCAGCAGCCACGCAGCCCGGGGCCCTCCATGGCCATGACCGTGTCCGTCGTCGTGCTCGTGAGGCTCGTCGTGCGGCGTCGCCTCGTCGTCGGCTGCTCGCCCCTTGCGCAGGACGTCGATGAGCGCCAGCACGCCGAGGACAACGAGGATCCCTCCCGACAGGAGCAGCCAGGGGCGCATGGGCTCCTGGACGTAGTTGAGGAAGGTGTCGCCGATGGTGATCCGCAGGACGGCTCCGCCGACAAGAATGAGGACGATGGCCTGGACGTCGCGCCTCATGTGAGCAGCCACCAACCCACGAGCATGCTGAAGAGCACCGCGAGCACGAAGGTGGCCGGCGCGAAACGCGTGGCGAACTTGCTGCTGAAGGTGCCCGCCTGGAGCGAGATGAGCTTGAGGTCGACCATCGGGCCGACCACGAGGAAGGCGAGCTTCGCGGTGAGCGAGAACTCCGTGAGGCTTGCCGCGACAAAGGCGTCAGCTTCGGAGCAGATGCTGAGAATCACGGCGAGGAGAGCCAAGACGAGCACCGACAGGACCGGCTGGTCGGCCACCGCGGCAAGCCACTGCTG
>JBIKKK010000113.1:0-6890 GCA_044360385.1 Candidatus Nanopelagicales bacterium
TGGAAAGCAATGGCAACTTCCACGGCGCCCCCGTCGCCTACGCGCTCGACTTCCTCGCCATCCCCGTCGCTGACGTCGCGAGCATGTCGGAGCGGCGTACGGACCGCATGCTCGACCGAAACCGCAGCCATGGGCTGCCGCCCTTCCTCGCGCACGAGGCCGGGCTCGACAGCGGGCACATGATCGCGCAGTACACCGCGGCGGGGATCGTGCACGACCTCAAGCGCCTCGCCGTGCCCGCCAGTGTCGACTCCATCCCCTCCAGTGCGATGCAGGAGGACCACGTCTCCATGGGCTGGTCGGCCGCCCGCAAGCTGCGCACGGCAGTCGACGGCCTCGCCGCGGTCCTGGCCATCGAGATCCTCACCGCCGCACGCGCCCTGGACCTGCGGGCCCCGCTCTCCCCGGCCGATGCCACCGCAGCGGTGGTCGCGCTGCTCCGCGAGACCGTGCCCGGCCCGGGCCCGGACCGCCATCTGGCCCCCGAGATCGCCGCGGTCGCCGACCTCGTACGCGACGGATCCGTCGTCCGCGCCGTCGAGACCGTCACCGGACCGCTCAACTCCATCAACCGACCGGAGGACTGACATGTCCGACGCACTGCCCGGAGCTCGCCCCGTATCCGCGCCTCGCGGCACGACCATCACTGCACGCAGTTGGCCGCAGGAGGCCGCACTGCGCATGCTGCAGAACAACCTGGACCCCGAGGTGGCCGAGCATCCGGACAAGCTCGTCGTCTACGGCGGCACGGGTCGCGCTGCTCGCGATTGGGCGTCCTTCGACGCGATGATTCGCACGCTCACCACGCTTGCCGACGACGAGACGATGCTCGTGCAGTCTGGCCGACCGGTCGGTGTCTTCCGCACCCACGAGTGGGCGCCGCGCGTGCTCATCGCCAACTCCAACCTCGTCGGCGATTGGGCCAACTGGCCAGAGTTCCGCCGACTCGAGCAGCTTGGTCTCACGATGTACGGGCAGATGACCGCAGGCTCCTGGATCTACATCGGCACCCAGGGGATCCTGCAGGGCACCTACGAGACCTTCGCCGCGGTCGCTGCCAAGAAGTTCGGCGGCACACTCGCCGGCACCCTCACCCTCACCGCGGGCTGCGGCGGCATGGGCGGCGCGCAGCCACTCGCGGTGACGATGAACGAGGGTGTCTGCCTCGTCGTCGATGTCGACCCCACGCGTCTGGCCAAGCGCGTCAAGGACCGCTACCTCGACGAGGTCGCGCATGACCTCGACGATGCGATCGCGCGCGTCACGGCTGCGAAGAAGGAACGCCGTGCCCTGTCGGTCGGTGTGCTCGGCAATGCCGCGGTCGTCTTCCCCGAGCTGCTGCGCCGCGGGGTCGAGATCGACATCGTCACCGATCAGACCAGTGCGCACGATCCGCTGAGCTACCTGCCCGAGGACATCGATCTCGCTGATGGCCCGGACTACGCGGCGAAGAAGCCCGAGGAGTTCACCGATCGCGCTCGCGTCTCGATGGCTAAGCACGTCGAGGCCATGGTCGGCTTCATGGACGGCGGCGCCGAGGTCTTCGACTACGGCAACTCCATCCGCGACGAGGCCCGCCTCGGCGGCTTCCCTCGCGCCTTCGAATTCCCCGGCTTCATCCCGGCGTACATCCGCCCGCTCTTCTGCGAGGGCAAGGGCCCGTTCCGCTGGGTGGCGCTGAGCGGTGACCCGAAGGACATCATGGCCACCGACCGCGCGGTGCTCGATCTCTTCCCCGACAACGACCACCTGCGCCGCTGGATCACGATGGCGGAGGAGCGCGTGGCCTTCCAGGGCCTGCCCGCGCGCATCTGCTGGCTCGGTTACGGCGAGCGCGACAAGGCCGGCGTGCGCTTCAACGAGATGGTCGCCAAGGGAGAGGTGTCGGCGCCGATCGTCATCGGGCGTGATCACCTGGACTGCGGGTCCGTCGCCTCCCCCTACCGCGAGACCGAGGGCATGATCGACGGCTCCGACGCGATCGCCGACTGGCCGCTGCTCAACGCGCTGCTCAATACGGCCTCGGGTGCGAGCTGGGTGTCCTTCCACCACGGTGGTGGCGTCGGCATCGGCCGCTCGCTGCACGCCGGACAGGTGAGCGTGGCTGATGGCACGGCACTGGCCGAGGAGAAGCTGCGCCGCGTGCTCACCAATGACCCCGGCATGGGGATCATCCGTCATGTGGATGCCGGCTACGAGCTGGCCGAAGAGGTCGCCGAGGAGCGTGGAGTGCGCGTGCCGATGCGCGAGTCATAGTCACGCGATGGTCATGACCGGTCAACGAGACACCGGCGAGGCAATTGCCAAGCCTCTCCCGACCCACACTGGTGGCAAGGGGAGGTGGTCTCGTGGACGAGCTGAAGTCGTACGTCGTCGTCGGTGCGGATGGCTCACTTGCGAGTATCCAAGCGTTGCGGTGGGCGTTGAAGTACGCCGCGTTGATCGGGGCCGAGGTGCATGTCGCGACGGGATACACGTTCCCCTTCACAATCTTCATCGGTCCGACCTACACGGAGGCGGACTACGAGCGCGATGCTGCGGAAGCACTCCTCGTAACGGTCGAGCACGCTGCATTGGATGCACCCGAGGTGCCCATGACCACGACCGTGATCGAGACCAGGCCGGGGCGACTGCTCACCGAGATGTCGCGGGGCGCCGAGGCGCTCGTGGTAGGTGCACACGGCCATGGCGAATTCCCCGGCATGCATCTGGGATCCGTGGCCAACTTCTGCGTCCATCACGCGGAGTGCCCGGTGGTCGTGATCCGTCCTCCCGCGGCCTGATCGCTGGGAGGGCGTGCGCACGGGCACACTCATGCGGTGGGATGTGCGCATGACAGGGGTGACCACACGTTTGCACGGCATTGCCTCGATCGGTCGCGATGCGTCTTCAGGCGGATATCGGCGCCTGGCCTGGACCGATGCCGATCTCACGCTCCGCGAATGGTTCGCCGGGGAGGCGGCCGCACTCGGGCTCGATCTCGAGGTGGATCGCAACGGCAACATGTGGGCCTGGTGGGGCGACTCGTCCGGCTCCGACGCCGTCGTCACCGGCTCGCACCTGGACTCCGTGCCCGATGGCGGCAACTACGACGGCCCGCTCGGGGTCGCCAGCGCGCTGGATGCTGTCGCTGAGTTGAAGCGCCGCGGAGTGCAGCCGCGTCGACCCCTCGCCATCGCCTGCTTCACCGATGAGGAGGGCGGCCGCTTCGGCGTCGCCTGCATCGGGTCGCGTCTAGCCGGTGGAGTGCTCGCACCGGATCGCGCGCTCGCGCTGCGAGACGTCGACGGCGTCACCTTCGCGGAAGCGCTGACCGCCGCGGGACGCGATCCGCAGGCCCTCGGTGCCGAACCCGATCGCCTTGCCCGGATCGGTGCCTTCGTCGAACTTCATGTCGAGCAGGGGCGCGGTCTCATCGACATGAATGCCGCTGTCGGTGTGGGCACCGCCGTACTCCCCCATGGCCGTTGGCGGGTGGACATCGCTGGCCAGCCCAACCACGCGGGCACCACGCTCATCGCGGATCGCTGCGATCCGATGATGGGTCTGGCCGTGCTCATCGAGTCGGCACGGCGCGAGGCTGCGGAGCGCGACTCGATCTCTCACGCGGCGCGGGCGACGGTGGGCAAGGTGCAGTGCACGCCCAATGCGGTCAATGCGATTCCCTCTCACGTGATCGGCTGGCTGGACGCTCGCGCACAGGATGAGGCCACTCTCGACGCAATGCTCGAGGCCATCGGCCGAGACATGCTCGACCTGCCGGGACTGCATGTGCAGATTGCGATGGAGTCCCGCACACCGGCGCAGACCTTCGACGTCTCCTTGTCGACGGCGTTGGCGACGATGCTGGGCGGCGCGCCCATGCTCGCCACCGGTGCAGGTCATGACGCGGGCGTGCTCGCGGAGATCGGAGTGCCCTCGGCGATGCTCTTCGTGCGCAATCCGACGGGCATTTCCCACTCACCGGAGGAGCACGCGGAGGATGCCGATTGCGAGGCGGGGGCGGCGGCCCTGGCCGATGTGCTCGCCGATCTGCTCACCGCGGATAGCCTGCCGCGATGACGACCTGGTGGGCCGAGCGTGCCGTCATCGGCAGCGAGGTGCGCGAGCACGTCGTCATCGAGGAGCGCGACGGCATCATCACGTCGATCACCGCCGATGCCGATGTGCCGTGGCATGCACGTGTCCTCAACGGGGTCGTCATCCCGGGTGCGGTCAACGCCCACTCCCATGCCTTCCACCGAGTGCTGCGCTCACGGACGCATCGGGGTCGCGATTCCTTCTGGTCGTGGCGCGAGCAGATGTACGCCGCCGCTGCGCGACTCGAACCCGAGGGCTACCACGCGCTCGCCCGCGCGGTCTTCGCGGAGATGCTGCTCGCCGGCTACACGGCCGTCGGTGAGTTCCACTACCTGCACCATGCTCCCGGAGGCACGGCGTACGCCGACGCGAACGAGATGTCGCACGCCCTGGCATCGGCGGCGCAGGAGGCGGGAATCCGTCTGGTGCTGCTCGACACGCTCTACCTCGCCGGCGGTCCAGGCGTGGATCTCGACGCGACTCAGGTCCGCTTCAGTGACGGTTCCGTCGAGGCATGGGCCGAGCGCACCTCCTGGCTGTCCTCTGAGGGCCTTGTTACCCACGGCCTCGCGATCCACTCGGTCCGGGCGGTAGCTCCGGATGCCATCGCGGTCGCCGCGCAGGTTGCCCGTCAGCGGAATGTGCCCCTGCACGCCCATGTCTCCGAGCAGCCCCGAGAAAACGTCGAAGCAGTCGCCGCCTACGGCCGCACCCCTGTCGAGATTCTGCGCGACGCGGGTGCCCTAGGGGCGGACTTCACCGCCGTGCATGCCACGCACCTCACCGAGGGCGACATCCGCGATCTCGGTGGCAGCCACGTCTGCGTGTGTGCGACCACGGAGCGCGACCTCGCCGATGGCATCGGGCCCATCCCCGCGCTGCGGGATGCGGGTGCTCGCCTGTGCCTGGGCAGCGATAGTCACGCGGTCATCGACCCCTTCGAAGAGGCGCGGGCCATCGAGCTCGACGAGCGCCTTGGCAGCCGCAGACGCGGGAGTTTCAGCGGCGACGAACTCCTGGCCGTCATGACTTCGAACGGCGCGTCGGCGCTCGGCCTCCCTACCGCCGGCCTCACGGTCGATGCACCCGCGGACTTCATCGAGATCGACACGTCGTCCGTGCGCCTTGCCGGACACGATGACACCGCGGTCATCGACGCCCTGATCTACGCCGCCGGTCCCGGTGACGTCCGCACCGTTGTCGTCGGTGGAATCGAGCGAGTTCGCGCGGGCCGACATGTCTCTATCGATGTGGGCGCTGAGTTGGATCGCGCGATCCACCAGGTGGTCCGGACATGAGCGTTGTCGGCTGGACCAATATCGGCGAACTCTCCACAGCGGACGCCACCGTGGGCGAGGGGCAGCTCGGGATCCTCCGTGACGCGGCGATCGTGGCCGTCGATGGGCGCATCGCCTGGGTGGGGCCGGCTTCTGAATTCCCCGACGTCGATGTGTCCCACGACATGGCGGGTGCCGCGATGCTGCCGGGCTTCGTCGATGCCCATATGCATCCGGTCTTCGCAGGGGACCGTGCAGCCGAATTCGATGCCCGTATGAGCGGCACGCCCTACTCCGCCGGAGGAATCCGCACCACCGTGGCCGCGACGCGGGCTGCCACCGATGAGCAGCTTGCGGCCAATGCCGCACGTCTCGCGGCCGAGGCACTGCGTCAGGGCACGACGATGATCGAGGCGAAGTCCGGCTACGGCCTCACGGTGCGCGACGAGGCACGCTCACTCATCGCCGCACGAACCGTGACGGATGAGACGACCTTCCTCGGTGCCCACGTGGTGCCAGCGGAGTACGCCGATCGTCCCGACGACTACGTCGACCTCGTCTGCGGTGAGATGCTCGACGCGTGCGCACCGCACGCGCGATGGGCGGATGTCTTCATCGAGCGTGGAGCCTTCGATGCCGACCAGGCGCGGCGAATCCTCGAGGCGGCGAAGGCAAAGGGGTTGGGCCTTCGGGTGCATGCCAACCAACTCACACAGGGTGACGGCGTGCGACTGGCCGTCGAGCTCGGTGCCGCCTCGGTCGACCACTGCACGCACCTGGGCGATGACGACATCGAGGCGCTGGCGGGCTCGGGCACGGTGGCCACACTGGTCCCGGGCGCCGAGTTTTCCACGCGGTCGAGCTATGCCCCCGCCCGCCGGCTCTGGGACGCGGGAGTGACGGTCGCGATCGCCTCGGACTGCAATCCCGGGTCGTCGTACACCACCTCGATGCCGCTCATGGTCGCGCTGGCCGTGCGTGAAATGGGGCTGTCACCCGCGCAAGCCTTGTGGGCGGCGACCGCCGGGGGCGCTGCCTCGCTGCGGCGCGATGACATCGGGGTGATTGCCCCTGGTCGACGCGCGGACCTCATCGCCCTCGATGCGCCGTCGCATGTGCACCTGGCCTATCGACCCGGCGTGCCCCTCATCCGCTCTGTCTGGAGAGCCGCCGGGTCAGTGAGCTGAGGGAGTCGGGTGGCGCCGGTGGAGGTAAAGAACGACTCCCTTGCCGATGACGGCCACGATGATGGCGACCAATGCGGCGACGGCGGTGAGTTCGAGGCGCTTACCGGCGAGGTCGAACGCATCGGCTACCTGCGTGTTCATGAGCAGGACAGCTGGCGTGAGCAGCACGACGTAGGCGTAGTAGGGCAGGGGCACAACGAACCGCGAGGCGAGCGCCAGGTAGAGCAGGATGGACGTGATCAGCAGGTTGGCCCAGGAAGGCGGGTTAACGAGGGCGATCAGCAGCGCGATGGCGAGTCCGATCACCGTTCCACCGAGTCGCTGCAGGGCCTTGGTGATGGTGTCG
>JBIKKK010000114.1:0-6802 GCA_044360385.1 Candidatus Nanopelagicales bacterium
TGGTGGCGTCATCGAGCGCGGTGACGGCGGTGTGGCCGCTGCCGTAGACCTTGCTCACATTGCGCACCTGGAGCAGTGCGCCGGGGCGCTCGGCGACGGGGTCGTTCATAGCGTTCCTCCGATGGCGGTGGCCGGATCGATGCGCGCCAGGCGGCGCAGGGAGAAGGCGGCGCCGACGATGCCGGCGACGATGGTGAAGACGGCGATCTGGATCAGGGTGTCTGTGCGGAAGAGAGTGGGCACCGTGGCGGGAATGATAAGTCCGAAGAGTCTCGCCACGATCGCGCCGATGATCACGCCCAGGATCGAGGCGACGACCGCCTGCACCATCACGGCACGCCCCAGCGCCCCGGTGGAGGTGCCGAGGGCCTTGAGGGCCGCGAAGAGCTCGCGCTTCTCCAGCACCAGCAGGGCGAAGAAGAGCGCGACGACGAGGGCGGCGACCGCCAGGGTGGTGTAGATGATCGAGTTGAGTGTGGAGCTCTGCTGCTCGACGCCTGGGATCGCCAGGCCGACGGCTTCCGCGGTGAGCACGGATGTGCCCGGCAGCGCCGCCGCGATCGCAGTGAGGTCGGCGCCGGGCTCGGTGATGAGAGCGACCGCGTTTATCGCCGTGGGCTGGCCGCGCAGCTCGGGGCGCACCGCGTCGCGCATCGCACGCCAGTCAGCGACCGACGTCCACACGGTGGGCTGCAATTGATACGACGCGTCCGACACGAAGCCCACGACCTCGACGGCGACGTCACCGACCGCCACTTGGGAGCCGAGCGTGACGCCGACGTCCTGCAGGCGTGTGTCGACCGCTGCGACGCCGGTCTCTCCCGGATCGGGCATACGGCCGTCGACAAGCGTCGTCGGCGTACCCGGGCCACCGACCTCGAGTCCGAATACCGCGAGGTCGATGTCGCCCTCCGGACCGGTGCCGCCGGTGAGGAGCACGCCGATAGGACCCGCAGATTCGACGCCGGGCGCGCTCGCGAGAGCGGCGACATCCGACTCGTCCATGCGCGAGCGGATGAGCGACCCCTCGGCATCGTCGGAAAAGGCGAAGGCGGTGGCATTGGTCGAGCGCACCGCGCCCGTGGCGCCGTAGAAGAGGCCGTCGGCCAGTGCTCCGAGCACGAGGACGAGGAAGACGATGAGTGCGAGAGCGCCGACCACCGCACCGAAGCGGCCCTTGGTGCGGGTGAGCTCACCGCGAGAGAGCAGTGCTGCAGGCCCGCTCATCGCGCACCCACCGCACTGGCCGGATCAATACGTGCGATGCGCCGGATGCTCAGCAGGCCGGCGAGCAGGGAGAAGATCCACACGCTGAGCACGACTCCGATGATCAGACCGGGCTCGATGGTGACGGGCAGGCCGGTGTTGAGTCCCTGGACCGCGAGCAGGGTGAGCGCCACCGCGATGCCGGAGGCGATGAGGACGACGAGCGTGATCTGGATCGCGACCGTCGCTGCCAGTCGGCCGGTGCTCGTGCCGATCGCGCGCAGGAGGGTGAAGGGTTTGAGCTTTTGCACCGTGAGGATGAGGAAGAAGAACCCGATGACCACGATCCCGATCACGAAGGTGAGACCGACGAGGATGCCGAAGCTCTGCGAGATGGACTCGATGCCGGGGATGAGTGACACCGCTTGGTCTCGCGAGTAGGCGCTCACCCCCTCGACTCCGCTCTCGATGGCGACGGCCACCGCGGCCGGGTCGGCCGCATCGAAGGCCACCGCGTTGATCGGGACGAAGGGAAGCCCCGGGTTGGTCGCGGCGAAGGCCTCGTCGTATGTCGGGATGGGCGTGTAGATCGTGGGGATGGCGTTGAACTGGGCGCCGCGGAGCAGGCCGACGACGGTGAACTCCGTGCCTGCCGGGTCCAAGGTGATGACGTCGCCGATCATCGCGCCGCCGCCGTCCACCGCGGCCTCGCCCGCGGCGGACGGCAGGCGCCCGTCCGCGAGTCTCGAGGGTGCGCCGGGAGCGTCGGGGACGAAGCCGAAGACCTGAACGTCAGCCGGGGTGCCTTCGATGACCGCAGCGGTCGTGAAGGTGGAGAGCGGAGCCGCAGCGGTCACGCCCTCGACGAGCGAGACCGCGATGGCGACCGACGGATCCATGCGGCTTGCAGCGATGTTGTCGCGCGCGAAGTCGGCGTAGACCAGGCCATCCGCGCGCAGTCCCTCGAGGGCGCCCACGAGAGCCCCGACGAGTGCGGCCGAGAGAGTCGAGAGAAGGAGGACGAGGAAGACGAGCAGGGAGACCGCGCCGGTGAGCAGCGTGAAGCGCAACTTGGCACGGCGGATCTCCGCCCCTGCCAGACCCATGTGACCTCCCGAGATCGGCCTGGGTGCCCAGCCTCTCGCGCCGGACCTCCGAGCGCATCCTGGCGGTGGCACGCTAGGCCTGTGACGGCAACAGCATCGCAGGTCGTGCTCGCACTCGATCTGCCCTCGGGGGGACGGCTGCGCACCACGTGGACCGCGCCGCAGGGTGAGCCCCGAGGTTGGGCCTGGGTGCAGCACGGCTTCATGCGCCACGCGGCTGATCTCGCCGGCCTGGCCGGGCTCCTCGCGGGTGCGGGCTTCGGGGTGGTCCGTCCCGATATCGCGACGCTGCGTCCGGCCCGGTCCCTGCATGATGCCCGCTGGCTCACCGAGGTCGCGCTCACGGTGGCGCGGGCCGTCGAGGTGGGTATCCCGCAGTCGCGAGGGATCGAGGCCGCGGGTCCCTGGGCGGTGCTCGGGCACTCGGCGGGTGCAGCCGTGGCGGTGCATGTCGCCGGATGCCTCGAGGCACGCCGGGGCGTCGACCCCGTGGCGTCCCTGGTCCTCCTGGACCCGGTCGACACCGTGGGGGGAGTCCTGGGTTCCGCCCTCCCCGGCGTGAGGCCAGGGGTCGTCCATGCGTGCCGACCCTCGCGCTGCAATCGGCAGGGCGTCACGGTGCGGGCACTCGCCCTCCAGGGCTGGCCCGTGGTGCACCACCCCGGGCTCGCCCATCCGGACGCCGAGCGCATCCCGCCGGACGCCCTGCCCGGATCCGTCCCTGCGCCGGCCCCGTGGCTGGCCCGGGTGTGCGGTGCACCGGGCACCCCCGACGCGGTGGCGGACCTCGCCCGCGAGGTGAGGGACGTGGTCGTATCCCCGCGGTGAGGGACCCGCCCCTCCGTGAAATCCCTGCTCGGATGTGATGCGTGGGACAGGCGTGGCTTCTTGCTCGATATGAGGTTGACCCTTAACCTCGTGCCGAGAGGCACCGGATCTTGGATTTCATCTTCGACTTGAAGTTGAGATCTACGCGTGCCAGCGCGCACGGTGCACGAGGACGCTCGCGCACCGCACCGAAGGGATGCACCCGTGGCTGCACCGCAGAACTACCTGGCCGTCATCAAGGTCGTCGGCATCGGGGGAGGCGGCGTCAACGCCGTCAACCGCATGATCGACGTGGGCCTCAAGGGCGTGGAGTTCGTCGCGATCAACACCGACGCTCAGGCGCTGCTCATGAGCGATGCCGACGTCAAGCTGGATATCGGTCGAGAGCTCACGCGCGGTCTGGGCGCGGGAGCGGATCCCGAGGTCGGCCGCCAGGCGGCAGAGGACCACGCCCAGGAGATCGAAGAGGTCCTCCGCGGCGCCGACATGGTCTTCGTGACCGCGGGCGAGGGAGGCGGCACCGGCACCGGCGGCGCACCCGTGGTCGCGCGCATCGCCAAGTCTCTCGGCGCGCTCACCATCGGCGTCGTCACCCGACCCTTTGGCTTCGAGGGCCGTCGCCGCCAGTCGCAGGCTGAGACAGGCGTGGATTCGCTGCGTGCCGAGGTCGACACCCTCATCGTCATTCCGAATGACCGGCTGCTGTCGCTCACCGACCGCAACATCAGCGTCATCGATGCCTTCCGTCAGGCCGACCATGTGCTGCTGCAGGGCGTTTCGGGAATTACCGACCTCATCACCACCCCCGGCCTGATCAACCTCGACTTCGCCGACGTGAAGTCGGTCATGCAGGGTGCCGGCTCGGCACTCATGGGCATCGGCTCGGCCCGTGGCGAGGAGCGCGCTATCGAGGCGGCGACCGCGGCCATCTCCAGCCCGCTTCTCGAGGCGAGCATTGAGGGGGCCCACGGCGTGCTGCTCTCGGTCTCCGGTGGCTCCGACCTCGGGCTCTTCGAGATCAACGAGGCCGCGCGCATGGTGTCGGATGCCGCGCATCCCGATGCCAACATCATCTTTGGTGCCGTGATCGACGACACCCTCGGCGACGAGGTGCGCGTCACGGTGATTGCCGCGGGCTTCGACGGAGGTGCCCCGCCCGCGCGGCGTGCGCAGCCGGTCACCAAGAAGATCGCCGAGGAGACGCCGCTCGCTGCGGCCGTCGCCGCCAAGCAGTCGGCATCGAGCGACAGCGCTGAGATCCCCGTCACGCCGGAGCCTCCGAAGCGTCCCGTGCAGCAGCCGCGCACGATCGTCTTCGACGATGCGGGTGACGATCTCGACGTCCCCGACTTCCTCAAGTAGTCGTTGCCGTGGGTGTCCTCGCCCGCGGTCGAGTCGTGGATGCCGGGCGCAGTGCCGAGTGGCTCTTCACGGACCGCCTAGGCGGTCAGAGCATCGGTGCCTACGCCGAGCTCAACCTCGGGGGATCGGTGGGCGATGAGCCCGATGCTGTCGCTGCTAATCGGCGCGCGGTCGCAGGCATGGTGGGGTGCGACGGCCTTGCACTGGTGAAGCAGGTGCATGGGCGCGATGTCGCGCACCTACGTGCGATCCCCGATGAGCCGCCGCCGGCCGACGCGATCATCACGGACGAGAGTGGTCTCGCGATCGCCGTCCAGGTGGCCGACTGCGTGCCGGTGCTCCTCGCCGACCTGAGCGGGGGACAGGTGGCAGCGGTGCATGCGGGGTGGCGCGGGGTCGTCGCCGATGTCGTGGGGGCCACGCTGGAGAGGCTTGCGCCCCAGGGGGAAGTGGGCGCGTGGGTGGGACCGGCGATCTGCCCCGGCTGCTACGAGGTCAGTCCCGAGGTCCGCGACGAGGTGGCAGATGTCGTCCCGGAAGCGGCGGCCCGCACTCGCCAGGGCACCCCGGCCGTGGACGTGCGCGCCGCGGTGCTCGCCCAACTCCGTCAGCACGGGGTCACGGGCGAGATCGTGGGCGGGTGCACCTTCGAGGATCCGCACCTCTACTCCTATCGCCGGGATACCACGACGGGCCGGCAGGTCGGCGTGATCGTCATGCGGGACAGCGGATGACGACCGACGACCGCACTCAGGAGCTCCACGAGCACCTCGACGTAGTCCGAGCTCGCGTCGACGCGGCATGCGAAGTCGCCGGTCGTGATCCGAGCGAAGTGACGCTCATCGTCGTCAGCAAGACCTGGCCCGTCGAAGACGTGCGGCGCCTGGCCGGACTCGGTGTACGCGACTTCGGCGAGAACCGCGATCAGGAGGCGGCCCCCAAGGCTGCGGCCACGGGTGACCTCGACCTGCGGTGGCACTTCGTCGGGCAGCTTCAATCCAACAAGGCGGCCTCGGTGGCTCGCTACGCCGACCTCGTGCACTCCGTCGACCGACCGTCACTTGTGGCGGCCCTCGAGCGTGGTGCAAGCAGGGCGGGGCGTCCGCTCGGCTGCCTCCTCGAGATCGACCTCACCTCAGGTGCGACCGGTCGAGGGGGTGTCAGTCCGGTGGACGTGGCCGAACTCGCCGACCTTGTCGCGCGCAGTGAGCACCTGATGCTGCGCGGAGTCATGGGCGTCGCACCCCTGTCAGACGACCCCGCCGGCCAGCGCGGGGTTTCGGCGGAGGCCTTCGAGCGCCTCGCAGCCATCTCCGAGGACCTGTGCCGGGACTACCCCAGCGCTCGCCTCATCTCCGCGGGAATGTCCGAGGATCTTGAGGAGGCGGTCCGCGCGGGCGCGACACACCTCCGCGTGGGGAGCGCGGTCCTCGGGACAAGGCCTCCGCTCGGCTAACTTAGGGGGACGCCGCCGCGACCACGGAGGGCGAGAAAGGGAGTCCCATGGCGGGCGCGATGCGCAAGATGGCGGTCTACCTCGGGCTCGTGGAGGATAACCAGGATCGCCAGGACGCGTACTTCGAGGAAGACGAGTGGGAGTACGACGACGAGCCCGCTCCCGCTCGGCGTACCCGGTCGTCCGACCGCTCGACGGAGCGCGCCACTCGCCAGCCTGACCGTCCCGAGCCGCGCACGGTCACGGTGGTCGATCCCCGCGAACCACGCCGTCTCTACCGCGATGAGCCGAGCAATGTCTCGCCCATGACGAGTGCGGGCTCACGCCCGGCTCCGGTGCCTGCTGTGGACCTCAATCGCATCACGACGATCCATCCTCACACCTACAACGACGCGCGCCGCATCGGCGAGGAGTTCCGCGAGGGTGTGCCGGTGATCATGAACCTCACCGAGATGGACGACGTCGACGCCAAGAGGATCGTCGATTTCGCCGCAGGACTCGTCTTCGGTCTCCACGGCACCATCGAGCGGGTGACCAACAAGGTCTTCCTGCTCTCGCCTGTTAACGTCGAGGTGGGGGCCGAGGCTCGGGCTCAACTCGCGCAGACCGGCTTCTTCAACCAGAGTTGACGCGCGGGTGCGCGTGAGTAGAGAGGGGACAGGTCGGTGGCGCTGGTCGGGCAAGTGCTCGCCACCTTCCTCTGGCTCTACTGGCTTCTCCTCATCGGTCGACTCATCCTTGACTTCGTGCAGATCTTTGCCCGTTCGTGGCAGCCGCGCGGTCCCCTGCTCGTCATCGCCGAGGCGATCTACACCGTCACCGACCCCCCGCTTCGCCTCCTGCG
>JBIKKK010000115.1:0-6727 GCA_044360385.1 Candidatus Nanopelagicales bacterium
CCACACCGCCGTGATCGCGGCGCCGGTCCACCCAACCCGCGAGCGTGATCTCGGCTCCCTCGTCGGCGCTCGTGAGCGTGCCGGCCCGGTGCGTGCGGATCACGATGCTCCCTCGTGGATGTCAGTCGCAGCCACCACGCGTGGCCGCAGGTCAGTATCGGGGGGCGTCCACGTGGATGCGTCAGCGCCCACCTGCTCCCCACTGCGGATGTCCTTCACGGTGTCGCCCGCGGCGTCAGGGAACCAGACGAAGGGGATTCCGCGCCGGTCGGCGTGCTTGATCTGCTTGCCGAACTTCTCTGCGCGGGCAGCCACCTCGCAGGGGATTCCGCGTGCGCGGAGCGCATGGGCGACAGCGTCACTTGCAGGCCGCGTCTCCTCATCAACCACGGCGACGACGACGGCGGAGGGCACCTTGCGGGTCGCACGGGCGAGATCACGGCCGATGAGGAGGGATACGAGCCGGGTGACGCCGAGGGAAATGCCGACACCGGGGTACGTCGATCGGCCGTCAGTCGCGAGAGCGTCGTAGCGGCCCCCTGAGCAGATGGACCCGAAGGACTCGAATCCCTCGAGCGTCGTCTCGTAGACCGTGCCGGTGTAGTAGTCGAGGCCGCGTGCGATGTGGAGGTCTGCCTCGACCGCACCCGGGTGCGCACGCTGCGCTGCCTCGACGACACCCACGAGCTCCGCGAGGCCGTCCTCGAGCAGCGGATCTGACACTCCCAGTGCCCGGACCTCGTCAGCCACCCGCCCGTCCGTGCCCCGGATCGCAGCGAGCGCGAGCACGCGATCGGCTGCATCATCCGTGAGACCCGCGTCGACGAGGAGCGCACGCACCTTGGCGGGCCCGATCTTGTCGAGCTTGTCGATCGCACGCAGCACGGAGGGCACATCATCGATCCCGAGTCCGCGGTAGAAGCCCTCGAGGACCTTGCGGTTGTTGACGTGGATGGTCGCGGGCGGGAGGAAGGGCAGCGCAGCGAATACCTCCGCCATCACCAGTGCCATCTCCGCGTCGTGGTGGGTCGCCAGGTGGTCGATGTCGACGATGTCGATATCAGCCTGCGTGAACTCGCGGAATCGTCCCTCCTGAGGTCGCTCACCGCGCCACACCTTCTGCACCTGGTAGCGCCGCAGGGGGAAGTCCAGGCGTGAGGCGTTCTCCACCACAAACCGCGCGAAGGGCACGGTGAGGTCGAAGTGAAGCGCCATTAGGTCCTCGTCGCCCGCATCCGCCTGGAGGCGGCGTACGGCGTAGACCTCCTTGTCGATCTCGCCCTTGCGCAGGAGCACGTCCACCGGCTCGATGCTGCGCGTCTCCAGCGGCGTAAAGCCGTGGAGCTCAAAGACCTCGCGCACCGTGTCGAGCACCTCGAGCTCCACGAGGCGACCCTCGGGGAGCCACTCGGGGAAGCCGGAGAGACCGGTGGGCCGCTGCGCCATCACAGACCTCGCGGGGCCGGGGCCGTGCCCAGGTCGGTCAGGAAGGGGTTGGTGGCGCGCTCTCGCCCGATCGTCGTGGTCTCGCCATGACCCGGGAGCACCACCGTGTCGTCGTCGAGGGGCAGCACGACACGACGCAGGCTCTCTGTCATCGCACCCGCATCGCCCCCCGGAAGGTCCGTGCGGCCGATCGAGCCAGCGAAGAGCAGGTCGCCGCTGAGCATCACCGGCGGCCTCTCGCTGTCGCGTCCGGCGAGGAAGGCAACGGAACCTTCCGTGTGCCCGGGAGCATGCGCCACGGTGAGCGGTACGCCGGCGATGTCGAGCACCTCGCCATCGGCAAGGACACGCACATCCTCGGGCTCTGTGAGTTCAAGCGCACCCTGCGTCATCGACAGCAATTGATCGCGGGAAATGCTGAACGTCGAACCGATGATGTCGGCGAGCCGATAGCGATCGTCCGCATGGATGTATGCCGGGATGTCCTTACCCGCCGTGAGCGGCGCCACCGACCACACGTGGTCCAGGTGACCGTGCGTGAGCAGGACGGCCACGGGGCGCAGGCGATGGCGCTCCAGGAGGTCGGTGAGCGGGCCCATACTCGCCTGCCCGGGGTCGACGATGAGGCAGTCCTCGCCCTCGGCGGTTGCGACCGCGTAACAATTGGTGCCCCAAGCGCCCGCGGGGAACCCCGTTACGAACACGATGGCCTGCGGGCGGGCATGTGGGGACCTCCGGACTGTCTGGGCGCCCCATGAGCCTACCCGCCCGGGAGCCAGGCCATAGACTCACGCGTCAGCCTGGGGGATCAAAAAGAAGAAGGAGGAGGACGACGGTGGCGTCGAGCAAGCGCAGGCGTGAGGTGGCGAGGGCTAAGGCGGAGCGTCAGTCTCAGCGCCGGGCCGAGGCCGCGCAGCGGCGCAGCACGCGCAACCGCGTCATCGCTGTCGTTGCCGTGGTCGCCGTCGTAGGCGGCGTGCTCGCGTGGGCCCTCCTCAACCGCCCGTCTGACACCTCCGACATCGCCGCACCGGCCGAGACGTCCGTGCCGACAGAATCCGCAGCGCCGGACGCCTCCGCATCCCCCGAGGTATCTCCCAGCCCCGACGCATCCGTCGATCCCTCCGCGTCACCTGATCCCACGAGCACTTCGCAGCCTGATGCCAAGTGCGCGCCCGCACCGGAGACCCGAGCCGACGACCTCACCTGGCCCAAGGCTCCGGAGGGCTCAGTCAAGCCCGATACGGCCTACACCATGACGCTCGCCACCAATTGCGGTGACATCGTCATCGACACCCTCCCGGCCGAGGCGCCCGCCACGGTCGCCTCGATGGCCTTCCTCACCGAGGAGGGCTACTTCGATCTCACCGCCTGCCACCGCCTCACGACCGAGGGAATCTTCGTGCTCCAGTGCGGAGACCCCGCAGGCAACGGCACGGGCGGCCCGGGCTACTCGATTCCCGACGAGAACCTCCCCGCTGAGGGTGAGGCCAACTACCCCGCCGGCACGGTGGCCATGGCAAACGCCGGGCCGGGCACGGGCGGCAGCCAATTCTTCATCGTTTACGAGGACACCACCCTTCCTTCGGGCTACACGATCTGGGGGAAGGTGGCCGAGGGCCTCGACGTGGTGAAGGGCATTGCGGCTGCAGGAGTCGAGGGTGGCGGCAGCGATGGGCCGCCGGCCCAGCGGGTCGTCATCGAGAAGGCGACGCTGACCACGTCGCCGGCAAACTAGGGAGGGTCGATGAGCGAGAGCACTCCACACGGGACCGACGGGTCGGCCGAGGCGCCCCTGTCAGGATCACCCGCTGGTGAGCCCATCGTCGTGGAGGAAGTCACGGCGGAGATCATCGAGGACCTTCCCCCCGCGCCCTTCGGCGTGCTCGAGGCACGCGTCGCGACGCCCGCCCTCTCGCCCCCTCCCATCGTCCAGGCGATCGAGACGACGACGACCGTCGTGACGAGCGACCAGGGTGTGGCGATCGTGGAGACCACGACGGTCCAGGCAATCGCGATGCCGGGACAGCCCGGCGGGGCGGCGAAGCCACCTCTGACGGGCGAGCCCGCCGCGCCCTCTCCGGTGGCGCCCACGCCCGTGGCACCCCGGCCCACCGCACTCAAGCGTCCCGCGCGACCAGCTTCTGCCAGTTCGACACCTCCCATGCGGCGCACCGATCCGGCCCGCTTCGGTCGCATCGATGCCGAGGGGTCCGTCTGGCTGAGCACGCCTGCGGGCGAGGTGGTCGTCGGCAGCTGGGCGGCGGGCACCGCAGCCGAAGGGCTCGCCTTCTTCGGTCGCAAGTACGACGACATCCTGGTCGAGGTGGACCTGGCAGCGCACCGCCTCAAGGAGGGCCGCGGCCTTGACACCGCTCCCGCGGCGGTGGCACACGCGCGCGAGGCGCTCGCCGCACCCGCCTTCCTCGGCGACGTCGCCGAGCTCGCCCGTGTCTGTGACGAGGTCGAGGCGCTCGTGGCCTCGGCCCGTGAGCAGAGGGAAGCAGCGCGCGCACGTCAACGCGAGGAGGCCTTGGCGGCGCGCGAGGCCATCGTCATCGAGGCCGAGGGCCTTGCGGAGTCAACCCAGTGGAAGGCCACCGGTGAGCGCCTCGCGGTGCTCCTCGAGGCATGGAAGGCCGCACCCCGCATTGATCGAGGTCGCGAGCAGGGCCTGTGGAAGCGCTTCAGCACGGCGCGCACGTCCTTCGATCGTCGTCGGCGCCAGCACTTCGCGGCGCGCGATGCCGAACGCAAGGATGCCCTCGCCGCGAAAGAGGCCCTCATCCGGGAGGCGGAAGGACTGTCCACGTCGACGGACTGGGCGGGCACCACACGCGCCTACCGCGCCCTTATGGATCGCTGGAAGGCTGCTCCGCGCGGCAGCCGGCAGGACGAAGACAGCCTGTGGACTCGCTTCCGCGCTGCGCAGGATGCGTTCTTCGCCTCGCGCGATGCCGTCAACGCCGAGCGCGACGTCGAACATCGAGCCAACCTCGAGCGCAAGGAGGCCTTGGTCGTCGAGGCCGAGGCGCTCCTTCCGGTGACCGACGTCGCTGCGGCCAAGCACACCCTCCGCGGAGTCCAGGAGCGCTGGGAGTCCATCGGGCACGTGCCTCGCACCGACAAGGACCGCATCGAGCGTCGGCTCCGTGCCGTCGAGGACGCCGTGCGGCAGGCCGATGATCGCCGTTGGGCGGCCAGCGACCCCGCACGCCGCGCTCGCGCCGAGGACACGGCGGAGCGCTTCCGGGCCGCCCTCGCCAAGGCGGAGCAGGACCTCGCGAAGGCGCAGGCCACCGGGGATGCACGCCGGATCGAGGCAGCCCAGGCCAGTGTCGACTCCACCCGCAGCCTGCTTGCCGCAGTCGAAGGGACCGTTTCGGAGTTTGCCGACCCCGCGAGCGCCTAGACCCGATAGGCGTCGTAGACGCCGTCGACCTGGCGTACCGCCTTGAGCGCTGCTCCCAGGTGCTTGGGGTCGGCCATTTCGAAGGTGAACCTTGATAGCGCAATGCGTTCGCGCGTGGTGGTGACGGAGGCACTCAGGATGTTGACGTGCTGATCTGATAGCGCCCGGGTGACATCCGACAGGAGCCGCGCGCGATCGAGTGCCTCGACCTGGATGTTGACCAGGAAGACACTCCCTGAAGAGGGTGCCCAGGACACATCGACGAAGCGGGCGCCTGCCTCCTGCTGCGCTTCAAGCCCCGGCACGTTGACACAGGATCGACGATGCACGGACACTCCGGAGCCCCTCGTGACGAATCCGACGATGTCGTCACCGGGCACGGGCGTGCAACAGCGCGCCAACTTGACCCAGACATCGGTTGCTCCCTTGACTAGGACCCCCGGATCACCCGATGCGACAGACCGCGTCGACGACGACGGTGTGAAGGCCTCCGCCACGTCATCGGCGGCACCATCCACGCCGCCTGCAGCAGCCACAAGGCGCCGCACGATGCTGGCGGCGGATATCCGTCCCTCACCGACAGCCGCATAGAGGGCTGAGACATCACCCTGGTGCAGCTCGGCAGCAATGGTGGACAGGGCCTGGTTGCTCATCAGGCGCTGAAGCGGCAGCCCCTCCTTGCGCATGGCACGCACGATCGAGTCCTTGCCTTGCTCAATCGCCTCCTCGCGACGCTCCTTGCTGAACCACGCCTTGATCTTGGACTTGGCCCGGGGGGACTTGACGAAGTTGAGCCAATCGCGGCTGGGACCGGCTCCCTCCGCCTTGGATGTGAAGACCTCGATCACATCGCCATTGGTGAGCTCCGACTCGAGGGGGACGAGCTTGCTGTTGACGCGCGCTCCAACACAGCGGTGGCCCACCTCGGTGTGCACGCTATATGCGAAATCGACGGGGGTGCTCCCCTGCGGGAGCGCGACCACGTCCCCCTTGGGCGTGAATACGAAGACCTCAGATGACGAGAGGTCGTAGCGCAACGAGTCGAGGAACTCGTCGGGATCCTCCGTCTCGCGCTGCCACTCCAGGAGCTGGCGCAGCCAGCCGAAGTCATCCGGCCCCTGCTTGCCACCGACATCGCGCTGCTTGTAGCGCCAGTGGGCGGCGACACCGAACTCGGCGGCCCGGTGCATGTCCCAGGTGCGGATCTGCAGCTCGACCGGCTTGCCCCCGGGACCGATGACGGTGGTGTGGAGCGATTGGTACATGTTGAACTTCGGCATCGCAATGAAGTCCTTGAAGCGCCCGGGCACCGGGCTCCAGCGGGCGTGGACGATTCCGAGTACGGCGTAGCAGTCGCGGATCGACTCGACCAGGATCCGCACGCCGACGAGGTCGTAGATATCGGCGAACTCGCGGCCGCGTACGACCATCTTTTGGTAGACGGAGTAGAGATGCTTGGGCCGCCCGGTCACGGAGGCCTTGATGCGAGCGCCCTTGATGTCCGTCTCGAGTTCGTCGATCACGCTCGTGAGGTACTGGTCGCGCGAGGGTGCCCGCTGGGACACGAGTCTCTCGATCTCGTCGTACACCTTGGGATAGAGCGTCGCGAACGCGAGATCCTCGAGCTCCCACTTCATGGTGTTGACCCCGAGCCTGTGCGCCAGGGGCGCATAGATCTCGAGTGTCTCCCTCGCCTTCTTCTCCTGCTTCTCCGGCGGCATGAATCCCAGCGTGCGCATGTTGTGGAGTCGATCCGCCAGCTTGATCACGAGCACGCGGATGTCGCGTGCCATAGCTACGACCATCTTGCGGACCGTTTCCGCCGCGGAGGCCTCGCCGTAGGTCACCCGGTCGAGCTTGGTTACGCCA
>JBIKKK010000019.1:0-21605 GCA_044360385.1 Candidatus Nanopelagicales bacterium
CAGGCGGCCACTGCCACTGAGCGCTGGGTGCCACCTAGTCCGACGCGTCGTGCCTACGACGGCTGGGCTGCACGCGGGGCGGCTCGCCCGGCATCTTCGGATAGTCGGGCGGAAACGGCATCTCGCCTAGTCCGCGCACCTCGACATCCTCTTGCCACAGGTCGAGCAGAAGACTGATGTCGAAGCTGCTCGAGCCCAGGGCGGCCCAGGGATTGCCCCTCTCGACCCTGATGGCGGGAGCCGAGATGAGGGTGAACTCGGTGGGGTCGACGTCGGGCAGGGTCTGCCAGCACACGGGCATGGACACAGGAGCATCCGGGCGGGCGCGGACTGACCATGCTGACGCCATCGTCCGATCACGTGCCATCTGGTTGTAGTCGACGAACACCCGGGAGCCTCGCTCCTCCTTCCACCAAGCCGTGGTGACCAGGTCCGGGAGTGCGCGCTCGAGGGCACGCCCCAGAGCGATCGCGGCATGCCGCACGTCGAGGAACTCCCAGCGTGGCTCGATGGCCACGAAGACGTGCAGCCCCCGGCCGCCACTCGTCTTGACGAAAGGCTCGGCACCCCACGCTCTCAGCATCTCCGCCAGCGTGTGTGCAGCCTCTACAGCGTCACTGAAGTCGCGTCCCTCCTGCGGGTCGAGGTCGATGCGCAATTCGTCGGGACGATCGACATCCTCCCGGGTGACCGGCCACGGATGAAAGGTGACGGTGCCGAGGTTGGCAGCCCAGACGATCGTGGCCACGTTGGTCGGGCACACCTGCACCGCAGCGCGCCCGGACGGGAAGGTGATGCCGACATGGTCGACGAAGTCGGGCACGGACTTCGGAAGGTGCTTGTTGTAGAAGGACTCCTGCCTCTGCCCGTCGATGATGACGCCGTCGGGGAAGCGCTGCAGGGTCGTGGGGCGGCCGCGTAGTGCCGCCAGCAGGTCCGGGGCGACAGCGAGGTAGTAGGACACCAGATCCGCCTTGGTGATGGCACCTGCGGAGTCCCGCCACATCGGCCTCTCGGGACTTGTGAGGCGGACGGCAACACCGTCGGCATCGACCTCCCGAGGATCGCCGTGCTCACGGGCCATGCCGCAGGCTAGCGCGTTGCCGATAGGGTGCCGGCGTGTCCGTTACCGTGATTGTCTTCCTCCTGCTCGGGATCTTCCTCGTGCTCTTCGGCCTTGCCTTCGCCTTCTACGGCATGTCCAGTGAGAAGGCCTACTGGTTCCAGCGGGATCCCCAGGGCAATCCCTCGCGGGAGGCGACCCCCTTCCGCAAGGTCTACACACATGCCTTCACCATCGCCGTCAGTGATGAGCGGGCACCCCTGCGCATCGCGGCCATCGGCGTGGTGCTCATCTACCTGGGCTTTGCGAGCCTCATCGCGTCGGCAATCTTCGCGCTCGTGTGACATGAAGGCCGTCGCGCCAAGAATCACCGCCTACCTGGCACAGCACCCGCGGCTTGCCCGGGCCGTTCACTTCGCTTCTGCCATTGCGTCGGCACAGTCGCGCGAGCGCATCAGCCTCTCGGCTGCCGCCGTCGCCTTCTGGGCCGCCATCGCCGTCACACCCACCCTCATCGCGATCAGCGTCATCTTCGGTCGCCTCGTCGATCCCGCCGTCCTCGACGAGGCCGTGCAGACACTGCGGAGCTCCGCGCCGGACTCTTTCGCAAGCCTCCTCGCCAACCAGATACAGACGGCATCCAAGGCGTCCAGCTCAACCGTGTCGTGGAGCCTGGTCCTCTCGCTCATCACGGTGCTCTGGGCAGTCTCGTCGGGCATCTACGCCTTCCTGCGAGCGGTGCGCGTGGCCTACGGCATGGATCCGCAGCACTACATCAATGCGCGCGCCATCGCCTTCCTCGGAGCACTCCTCACCGTCCTGGTCCTGGGGATCCTTCTTCTGGCAAGCGCGGCCGGGGCCGCCTGGGCCAGCTCTCTCGATGAACCTTGGCGGGCAGTGGCGTTCACCGTGGGGATCGTCGTAGGGCTGCTCATCGGCACGGCCCTGCTCGTGCTCACCTTCCGAACCGCCGGCGGTAAGCAGGGTCCCTCAGTGCACTGGCCGGGCGCAGCCTTTGGCACCGTGGGCAGCCTCGCCGTCTTCATCGGCTTCGGCGTCTACCTGCGCTTCGCCACGTCCTACCAGGCGATGTACGGCGCACTCGCAAGCAGCGTCATCCTCAGCCTCGTGCTCTACGTCGCGGCGTACGTCATCCTCATCGGGGCCGTCGCCAATGCGCAGCTCGCCGGGATCGGCAGCGATCAGGCGGAGCCCTCGCGGCCGAGCAACTCCCCGGCGTAGTCGGGCACGTAGCGATTGAGATCCCTGGGCGGTCGCTCATAACCATGCCCGTCCGGTCGCTCCGGCAGGACGAGGGGTGGCCTCGTCACCGACTCGTAGGGGATCGTCGAGAGCAGGTGATGGATCATGTTGATGCGGGCGCGCCTCTTGTCGTCGGCCTCGACGTCAAGCCAGGGCGACTCAGCGGTGTCGGTGTGCACCATCATCTCGTCCTTGGCCCGGGAGTAGTCCTCCCAGCGGGTGATGGACTCCAGGTCCATGGGCGATAACTTCCATTGGCGCATCGGGTCGTTGAGCCGTGATGCGAATCTCTTCTCCTGCTCGTGATTGCTCACGCTGAACCAGTACTTGCGAAGGTAGATGCCGTCCTCTATGAGCATACGCTCGAAGATCGGCGCCTGCCGGAGGAAGAGCCGATACTCCTCGGCCGTGCAGAAGCCCATGACGCGCTCGACACCCGCACGGTTGTACCAGGAACGATCGAAGAGCACGATCTCCCCTGCGGCGGGGAGGTGCTCCACGTAGCGCTGGAAGTACCACTGCGTGCGCTGCCGCTCGGTGGGAGTGGGTAGCGCTGCGATGCGGGCCATGCGCGGGTTGAGGTACTCCGTCACACGCTTGATCGTCGAACCCTTGCCGGCGGCATCGCGGCCCTCGAAAACGACCACGACGCGAGCGCCGGTCGACTTGACCCACTCCTGCATGGTGACCAACTCACCCTGGAGCGCGTAGAGGGTCTTCTCGTAGAACCCACGTGGCAGTCGCTTCGCCTTGCCCTTATCGGTGCTCATGCCTCCATCCAAGCATCGTTCAGCCAGGCGCTACGGCGACTCCGGCATGCCGGTGCGCGACGATCTCAGGGCGGCATCGAAGACGCGATGAGCCAAGAGGGCCTCGGCCGGGGTCGCCGTGCCAAAGCGGCCCTGGAGCTCCCCCGCACGCTCAGCGAGGTAGGACGCCCACATCTGCAGCAGGGCGTCTCCGAAGCCGAACTCGAAGATGGGTCCCGAGACGACCGGCCACACCGACACGAGGCCGGGCTGGACCTCCTCCCAGATCTGCTCGCCCTCGCGGACCGTGAAGCGACGCAGAAGCGTGGGCTCACGCGTGCTGAAGCGCACACCACCATCCATGCCGATGGCATCGAAGAACCATGTATTCGAGTGCCCGGGGGCGATGCGCCGGGTCTCCCACAGCATGGTGAAGTCGCGGCCCTCAGGAGGATGCGCCGTGCAGGTGAGAAGGGCGTTATCCCAGGTGTCGCAGGGCACCGGCGATCCGTCCGGGCCGGGGCGCTCGCGCACCACGTCATCGAGCCGGGCGTAAACCACCTCGGGCTGCCACTGCAGTCTCAGGGGCAGGTGTGCGACGTGAAGTCCCAGGTCGCCCATCACCCCGATCGCACCGCAGGTCTCGGACTTCCGCTTCCAGTTGATGGGCTTGGCGCGGTTCAGATCCGATGAATGCCAGAAGCCCGAACGCACGTCGAGGATGTCCCCCAGCGCTCCTGACGCGGCATAGGCATAGGCCCGCTGCGCCCCGGGGAAGAAGGGAAACTCGCTCGAGACGCGCACGAAGGCGTCCGACGCGTCCACGGCACCGCCGATCCGCTCAGCGGCAGCCGCATCTATGCCGAAGGGCTTCTCGCCAAGGAAGTCCCGTCCGGACGCGGCCGCGGCGACGTAGATCTCCTCATGCAACTGGTGCGGCACCGCGATGTAGAGGACGTCGATTCCCTCGTCGTCCACCAGCGACCGCCAGTCGTCGGTCAGACGCTCGACCGATCCCACCCGCGTGAACCAGTCGCGGGCGGCAGGAGCGGGATCCGCCACGGCGACCACGCGTGGACGTGAAGGATGGTCGACGAGCAGATCCCAGCGTCCGCACACCGCCGCGAGCTCTCGGCCCATGAGCCCGCCGCCGATGATGCCGATGCGCACGTCGCTGGACGACGTCATGACGACTGGACGATCTCCAGCGCACGCTGTGCATCGGCTCCGTCGTGCAGCATCGCCATGAGCGCGCGGGTCATGCCGGCGGGGTTGTCGTGCTGGATGATGTTGCGGCCGTAGACGAGCCCCGCAGCACCCTGGGCAAGGAGCGCCTCGGTGCGGGCGAAGATCTCCTCGTCCGATACCCGGCCGCCACCCCGGATAAGCACGGGAATACCCGAAGCCGTGCGGACGACCTCGTGGTAGTCGGACGGGTCGTCGGTGGGATCGGCCTTGATGACATCGGCTCCGAGCTCCACCGCCTGTCGGACGACGGGGATGATGAGGTCGAGCTCGCCATTGACGGTGTAGGGACCCGCGGCGGTCTCCTTCATCACCAACGGCTCGACCATGAGCGGCATGCCGTAGAGATCGCACTGCTGGCGGAGCTCCATGACATTGCGAATGCACGCCTCGCGCATCTCAGGGCGGCCCGGTAGGTCGAGGAGATTGACCACGACGCACGCCGCATCCAGGCGGACAGCGGTGAGCACCGGATCGGGTGCGATCGCGCTGAACATGTGGTCGGGGAGCACACTGCCGTAGACATTGGCGACATCGGTGCGCATGACAAGGGCGGGGCGATGCCTGCCTCCCTCGGACTGCAGGAGCCGCGCCTGGCCCGGGGTGAGCTGGATCGCATCGGGATCGGCCTGGACCAGGGCGGTCACGGCCGAGGGAAGGTCTTCGATGCCCGCGAGGAAGCTCCCCTGGCCGAAGAAACCATGGTCGACAGCAATATCAAGGCAGCGCCCCGAATCGGGGTTGAAGAGCCTGCGCAGCCGGTACGCGGTGTCGGACATGACCCTCCCTGCAGGTCGTCAGTGGCGGTCCCCCGAAGTCTCGGTCAGCCTATCGGGATCGGCGCGCGGGAGGGGCGTGCCGGGTGCCAGGATGTGGTCGTGACCGCGACGCCCGTGCTTCTGCCCGTGAACCAGTTCGACCACTTCTACCGAGGCGGGGATCGCATCGGTGTGTTGAGAGGCGGTCCGGGCGGACCGCAGCGACCCGAGGAGTGGATCGGCTCGACGACCACCCGCTTCGGACAGCAGACCCAGGGGCTCAGCGCCCTGCCCGGCGACGGCTACCTCCGCGATGCCGTCATCGCGGACCCAGCGGCCTGGATCGGACCGGCCCACATCGCTCGCTACGGCAGTGACGTCGAGGTCCTCGTCAAGTTCCTCGACCTCGGTCAGCGCCTGCCCGTGCACCTTCACCCGAATCGCGAGTTCGCGCGGCGCCATCTGGGCCTGGCCCACGGCAAGACGGAGGCGTGGTACGTCGTGGACGCGCCCCCCGGTGCGCGCGTCGGTGTGGGCTTCGCCGAGGCCATGCCGCTGGCTGAGGTGGCGGCCATGGTGGCGGCGCACGACAGCGCGGGCCTGCTCGCATCGCTCCGGACACGCGAGGTGCGACCCGGCGATGCCATGCTCGTGCCGGCCGGTCTTCCCCACACGGTGCAGGAGGGCGTCTTCGTCCTCGAGCTCCAAGAGCCCACCGACCTGTCCATCCTGCTGGAGTGGCAGGACTTCGCCGTGGACGGCGACCGCGACGGACACCTCAACCTCGGCTTCGACACTGCCCTTCAGGCCGTCGACACCTCGGCGGTGAGCGACACCGATCTCGATCGTCTCGTCGTACGTCGTGAGGAGATCGAGAGGGCAGGCCTCACTTCAGCGCTCCCCCGCGCCGCGGACGCCTACTTCCGTGCGCAGCACCTGGACACCAGCGCGGGGCCGGTACCGGTCGATGCGGGCTTCGCCGTGATCGTGGTGCTCGATGGGGCAGGCTCCATCACCTCCGGCCATGGAGTGCATCCGGTCGCCAAGGGTGACGTCCTGCTCATGCCCTACGCAGCGGGTGACTGGACGGCCGACGGAGCCCTCGTGGCCGTGGCATGCCGCCCGCCGGCACCCGATGCGCCCGAGGCGGCACGCTGACCATGTCCGACCTGCTCGTGGGCATTGACGTGGGGACCACCCGCGTCAAGGCGCTCGCGGTTTCCCTCGACGGTGGCGTCGTTGGGGAGGCAGAGGCGCCTACGCCCTGGCGCCACGATGGCGCCTGCTCCGACATTGACTCCGACACCCTCGCCGCGCTCGC
This sequence comes from Candidatus Nanopelagicales bacterium, assembly GCA_044360385.1. Lineage (GTDB taxonomy): Bacteria > Actinomycetota > Actinomycetes > S36-B12 > S36-B12 > Mxb001. The sequence continues at coordinate 6,400 of JBIKKK010000019.1, forward strand.
GATGACCGTGGCGGACGCGTGCCTAGACGATCCACGTGTGCCCTCGGGGTCGCGAGTTCGGGGCATCGGCGTCACCGGCATGGCAGAAGCGGGTGCACTCCTCGACGCCGAGGGCCGCCCGTGCGCCCCGACACTCGCCTGGCACGACCCTCGGGGCCTGGCTGAGCCCATCCGCGAGCGCGTCTCTCGCGAGGAGTTCTGGAGAGCCTGCGGCGTGCGGCTCAACTCCAAGCCCTCCCTGGCCAAAGTTCTGTACCTGTACGAGGCCTACCCCGAGAGCCGCGATCGAGCGGTGCGCCACCTGGGCGTGGGCGACTGGGTCATCTACGCGATGGGCGGTGAGCAGGTGGCGGAGCGCTCCATCCTGTCGCGCTCCGGTCTCTACGACGTCCTCGCAGATGAGCCGTGGCAGCCTGCTACCGACCTCGTCGGGGATCTCACGGCGCCGCACATCATCTGGGCGGGCGAGCCCGCGGGGACCGTCGGCGCACAGGCTCCTGAGCGACTGCGCGGTGCCACGCTGACGGCAGCCGGCCTCGACCACGAGTCCGCGGCCTTTGCGATGGGAGCCATGCGCCTGGGCGTGCTCACCGACTCGCTCGGCACGGCGGAGGCCCTCATGCGACTCTTCGCACCGGTGGATCGCGACACGGTCGCGCGCCTGGTCGAGCGAGACGTGGGCATCGGCTGGGGAGTGGTGCCGGGCTACCTCTGCACGGTCGGAGGCCTCCTCACTGGCCTCTCGCTCGAGCGGATGGCAGCCCTCCTGGGCCTCACGGACCGAGAGCGGCGTCGGGCGGTGTCGCTCGAGGCGCTCACGCTCGACCGCACCGCGGTGCCCTTCCGCATCGCCGAGGCGAGCCACGAGGGCCTGACCCTGGCGGGTGTGACCGAGGGGCTCTCGCCCGCGCTGGCCTGGCGCGCGGCGGTCGACGACCTGACGTCGCTTTCGACCGACCTCATCGACTTCATCGAGTCCGTCATCGGACCCCGCACCGAGGCAATGGTCACCGGCGGCTGGTCGCACGACCCCACGGTCGCTCAAGCCAAGCGGCTCCAACTCGGCGACTATGCGACCAGTTCGGTCGCCGAGGCTGCCGCCATGGGCGCGGCGTACTTCGGCGGAATGGCGGCCGGGCTGCTCACCCGGCCCGGGCCCGACGAGTCGCCCACGTGGGGCTAGCCCTTGCGGCGCAGAGTGCAGTCGGAGGCCAAATCCCAGGACATGACCTGCTGAAGCCGATTCAGGCAGTTGGTGAGCACGAGTGCGCCGCTGCGATCCAGCCGCGCCGAGATCGTGCGCCCGGACTTGTCGAAGCTCCCCTCGCGCGCAGCGATAACCACGGTCTCTCCTGCCACGGTCACAGACACCGGGATTCGAGGATCGCGTTGACCACTCTGCCGCTCGAAGCGCAGGTGTCCGACGTAGCCCACCGCACGTCCCGGGGCCTCGCGCAGGACCAGGTAGTAGCCGATGCGGTTATCCCGGAGCGAGTCCGAGACCCAGCGACCGGACAGGTCGGGGGCAGCCACCGCGGGGGGCGCGACCACGGACAGGAGACCGACCGCACCGGCCGCGGCAAGGGCCACGGCAAGGGCTCGAGACAGGGTTCGCATCGCCCCAGTGTGTGGCCGGGAGGTCCCCGGGGCCACCCGAGCAAAGCCGGGCCGCCAATCTGCGCCTGACCCCTCTCGCTGTTACTCTCACGTTCAGTGAGGGAGGCTTCCATGGCCGCTGAAGATCAGGGACCGGCAGACGCGCTGCGCACCGTCTGGCAGGGCACCCCGGGCGCACTCGAGGAGCTCGACGCCGAGTGCAGCCCCACGAAAGCCTGCCGCAACATGAAAGACGTGACCTTCGACGCCTTTGCCGAGGATGGCGGGGACATCCGCGCGGCCTGGCGCAACACCCTCGAGCGCGAGGGCAAGCTCGGCACCGGCTCGGTCGCCGACCTCGTCTTCGGCGAATCGAACTGAGCCCTACGTGAGCACCACCTTCGACTCATTGACGGTCCCGGGCCTTACGGAGGACTTGCTCGCCCAGGGCTACATCGCCGATCGAGGGCTCGCCACGTCGGTGCTGCTCGCCCTCAAACTCGGCAAGCCACTGCTCCTCGAAGGCGAGGTAGGGGTAGGCAAGACCGAGCTCGCCAAGACACTCGCCACGATGCTTGGCCGCGATCTCATCCGCCTCCAGTGCTACGAGGGCATCGACATCCACCACGCCGTCTACGAGTGGGACTACGCCCGACAGATGCTGCACATTCGCTCGCTCAGCCAGTCGGGCGAGGTGGACGCCGAGGCTGATCTCTTCGGGCCGCGCTTCCTTCTCGAGCGTCCTCTCCTCCAAGCCGTGCGCGCGGGTGAACGCAGCGTGCTCCTCATCGACGAGGTCGACCGCGCCGACGACGAGTTCGAGGCCTTCCTCCTAGAGCTCCTCGGGGACTTCCAGGTCACGATCCCCGAGATGGGCACCATCCGTGCTGAGGCCAGGCCCATCGTCATCCTCACGTCCAATCGGACCCGCGAGCTCCACGACGCCCTCAAGCGCCGGTGCCTCTACACCTGGATCGGCTTCCCTCCCGCGGAGCGCGAGGTGCAGATCGTGCGGACCCGCCTGCCTGAGGTAGGCGCGGCGCTCGCCGGGCAGGTCGTGGCCGCGGTCAATCGCCTTCGCGAGATGGACCTCGAGAAGCCTCCCGGCGTCGCGGAAACGATCGACTGGACCGAGAGCCTTGACGCCCTCGGCGTCGACACCCTCACCGACGACGCCGCGCTCGACACCCTGGGCGCCGTCGTCAAGGACCGCGACGACCTGGAGTTCGCCTCAAAGAGCATCCAGGATGTCGTCACCTGACGTGACCGGCACGGACGGGGCGCCCGGAGGCGGCTTCGACGCCCTCCTTGTCGATTTCGGCCACGCCCTGCGATCCGCCGGGTTGCCTATCGGCACGGACGACATCCTCACCTTCTGCGAGGGCACGGCACAGCTCGACGTCACGGACCTCATGGATGTGTACTGGTCGGGCCGCACCACCCTGGTGAGGAGGCGTGAGCATGTCGCGATCTACAACCTCGTCTTCCGGATGTTCTTCCTCGACGTCGACCCGGTGCGCACGGACGAACGCAAGAGGATGATGCGCGCCTCGGCCAACGCCGGGGCGACGCTGGAGATCCCCAATACCGAGCCCGGCCTGCCCGGTGACGTGAGCCCTGACGAGGCCAAGCTTGGCTACGTCGCAAGCACCTCGGAGGTCTATCGACACAAGGCCTTCGCCGACTGCTCCGACGACGAACTCCGCCAGTTGCGGCGCCTGATGTCGCGCATGCGCGTCACTCCCCCGCGTCGCCGCACCCACCGCACGACAAGGGCGCGCCGCAGCGCCACGCTGGACATGCGGCGCATGGCCCGCGACACCATGCGCTCCATGGGCGAGCCTCGCGATCTCGCCTTCAAGCAGCGCAAGCACAAGCTGCGGCCGCTCGTGCTCATCCTGGATGTCTCGGGCTCCATGGCCGACTACTCCCGCAACCTCCTGCAGTTCGCCTACTCTGCGAAGCGCGCCAACGCCAAGGTGGAAGTCTTTTGCTTCGGCACGCGCCTGTCGCGGATCACGCGCGCACTGGACCGTCGCGACCCCGACGCGGCGATGCGCCAGGCTGGTGAGGCCGTGCTGGACTGGGATGGCGGCACTCGCATCGGCGACTCGCTCAAGGAGTTCACGCGCAGCGCGCGGCGCTCCCGCCTCGGCCGGGGCGCGATCGTCGTCATCTGCTCCGACGGCCTCGACCGGGGGGATCCCCAGCAGCTCGAGGAGGCAATGGAGAGCCTCGGGCGCCTGGCCCACCGCGTCATCTGGGTGAATCCGCACAAGGGCGACGCACCCGTCTACGTCCCGGCCTCCCTTGGGATGATCGTCGCCGATCCCTATATCGACGAGGTGCACTCGGGGCACAACCTCGCTAGCCTCGAGCGCCTGGCCGAGCGACTTCCGAAGGTGGGTTAGCCATGAGGTACAGCGTGTCCCTGGAGACCGAGGGCGACCGCGAGGTCTCGCTCGACGAGGTTGTCGAGCTCGCCGACGCCGTCGCCGGCCTCGGCGGCATCGCCTCCGGGTTCGGCACCATGGGCTACGGCGCCCAGATCATCGTCGAGGCCGACAACTCCGATGCCGCCGTAGACCTCGCCCTCGTGCTCTTCGCCGAGGCCGTGGCCACGACCTCCCTGCCCCCATGGCCCGTGGCCCGTGCCGAGACGATCGCCGAGGACGAGGACTACGCCGACCTCGATGCTGAGGGCCAGCCCGCCAGCGGCGGCTTTGCCGACGCGCAGGGCTCCGAGTGATCCGTCTCGGCAGCCTCGCGGGCTACTCCTTCGAGGGCCCGCGCTCGCTCCCCGGCTGGACCCCGCCAGCCGTGCCGGCGGTCTACGCCATCCTCGCCAAGACCAACCCTGCACGGCCGCAGGAGTTCTCTGTCATCTACGTCGGGCACGCTGATGACCTCTCGCAGGAGGGTTTCCCCCTGCGCCACCCCCGGTCCCAGGCCTGGGTGAAGCGCGCGGACGGGAAGTTCAACCTCCACGCTTGCTGGCTTGAGGTGCCCGGGGGCACGCGTGCACACCGGGAGCAGATCGCGCGAGAACTCATCGCGATCTACGACCCCAGTTGCAACCTCGAGAAGTTCGACCAGGCCTGGAAGGACGAGTGGATCGGGGAATACGAAACCCCCATGACGGATCCGCTGACTACGCGACGCGACCTATCCCAGCCGTAGACCGTCTATCCCAGCCGTAGACCTTCAGTCCACCTGCAGGCCGACGCCCTCGAGCAGGCGCGACCTGCGCGTGCCCATGGCCGGGCGTGCCACGCCCTCGGCCTCGTGCTCGTCATGCTGGAAGGTGGCGCCCGCCACGATGCCCTCGCCCATGCCGTAGAGAAGCGGAAGCGCTCCGGCGACGACCCGACCCGTGGTGTTGATGGACTTCAGCCCCGGCTCGATCGCTTCGGCATCGCGCTTGATCTGCCACACCAGGTCAGCGGACTCCTCGAGATCGGTCGCGATCGCCTTGAGCTGCCCCCCCACGATGTAGAGGTAGACCGCGAGGACCGCGATGAGGGCGACGATGTCGAGTACGGACCACCATGCGAGTGCGCTCATGATCGCACCTTCCCGAGGACGCGACCGAGGAAGAGGTGGTGCTCGAGGCCCTCGGCGAGGACGAGCTCCACTCCGCCTGCGGTCGTGGTGATGAGTGCCGTGTCAGCGGTGTTGGCCTGTGCCGCGACCAGCGTGGCCTTGATTGCGGCGACCCGCTTGCGGATTCTCGCCACGAGGAGCACGAGGATCGTGAGCAGGAGCGCCACAGCCACCACGACGACGATGCCGAGGATGTTGGCCATGGTCCAGAGTTGCTCGACCTGGGTGTCCACGTCAGCCTCCCAGCCGGGTCCGGCCGCGCTTCAAGCCATCGATGATGGCCAGCGCGGATGCGATGGTCTCGTTCAGTCCGGCCAGGCCGGCGGTATTGATCTCGGCCTGCTTGAGACCGTCGAGGATGCTGCCCGCCTGATTGCCGATGCGGTGGGCCAGGAGCAGGATCGGCACGACCAGCGCAACAACGACGAGCACGACCACGAGGCCAATGACGTAGCCGACGAGCCAGCCTTCATGTCCGGTGAAGTCCATGTGCTCTCCCTAGATCGATTCCGCGAAGGCCCGCACCGGGGCAAGGCTGGAGTTGACGGAGGCGACCACCGGGGTCACCGTCGAGGTCTGCTGGACGATGACCTTGACTCCACCGTCGAGTGCATCCAGCGTCTTTGCGACAGCCCGGAGATGGAAGATGACGCGCAGGAGTCCCAGCGCGGCCGCAGCAATGATCAGTGCGGCGAGTATGAGGGTCACGATCGCTTCTGCTGGCATGTGCCTCTCCTATCCGAGCAGCTTCGAGACGGGGCCGGCGTAGCGCACGGCGCCATTGGCGACTTCCTCAATGACCACGTCGGTCTCCGCGAGGAGTTCGGGTGTGTTGTGGAGTTCGCCGATGAGGGCTACTCCCCCCGCCAGCGTGTCGTCTGCCGCGCCGCGGACGCTCTCCGTGGCGGCCAGCAGCCGATTGAGCAGTGCTACGAGCACCGGGACAACGACGACGAGGAGGATGATGTTTCCGATCCACCATAGGCTCATGTCCTACCTCCTTCTCAGCGGCTCGGAGCCGGGTTGTAGGGCAGGAAGAAGCGGCCGAAGACTCGCTTGACCGCTCGCATGAAGGCTGTGAGACCGATAGCGATGCCACTGGCAGCCTGAGGGCCGCCCACCGCGTAGGGGTCCTGACCCTGGGCGAGGGCCTGCATGCGCACCTTCATCGACCCTGCTGTCTGGTCGATAAGGACTCCCGTGACGTCCTGCACGAGTCCGCGTCCGTACTGCGCGGCCGCACCCGAAATCTGCAGGTCCATGGCGATGTTGACTCTCGTCGACGCACCGCCCATCGGCTGCAGCCCCACGTTGAGTTGGGTCGTGGCGTTGCCGCGCCCCTTCTTATCCGCGCCGGCGCCCTCGAGCACGAGGGTCTTCTTGGCCTCGTTGCGGTCCTTGATCTTGAGCTCGCCGGAGAACTCGAGCTTCACCGGACCCGCCGAGATGACGACGTCCCCCTGGTAGTGGTCGTCATCGACCTTGTTGGTCAGGTTCGCACCCGGCACGCACGCCGCGACCAGCGGCACGTCGTCGAAGAACTCCCACACTTTGTCGACCGGCTGGTCGATGTCAAAGGACTGGGTGATGATCACGTCAGTCTCCCTTCACCGGGGGCGCGCCCGAGATGTCGAGCCCGGTCTGGATGGCCTCGTAGACGCGATTGGGCATGAGGGGCATGTCGACGTTGCGCACGCCCGTGTGCTCGATCGCGTTCATGACCGCATTGACGAAGGCAGCCGGTCCACCGACGGTGGCGCACTCCCCGATGCCCTTCGCCCCGATGGGGTGATGCGGGCACGGGGTGACCACCTCGTGCAGTTCGAAGCCGGGTGTCTCCCAAGCCGTTGGCAGGAGGTAGTCCATGAAGTTGGACCCGATGCAGTTGCCCTCCTCGTCGAAGGTGATGTACTGCATGCTCGCCATGGCGTAGGCCTCGGTGAGGCCGCCCATGATCTGGCCCTCGACAATCATCGGGTTGATGCGCACGCCGCAGTCATCGACGGCGACGAACTTCAAGACGTCCCACACGCCCGTCTGCGGATCCACCTCCACCTTGCACACGTAGGCGGCAAACGGCCACGTGAGGTTGGGCGGGTCGTAGTAGGCGTTGTTCTCGAGTCCGGGCTCCAGGCCATCGGGGACATTGCTGTACGCCGCGAGGGCGCAGTCCTGGATCGTCACACCGCGATCGTGGTTGCCACGGACGTAGAACCGCCCGAGCTCCCACTCGATGTCCTCCTCCGAGACCTCCAGCAGGTGCGCGGCGATCTTGCGGGCCTTGGCCCGGATCTTGCGCGAGACCATGGCCACGGCCGCACCCGCCACCGGAGTGGAGCGCGAGGCATAGGTGCCCATGCCGAAGGGTGCGGTGTCCGTGTCGCCTTCCTCGACGACGATGTCCTCCGCGGGGATACCCAGCTCATGGGCCACGATCTGAGCCCAGGTGGTCTCGTGGCCCTGGCCCTGAGTCTTGGCACCCGTGCGCAGGATCGCCTTACCGGTCATGTGGACGCGCAACTCAGCGGAGTCGAACATCTTGATGCCGATGATGTCGTACTCGCGGCTGTTGCCGGCACCGAGCGGCTCGGTCATGGTGGAGATGCCGATCCCGAGGAGCTTGCCGCGCTTGCGCGCCTCCTCCTGCTCCTCCTTGAAGGTGGAGTAGCCGATCGCATCGAGCGCGATATCCAGGCACTTGCCGTACTGCCCGGAGTCGGTGAGGAAGCCGAATGCCGTGCGGTAGGGGAACTGGTCGTCCTTGACGAGGTTCACGCGGCGGAAGTCAGCCTGATCCATGCCGAGGTCATTCGCCGCCGCATGCATCATGCGCTCCTGGAAGAACATCGCCTCGGTGACGCGGAAGGAGCACCGGTAGGCCACGCCGCCGGGCGCCTTGTTGGTGTACCACCCCACGCTCGTGAGGTGCGCCGCCGGCACGTCGTACGCCGCGAAGGTCGAATGCATCAGGCCGATCTTGAACTTCGTCGGCTGCGCATCCGCGTAGAAAGCTCCGTGATCGGAGATAGTGTGCATGCGCATTCCGAGGATCTTGCCGTCCTTGCGCAGCGCCAGCTGGCCCTGCAGGTAGACATCGCGACCAAAGCCCGTGGAGATGAGGTTGCTCGAGCGGTCCTCCACCCACTTCACCGGCTTCTCGGTGAGGATCGATGCGAGAATGCTGATCACGTAGCCGGGGTAGACGGGCACCTTGTTGCCGAATCCCCCACCCAGGTCGGGCGAGATCACGCGGATCATCTGCTCGGGGAGCTCGGCCACCATCGCGACCGCCGCCCGGATGATGTGAGGCGCCTGCGAGGTCATGTAGATGGTGAGCTTGCCGGTCGCTCGGTCATAGTCGGCGATCGAGCCACACGTCTCCAGCGGCGACGGATGCGACCGCGGGTAGTGGAGATCGATGGTCGAAACGACATCGGCCTCGGCGAAGGCACGATCCGTGGCCTCCTTGTCGCCGATCTCCCAGTCGAAGATCTTGTTGGAGTCCTGGTTGACCTTGTCGTCGCGGATGAGGGGCGCGTCCGGCATCGCCGCCTGCTCCGGGTTGACGATGGGCGGCAGCTGCTCGTACTCCACGACGATCCGGCTCGCTGCATCCTTGGCGATGTAGGGGTCGTCGGCGATGACCGCGGCGACCTCCTGGCCCTGGAAGCGCACCTTGTCGGTGGCCATGACGGCCTGGGTGTCGTAGGACAGGGTCGGCATCCAGGCGAGGTTGCGGGCAGCGAGGGTCTCGCCGGTCATGACCAGGCGTACGCCGGGCACCTCCCAGGCGGCACTCGTGTCGATCGACTTGATGCGCGCGTGGGCCACGGGGCTCCGCAGGATCTCCATGTGGAGCATGCCCGGGAGCACGACGTCGTCGACGTACTTGCCCTTGCCGCGGATGAAGCGGTTGTCCTCGACGCGACGGCGGCTCGCGCCCATCCCGCCGATCTTGAGTTCGTCCAGCGCCATGGCGTCTCCTACTGCTCTCGCATCTTGTCGGCCGCCCAGAGGACTGCCTTGACGATGTTCTGGTAGCCGGTGCAGCGGCAGATATTGCCCGAGAGCGCCCAGCGGACGTCATCCTCGGTGGGGTTGGGATTGCGCTCGAGCAGTGCCTTGGCCGCGAGCATCATGCCCGGGGTGCAGAAGCCGCACTGCAGGCCGTGCTCCTCCTTAAATCCCTCCTGAATCGGATCGAGCTGCTGCGCGGCGGCCAGGCCCTCGACCGTCATGACCTCGCGCCCATCCGCCTGGACCGCCAGCACCGTGCAGCTCTTGGCCGGGCGTCCGTTGAGGAGCACGGTGCAGGCGCCACAGCCCGTGGTGTCGCAGCCGACGTGGGTTCCGGTCAGCTCCAGACCCTGGCGGATGAGGTGCGCCAGGAGGAGACGGGGCTCGATGTCGAGCGTCTTCTTCTCGCCATTGACCGTGATCGTCACCCGACGGGTCGGCACCCCCTCTCCCGGCGCATCGGGGATGACTTCGTACAGGCTCGTCATGTCAGGCCGCCTTCTGCTCGGTCTGGGCAATGCTGGACAGGATCCGCGTCACGAAGACCGTGACGATCTGACGCTTGTAGGAGGCCGACCCGCGATGGTCGGTGCGCGGGTCCGCAGCACCTGCCACGGCCTCGGCCGCCGCTGCGATGGTGTCGGCATCAAGCGTCTTGCCGACGAGCGCACTGGTGATCTCGGCATTGGCGTCGATCGTCTTGCCGCCGACCCCCGCGAGGGCGCAACCGGCGCGCCTCACCGTCGCGCCATCCATGTCGAGGGCGATGGCGACCGATGCGGTCGCAAAGTCTCCGATGCGGCGCTCAAGCTTGAGGTAGCCACCCCGCGCGGTGCCCTTCGCCGCAGGAATGACGGCCTCGACGGCGACCTCGTTGTAGGCGAGTGCGTTGGTGAAGGGGCCGAGGACGAAGTCCTTCATGGCGATCTCGCGACGGCCGTTCGGACCCTGGGCCACGATGCGACCGTCGAGGGCGATCATGGTCGCCGCCCAGTCGCCCTGGGGGTCGGCATGGCACACGGAGCCGACGAAGGTCCCCCGGGTGCGCACGAGCGGATCCGCCACGAGGGCTGCGGCCCCGGCCAGGGTCGGATGCGATTCGGCGATCATCTCCGAGAACTCCAGGTCCTCATGGCGCACGAGGGCCCCGATGTGCAAGGTCCCATCCGGGTCGGTGCGCAAGTAGTCAAGACCGGGGATGTTGTTGATGTCGACGATGCGCTCGGGCGAGGCGAACCTCAGCTTGAGCATCGGGATGAGGCTCTGGCCGCCGGCAAGCACCTTCGCCTCGCCGTTGCTGCGATCGAGAATCGCAATCGCCTCTGCCACGGACGCAGGGGCGTCATAGGCGAATCGTGATGGGTACATGTGATCCTCTCGGGCCTAGCCCTGCGTGTCGCGCACGGCGACGGGCATCGAATCGGCGTCGGGGTCGGGGCGGGGCTCCTGATGAGGCGGCCAGGGTCCCTGCACGGGCTGGCCGGCGACCTTGAGGAACTCGACGAACTGGGGCCACGCCCAGACCGTCGGGCTGTCCCCCTCCTTGGGCGAGTTCTCAATCAGGGCGTACATGCGCGGATTTCCGCGCTCCTGACCGGTGGATTCGACGGCCATGTGCGGGTCCTCTCCCGTGCCAGAGCTGATTCGGGCAAAGTACACCCACGGAGGGGGTCCGCAACCAGGGAATGACCGGACTGGGACGCAGTGATGTCGCCCCTACTCAGCGCGCTCGTCGAGAATCTCGGCCACGATGGACACCGCGACCTCGGCTGGGGTCCGTCCGCCCAGCGGGAGTCCGGCGGGCCCGTGCACCCGGGAGAGGTCGGTGACCTCCCGATAGGCGAGCCAGTCCGCACGAGCCTGCTGCATGGAGGCTGACCCCAGGGCCCCCACGTATCCCGCCTCTCCCTCCAGCGCCGCGAGGAGGCAGCGGCTCGATGTCTCGACGTCATGGCCCATGACGACGATGGCGTCGAGGGGCGACAGGCTGGCCGCGAGCCCCGCCACCATCTCCGGACGCGTCTCGGCAGCCACCTGCCAGCCGAGGAGCCGACCCTGGGCGACGAGCGCCTCGGCGAAGGGGCCACCCCCGGCGACCACGAGCCTCGGGATGGGAGCAAAGACGGTCGTCACCATGGTGCCGTCGACATCGGTCGCGGGATCTCCCGCACCGAACATCTCGGCCGCGCGGCCCTCGGCCGACTCGGGAGTGGCGATGTCGACCGAGACCACCTCGCCGTCACTGACCTCCGCGATGATCCCCACGGCCTGGTGAGCGAGCAGCAGCGGCCAGATATCGGACGGCAGCTGCTCGGCTGGCACCACGAGGAAGTCGACCGGCGATCCCGCCGGGAGCCCGCTCAGCGGCGCTTCGATGGCCGACACCTCATGGCTCACAAGGCGACCCCGAGGCAGTTTCCGCCCTGCGACGTCGGCCAGCAGGCCGTCAAAAGCCCCGCCCGCGAGATGGCCCACACGACCGCCGCCCGGAGTGAAGGCCACCGCCTCATTGGATGCCTTGGGGCCGATCATCCAGGCGACGTCCGCGCGGGTGCCGGACCGTGCGCATGCGGACACACTGAGGGCTACGTCGTACATGCGACGGAGTGTATGTCGCTCCCGCACGCATCACCACATGCGAGATGCGAGCCTCTCGCCCAAAGCATGCATGCGCTCGAACGGGGCATCCACCGATTCCTCACCCGGCACCCACGTGGCGATGGCGGCGTACGCGACGGCATCGGCGTCGGTCCATACGACACCCATGTCGGCCCGGATCCCGCCGTCGGTCCCCGTCTTGTTCCACAGACGTAGGTCTCCTTCGCCATGTGCGAGGGGATCGAGCCGGAAGGGAGCGGCAACCATGCTGAGGTCGACCCCCGTGAGGAGCCAGCCCTCCACGAGGCGCGCTGCGTCCACACTCACTCCCTCCGCCTCTCCCCCGCTGGCCGCTAGGTGAATGCGACGCGCAACCTCGGCCAACTCTCGCGCCGTGCCCGACGACAAAGTCGGCGGGTCATCATCGATCCGGGCATCGCGCACGCGATCGTGCAGCCCGCTGTAGTGACAGCCGAGAGCCTGAGCACGCGCCCCGACCGACTCGAGCCCGACCATGTCGAGCAGGACATTGGTGGCCCAGTTGTCGCTCACAGCCGCGACAAGCACGCAGACATCGCAAAGGGGCAGCGAGTCCTGGGAGAGATGCCGCCAGAGACCGGAGTCGGCCACTGCGAGCCTTGGGTCGCGGGCGACACGCGCATGGGGGTCGAGCCGGCCATCGACGATCCGTTCGGCCACCTCACACAGGAGGTAAACCTTGCCAATGCTCGCGGTGGGGTGGGTCTGATCAGGCTCTGTCGCATCAATGACATGCCCCCCGGCGTCCAAGACGCAGTAGGACCAGTTCAATGCCACGTCGCGACAGTGTACGTCCATGCACTCTTACAAGGAGTGCGCCTCCGGACGCTCCAGCATTGCCCGAATCTCAGTCGCGACCCGAGCCATGTCGAGACCGCCCGAGCATCGATAATCCAAGGTGACGCATGTTGATGTTCTCGATGTGACACGAGCCCAACGACGGCAAGGTCCGAGTTAGCGCAGGGACCGGCGCTCCACCCGCTGGGCGACAACGATCGACATGGTGTCGACGAATCCCCGAGTAACCCGACCGACGCCCCGGGATCCCTCACCAGAGGAGAACCCAACACCGACGATGGAAGTGCCAGCCAGGTGGTAGCTGACGTAGGAGTCACCGACAAAGGCGAATTCCGTGTCAAAGGCATCGATAACAACGTCATAATCGAGGAACAGCGTGAGGCCCGACGTGCCGTAAAGCGACCGGGTCTGGCTCACCTCGGTGTTGATCACCATCCTGGTGGCAATCCCGTCACCCGCCACATCGACCTCTACGCGTCCCTCGCATTGCACCGCAAGCGAATTCAGCTGGCTCCACGCGCGCACTGCCGCCTCGCGCGTGCGGTACTGGTAGATGTAGGACCCGATCTCTTTGCCGGTCAGCGTGGCAACTGTCGAAGCCATCTCCTGGCGCGCCTGCCGCCCCAGGACAGCTTCGCCACTTTGATCCACACACAATGCGGGCGCACCAGCAAGGCTGCCCTTGACGAATGTTTGCCGCGCCTCCGGCCTGGTCCCGCGAGACATCCATCGAGGGACATCACCGGCACCCAGTGAGGACGCCGCCAAGCCGCGCTCGCTCAATGGGCTGTATGTGGCGGCCTGAGCCGGATACGCCACCACCAGCGGGAGGGTGAGGGCAACGGAGGCAGCCACAGTCAGGACAGGTCGCATGAAGGAACGCATGGCGATACCCCATCAGACTGAATCCCTGGAGTCAACCCCCAGCGAATGTGCCCGATCGGGGGGCCGTCCCCAGGGGGCCAGCTGACCTCCATGAGTCACTTAGCCTGACGACTAGACCACTCGAGCGATCTCTACGAATGTGTCATGGAAGTACGCGGAGCCGCGGTCGTCATCGCGCACCGTTGGGTTGGTGAGTGCATTGACAGCGCGGCCTTCAGCAGTACTGCTGTGCCACCAGCCGAAGGGAATGGCCACGAGCCCCGGTTGCATTTGGTCGCTGACCTGAGCCGTCAAGGTCAACTCTCCGCGCTCATTGAAGACACGCACTCTATCGCCGGTGACGATGTCGCGGGACGCAGCATCGCGGGCGTGGATTTGCACCAAGGGCTCTCCCACTGGAGGAAAGTGCTCGTCGAATCCGCCGTAGTGCGAGTTCAGAAAGGCCCGATTCTGCTTGCGCGAGATGAGGTTGAGGGGGTACTCATCGACCGCACTTGGCGCGACCTGAATGCTTGGTACGAGGGCGCCCAACCGAAGAGTTTGCGTACTGACTCCATCGATGGGATCGGCGTAGAGGCGCGATTCGGGACTGACGTTGATCCGCTGCCAGCCCGACTCCACCAGCGACTCGTACGTGATTCCTTCCAGGAGCGGATGGCCGCTGCCGAGCGCATCGCGGATCACCTCTTCGTCGCTGCGATAGAGCAAATCGTCCTTGAGGTCGAGAGCCCGACCCAGCCGGCGGGCAATTTCGCTGTTGCTGAGTGCCTCCCCGAGCGGCGCGATGGCTGGCTGATTGAGGGAGAGGTAGAAATGCCCCCACGACGGCACCAGATCCAACTGCTCGATTTGGGTGGTGGAGGGCAACACGATATCGGCGTAGGCAGCGGTATCGGTGATGAACTGCTCGATGACCACGGTGAAGAGCTCGTCACGCATGAGTCCGTCGATCACCCGGTTCTGATCGGGAACCATGACGGCCGGGTTGCAGTTGTGCACCACCAGCATGTCGACTTGACCATCGACGAGCACCTCTCCCAGACGTGCCATGTTGACCTGCGGTCGTGGAATGCGCGGGGTCGCAGCAAGGGCCGCAGCAGGCCAGGCAGAGGTGGATCGAGCGAGTCCCCCGCCCACCTCTCGCCATCCGCCCAGGACAGCGGCGAGCATCGTCACGGCGCGCAGGATCTCGTGCCCGCCTTCTCGATGTTCCGGCCCGATCAGGGTGCGCAGGGCGGCAGGTGTGTGGGTGGCCAATCGGTGTGCGAGATGGGTGATCGCCTCGGCGCTGACCCCGCAGACATAGGAGGCTCGTTCGGGATCCCACACACGAGCGCTCGCCCGCAATTCCGCCCAGCCCTCGGTGTGCTGGTCAATCCACGCCTGATCCACGAGTCTGTCCAGGTCCAGAACGTGCACCAGGCCCAGTACCAATGCCACGTCTGTACCCGGACGCACCTGCAGGTGCAGGTCGGCCGCGCGCGCTGTCTCGGTACGGACCGGATCGATCGCAATGATCGACGCCCCTGCCTCGCGTGCCGCCTCGATCGACGGCCACAAGTGTCGGTTGGTGATGCGGGTGTCCGTGCCCCACAGCACGATGGTGCGCGCATGGCGTATCGACTCCGGATCGATGCTGTACGGCGTACCCATAACCGAAGCCGCACCGG
>JBIKKK010000116.1:0-6655 GCA_044360385.1 Candidatus Nanopelagicales bacterium
CCGCAGGTGATGAGGGTGAGCCGCTCGGGCCCGGTGCGACTGAAGAGTTCACGCAGCGGCACGCGATCCTTCGAAAACCGCTCGCGGGCGACGACCTCGTAGGCCACTCGGCGGTCATCCGCGCGGGTGACGGTGATGGTGTCGCCGGGGTTGAGGGAGCGCAGGTCGTAGAAGGCGCCGGCGCCCTGGTCGACCCCGTCGACGTGGCCGACGATGACGGTCGAGCCTTCGCCGGAGCCGGGCTTGGCGCTGAAGCGGTACCAGCCCGAGCGCATGACATTCACCGGCACTTCGACCTGGCCTGCGGCATCGAGGCCGACCACGTCGACGGGGATGCGCATCTCGATCGCGGGGATCTCGATGATCGTGGGTCGCGGTGTGCGATCGGGGCGGGGCAGTTCTGTGGCATCGCGGCGGTCAAGGGTGCGGTACGGCGTACTCGCGGCTGACGCCGCGCCCTCCGCATCCAGAGCTGCGCTCGGATCGGTGGGCGCTGCCTGCGCTGACGCGGCTGCCTGAGCGGCGGGACGACTGCCGACGGACTCGACGTGCATGCCCGACCCCGCCCACGCGATCCCCACCGTGCCGGCCACCAGCGCGAGCGCGCCGGCACCGAGCACGAGGAGTGCGGGGCGGGGTCGGGTCATGTCACGTCCTACTCAATCGATCCGGATCAGCAGATCAGTTGCGGTTCGCAGCGAGGCGAGCACCGGCGCCGAAGACGGCAGCGGCACCGAGCGCGGCGAGGCCGAAGGCCCACACGGGGACATCGGTGGTGGATCCGCCGCCCGCGGGCACGCCCTCGGGACCGGTGGACACGTCGGTGATCACCTGGGTGGCGAGGGCGAGGTTCTCCTCGGCCGCGGAGCCCCAGGCGTAGGCGATGGTGACGGTGCCCTCTTCGAGCATCACCGGCGCCGGTCCGAGCACCGTGGTGTCGGTGCCGGCGAGATTCACGGAAGCCTCGTAGTCACCTGCGGGCACGACGACGACACCCTCATTGGGATTGGTGACATCGGCGAAGATCACGTCGCCATTGGCGAGCACGTCGACCGCGGGAGCAGCGGCGATGTGACGCACGATCAGGCGCGCCTCGCCTGCGGCAAGCGCGCTGATGTCGTTGACGAAGACGTTGAGCGCGGGCGCGCCGTCGGCGTCGAGATTGGCGGTGACAGTTGCGTTGACGCCACCGGGCACCTCAACGGCCTCAGCGATGAGCACGGGCTCAGCATCGTCAGGAGTCTGGCCATCGCCGAAGACGGCGAGGTCATAGGTGCCCGCGGGGACCTCGACGGTCTCGAGGGTGCCCGGGGTGAAGTTGTCGATGAGGAGGTCGCCGTTGGCGAAGACATCGACGACGTCGGCGCCTGCGCCCTCGGGGATGGCGTGGAGCACGGACACGGTCGCCATGTCGGCGGCCTGGGCGGGCACGGCGGCCAGCCCCAGGGGTAGGGCGAGGGCAGCGGCGGCGATGCCGACGCGGCCGAGTGTGAGTCGGATCATGTTCTGCCTTCCGGTTGGGCGGTCTTGGTCGACCGTCACTGGGGGGTACTTCGCCTCGTGGGGGGCTCTTGGATGCACCCGGATGCGGTCAATTTCCCGACGGGCGAGATCGGTCAGCGCGAGTTAACGTGGTAGGCCGACTCGGGAGGTCACATGGCACGCGTTCGCTTCACGGTGCGCAAGCATCTGCCCCTACCGGGGCGCATCGCCTACGAGGAGCTCGTCGACTGGCGCGGCCATGCCGAGTGGGTGCCCATGACCCGCGTGGTCATCGAGTCGGGTGACGGAGGAGTGGGCACCACGTTCGTTGCCACCACCGGCCTCGGCCCGCTCGCCCTGCCCGATCGCATGCGCGTGGAGTCGATGGACACGGATGCCCGGACTGTGACCGTGGTCAAGATCGGTCCCGTGCTCACCGGCGAGGTGCACCTTGCTGTCGCTTCCGTTGGTGACGCCGCCTGCACCGTGCTGTGGGACGAGGACATTCGCGTGCCCCTGCTGCCCGGCTTCCTGTCCAAGCCCGTGGGCGCTGTGGCACGTAAGGCCTTCGAGGTGTCGCTCGATCGCATGGTCAAGCACGCCCGCAAGCGTCAGCGCGCCTAGCCCACGCGATCGAGGGCCTGCGCAAGGTCGGCGATGAGATCGGCCGGATCCTCCAGCCCCGCGGAGATGCGCAACACAGCTTCGTGCGGCTGCGCGGATTCGGTGACCACGCGGTGGGTCAACGACGCTGGGTGCTCGATGAGCGTGTCGATCCCACCGAGGGAGACGGCGTGCGTGATGAGGCGCAGCGCCCCGCACACCTTCTCGGCCGCATCGAAGCCGCCAACCATCTCGAAGGCCAACATGGCTCCGGGCCCGCTCATTTGACGACCGATGAGTCCGGTCGGATCGGCCCCGGGAAGGCCGGGATAGAAGACACGCGAGATGGCGGGCTGGTCCACGAGCCAGCGGGCGATCTCTCCGGCGACGCGCTGCTGCTCGCGCATCCGGATCGGCAGGGTGCCGACGCCGCGCAGCATCAGATAGGCGGTGAAGGGATCCATGACCCCACCGGTGACGACGCGCAGGGGCCGCAGGGTCCGCGCGAGCTCGGGGGATGTCACCACGACACCCCCCATGGCGTCGCCGTGACCGCCGAGGTACTTCGTGGCGCTGTGCACGGAGTACGCCGCTCCGTGGCGCAAGGGCTGCTGCAGCACGGGCGAGGCGAAGGTGTTGTCGATCATCACCGGGACGTCGCCTGCCTGGCGCACGATGTCGGCAATGTCACGGAGCTCGAGCGTCGGGTTGCTCGGTGTCTCGAGCACGACGAGGCCGGTGTCCTCGGTGACGTGCGCGGCGATCTCATCGGGAGCGGCGTAGGTCACCCGTGTGCCGAGGATGCCTGACTCGAGGATCGCGTCTGTGCCGCCGTAGAGCGGGCGCACCGCGATGACATGGGGCTTGCCTGCCGCAACGCGACTCAGGATGACGACATGCGTCGCGGCCATGCCGCTGGCGAAGGCAATCCCCTCGACATCGAGCGATGGCCCATCAGGCACGTAGCCCTCGAGTGCCGCGACGGCTTCCTCGAAGCGCGCAACGGTGGGATTCCACGCGCGGCGATAGATCGTGCTCGCGCCGTGCGGGAGCGGTTTGCCCTCGATGAGCTCGTCGAGGACATCGCGTGCCTCGCTCACGTCGGGGAGCGGCGCTGTCGTCGACAGGTCGATGGGCACGGCGTGGACACCCAGATCCGTGAGATCGGTGCGCCCCGCATGCACGGCGACGCTCGGCAGGGAGAGGCCGTCGAGTGCGTCCATGCGCCTAGCCTGCCGCAACCCGCTCGGGCGCGGTGCCTCGACGAAGGAAAACGGCTGTGCCGATGCCCAAGAGCAGCACAAGCGCGCCGGCGGCGAGGTAGCCCCACGGTGCGCTCACCCCGACGGCCACCGCCGATGCGCAGACTGCCAATCCGACGGCCCCACCGCCGTAGCGCACCACCATCGACAGGCCTGATGACGTCGGGAGCAGTGCGTCCGGGGTCGACGAGAGCATGAGGCTGACCCCCACCGGAGTGATGAAGCCGCACCCGATGCCCGCAAGGGACATTCCTGCGCCCACCCACAGTGGGGACGATGTCGACACGAGTGCAAGGACCCCGCACGCGACGGTGAGGGTTGTCAGGCCGCTGAGGATGACGGCGCCGGCGCCGAGACGCGCGGAGAGCGATGCGCCCACTCGGGCTCCGATCCAGTAGAGGATCGCCCAGGGCGTGAGCACGAGACCCGCCAGCACGGGGTCGAGGTCGAAGTCGCCGCGCAGCTGGATCGCGCCGAGGAACTGCAGACCGAGGAATCCGACGTAGGACGCTGCCAGTGCCAATGCAGTGGCCGACACCGCGGGGATGCGCAGCACGCGTACGTCGATCATGGGTGCGCGCGCCCGTGTCTCCCTGATGGCGAAGGCGGCCAGGAGGACCAGGCCCGCGGTGATGCCTGCCAGGACCCAGGGATTGGACCAGCCGAGCTCAGGGACTTGTAGAAGCGCAGCGACAAGGGGGATGAGCGCGAGAGCGGACAGCACTGCCCCTGGCATGTCGAGCGGTGGACGGTCGTCCGATGTCCCTGCGGGGAGTGACGCACGGCCGACGACGTACATCACGGCAACGAAGGGCACGAGGATCAGGAAGATCCATCGCCAGTTGGCCACGCTGATGATGAGTCCACCGATGATCGGGCCGACGCCGAGACCGAGGCCGCTCGCTGCCGCCCACGCTGCCAGGGCGCGCGTGCGCTGCTCGCCCGTGAACATCAAGCCCGTGAGTGCCACCGCGGGAGCGGCAAGGCCAGCCGCGCCGATGCCCATGACCGTGCGCGCCGCGATAAGCGCGACGGGGTCGGAGACAAGAGCTGCTGCAAGGCCTCCCACGCCGAAGATCACGAGGCCGATCAGGTAGACGCGGCGCTGACCGAAGCGGCCGCCGAGGCCAGCTCCCACCAGGATGAGGCCGGCGAGAGCGACGTTGTAGCAGTCGGCGATCCAGGAGATCTGCGTCTGATTCGCGCCGATGGCCGTGGCGAAGTCAGGCAGGACGATGTCGAGCATCGTGACGTCAAGGGACAGCATGAAGACGCCCGTGACGATGACGAGCAGTCCGATGCGCTGGTCCCGACGCACCCCGCGATCGTGCCCTATGCGGCAGACTCAGGGGATGCGCACCGTCCTGATCACCTGGCGTCCCTTCATGGCGCGGATCCTCCTCGATTGGGTGGCCTCGCGCGGAGACGAGCTGGTGCTGCTTGAGACCACGCAGGGCAGGCCGACGATTCGGGGAGACATGTGGAAGTCGGTCCTCGATCAGCTCCCGTTCGAGGTCCCCGGAGTCGTGGCGCGTCATACGGTCGAGATCGCGCCTCTGGTGGAGTCCCTGGAGCCGGACCTCGTGGTGTCGTTCTCCTACCCACACCTGATCGATGCGCGCACCGTCGGTGCTGCGCGGGTCGCCGCGCTCAATGTCCACCCGGGGCGTCTGCCGGAGTACCGCGGACCGAATCCCATGTGGGCGATCTACCGCGGGGAGCACGAGATCGACATTTCCGTCCATCGTCTCGCCACGGAGTACGACACCGGTGAGGTCCTCGCTGTGACCACCGTGCCCCTCGATGCGGCGCCTACCCCGGAGCATGTGTTCGGTCTTTGGGAGTCCGCTGCCGGGCCGACTCTCGACGCTGCGGTGGATCGAGTGTTGTCAGGTGAGGGCGGCTGGGCGCAGCCGGAGGGTGATGTCGATGTGCTTCCGCTCTTCACCGCTGCTGATGGAGAACTGGACTGGGATGTGCCGACGCGCACGCTCATGTGCCTTTGGACGGCCTGCACGATGGGAGGCACGCCGGTGACGGTGCCGATTGACGGTGTCCGTCGCACGGTGCGTGGCCTGCGCGTGGTGGCGGACTCTGCCACATCTGACAGGCCCGGCACCGTGCTGTCATCGCTGGGCAGCGATCACATCGTCGCGGCGAGCGACGGCCTCATGCTTGTCGAGGTGGACGAGGCAGTTCAGGACTAACTCTTGGACTCACCCTCGGAGCTGTCTCCTTGGCCGAGGACTCCCTGGGCCGCCATGCGTCCACCCTTGTCGGCCCTGCCGCGCAGGATGTAGGCGAAGCCCACGGCGAGCAGTCCGCCGAGGATCGGACCCAGGAGATACACCCAGTAGGCCCCGAGGTCTCCGCCGACAAGATTTGGCCCGAGGGTGCGCGCGGGGTTCATGGATGCTCCCGAAAGTGGGGCCGCCCACAGCCCCGCGAGCACGATGTAGCCACCGACTGCGATCGCCGCGAATACTCCGACGCTCTGCGCGCCCGACGCCGTGCCGAGGATGACGGAGACGAGGGCGAACGTCAGGAGCATCTCAACGAACATCGCGGTGAGGGGGCTGGTGGAAGCACCGGGGTAGCTGCCACCGTTGGACGCTGAGACGCCAACGATCGCGGTCAAGACCAGTGCAGCCGCTATCGCGCCGACCACCTGGGCGACGACGTAGCCGGGGACGCGATGCCAAGGGAAGTCTCCTCGTGCGGCGAAGGCCATAGACACGGCGGGATTGAGATGAGCGCCGCTCACCTTGCCCATGAAGAGGATGATCGCCATCACCATGAGGCCCGGTGCGATCACAGCCATTTCCAGGGTGACGCTCCCCGAGTAGAGATGCCCGACCATGGGCGCGCCGGCAGCGACGATGACGAGCAGGAAAGTGCCCACGAGCTCGCTTGCGAGTCGTCGCCACTCCTGCCGCGGGTTGTCGAAGTCTTCGACCCGTTGCCTCGCAGCCCCTTCGAGTTCACTCAGGTAGCCCGGTGAATCACTCATGAATCGCTCCCCGTGAGGTGGTGACGCGCCCGACCTGCAGAGGTCTGCACATCCGATTTGTCTTTGTGCGCGGAGGCTATACAGTCCAAAATCTCGGGGCCGTTGTCCTTGCTGAAAACCTCACCTTTGGGAGATAGACCATGACTGCGGAGACCCGCGCCAACGCGATGAACCACGTGATCCTGGTCCTCTTCGAGAACAGGTCGCTCGACAACATGTTGGGCCAGCTGTACGGGCCCGACAGTGGCAAGACCTTCGAGGGGATCCTGGGCAAGGACCTGTCCAACCCGGTGCCGGC
>JBIKKK010000167.1:0-4923 GCA_044360385.1 Candidatus Nanopelagicales bacterium
ATATCGGTCTGGGCGCGGACGTCGTCGTCGTAGTGCAGGTCGAGTCGAGGCTCGCCGTCGATGATGCCAACGCTCACTGCGGCGACAGAGTCGACGAGGGGGTCACCCTTGACGTGTCCCTGTTGCTTGGCCCAGGCGATGGCGTCCGCAAGCGCCAGATACGCCCCTGTGATGGCAGCGGTGCGCGTGCCGCCGTCGGCCTGGAGGACGTCACAGTCCAAGACGATGGTGTTCTCGCCAAGAGCCTCCATGTCGATGACTGCCCGGAGGCTACGGCCGATGAGCCGCGAGATCTCCTGGGTGCGCCCACCGAGGCGGCCCTTCACGGACTCGCGGTCGCTGCGCGTGTTCGTCGAGCGGGGAAGCATGGCGTACTCGGCAGTCACCCAGCCGCGACCGGAGTCCTTGAGCCAGCGCGGCACACCTGGGGTGAAACTGGCGGCGCAGAGCACGCGCGTGCGCCCGAAACTCACCAGGGTCGAGCCCTCCGCCTGGTCGAGCCAGCCGCGCTGGAAGGTGACGGGACGCAACTGAGCGGACTCGCGTCCGTCGGATCTCGTAGCCATGCGAGGACCCTAGGCCACGAGGGACAAGTGGCCGTCGTCAGCCGGGGATGGTGCGGCTGAGGGCCAGGAAAACGCGCACTGAGCCGCACAATTCACTGCGGGACCTGCCCGTCGTGGACCTAGGCCAGGTCGATGACGAGGCCGCTCGAGGCCAGCAGGATCTCGCCGTCGAAGCCCGAGTCTGCCTCGGCCAGCATCGCCTCCCGATCGTTCCACGCGACGAGGTGCGTGAGCACGAGTAGCCGCGCACCGGCGGCCTGCGCGTGCTCGGCGGCCTGGCGAGCCGTGAGGTGCACACCGGGAGCGGGCCGCGAGTCGACGCAACTGGCCTCGAAGAGGGCGACGTCGGCGCCTCGGGCGAGCTCGACGAGTGTCGGCGTCTCGGCGGTGTCGCCGGAGTAGGCGATGGTGTGTCCGTCGACGGACACGCGAAATCCGTAGGCCTCCACGGGGTGATTGACGCGAGCCGCGGTGACGGTGAAGGGCCCGATGGTGTGCTCTCCCTCGACGAGATCGTGGAAGTCGAACTCGCGCGTCATGCCCGGCTCCTCTGCGAGGTCATAGGCACGGGCAAGGCGCTGAGCGGTGCCGCGCGGACCCCACACCGGAATGCGCGGCCGCGGGCCATCGGGGTGATAGCGCTGTGCGACGTAGAGACCACACATGTCAAGGACGTGGTCGGCGTGCAGGTGCGACAGGGCAATGGCATCGATGTCAGTGGGGGCGATGTGCTGCTGCAGCGCACCGAGTGCGCCATTGCCGAGGTCAAGGACGAGCCGGAAGCCTTCGTGCTCGAGCAGGTAGCACGAGGCGGGCGAGTCGGGACCCGGGAAGGAGCCGGCGCAGCCGATCACCGTGAGGCGCACGCCTGCAGCCTAGGCGCGCTCGACGACGCCGATCTCCGGGCCCAGGAATCGAGCCCCGAGCGCCGCGAACGCAGAGGGGTCCCCTGTCGCAAGGAAGCGGTGCTGCGGCTCCGGCAACGCAGGATCGCGCACGAGCCCGTGCTCAGCGAGCGTGCGGTAGACGTCCTTGGCCGTCTCCTCCGCACTCGACACGAGTGTCACTCCATCGCCCATGACATAGGAGATAACGCCGGTGAGGAGCGGGTAGTGGGTGCAGCCGAGGACGAGAGTGTCGATCTCGGCGTCCTGCAGCGGAGCGAGGTAATCGCGCGCGACCGCGAGCAACTCATCGCCGCCGGTCACCCCCGACTCGACGAACTCGACGAACCGCGGACACGCCTCGCTCGTGATCTCCAAGTGCGGAGCCGCCGCGAAGGCATCGTCGTAGGCGCGTGACGTGATGGTCGCCTGCGTGCCGATCACGCCGATCCGGCCGCGGCGCGTCGCGCTCACCGCCCGGCGTACCGCCGGATGGACGACCTCGACCACGGGGATGTCGTAGCGCTCACGCGCATCTCGCAAGACAGCGGCGCTCGCAGAGTTGCAGGCGATCACCAGCATCTTGACGCCGGAGGCGACGAGGTGGTCCATGACGTCGAGTGCGTACGCGCGGACCTCCGCGATGGGCAGCGGGCCGTAGGGGCCGCGCGCCGTGTCGCCGACGTAGAGGATCGGCTCGTGCGGGAGCTGGTCGAGAACGGCACGCGCGACGGTGAGGCCGCCAACGCCGGAGTCAAAGATACCGATGGGCCTGTCGTCGCTCATGCCCAGACCGTGCCCTCGAGACGGTCCTCGGCGTCGTCGATCGTGCCCTCGTAGGCACCGGTGGACAGGTACTTCCAGCCACCGTCGCACACGATGAAGGCGATGTCTGCCGGCTCCCCCGCCTTGACCGCCTTGTTGGCCAGACCCATAGCGGCGTGCAGGATCGCGCCCGTCGAGATGCCCGCGAAGATCCCCTCCTGATCGAGCAGCTCGCGCGTGCGCCTCAGAGCATCGCGCGGTCCCACCGAGTAGCGCGTGGTGAGGACGCTGGGGTCGTAGAGCTCGGGCACGAAGCCCTCATCGAGATTGCGCAGGCCGTAGACGAGCTCGCCGTAGCGGGGCTCGGCCGCGACGATCTGCACGTCGGGCTTGTGCTCGCGCAGATAGCGGCCCGCCCCCATGAGCGTTCCCGTGGTCCCCAGGCCCGCGACGAAGTGGGTGATCGTGGGCAGGTCGGCGAGGATCTCGGGCCCCGTCGTGGCGTAGTGCGCCTCGGCGTTGGCCGGGTTGCCGTACTGGTAGAGCATCACCCAGTCGGGATGCTCCTGAGCCATACGCCGAGCCACGCGGACCGCTTCATTGGAGCCGCCGGCCCCGGGCGAGTAGACGATCTCCGCACCCCACATGCGCAGGACCTGGGTGCGCTCCGCCGATGTGTTCTCCGGCATGACGCAGACAAGCTTGTAGCCCTTGAGGCGCGCGGCCATCGCGAGCGAGATGCCGGTATTGCCGCTCGTGGGCTCGAGAATCGTGCAGCCGGGAGTGAGAATCCCATCCTTCTCTGCCTGCTCGATCATGCGCAAAGCCGCGCGATCCTTCACCGAACCCGTCGGATTGCGATCCTCGAGCTTGGCCCACAGCCGCACGTCTTCGCTCGGCGACATGCGCGGCAAGCCCACCAGTGGGGTGTTGCCGACCGAGTCGAGCAGCGAGTCGTAGCGCATGGCGCGCGGGCTCAGCCGCCGGCGACGGCGGGGAGGATCGTGACGGAGTCGCCGTCGGCGACCACCGTGTCGAGTCCGCCGAGGAAGCGGACGTCCTCGTCATTGAGGTAGACGTTGATGAATCTGCGCAGCCCCTGCTCGTCGACCAACCGCTCTGAGATGCCGGGGTAGCGGGAATCGAGATTGGCGATGAGTGCGCGGAGATCGACGCCTTCGCCGATGACGTTCTTCTCGCCTCCGGTGAAGGGGCGCAGGATGGTAGGGATGCGGACCTCGACGGACATGGGGGCCAGCCTAGGCGACGATCTCGATTGGCTCCTCTGAGACCACCCCGTCCACGATCCGGAAGGAGCGCACCTCCACGGGGCCCTCCTCTGAGCCGCACTCCCGGGTGGAGACCAGGACATAGTGCGCACCCGGCTCGGAGGCGTAGGAGATATCCGTCCGTGAGGGGTAGGCCTCGGTGGCCGTATGCGAGTGGTAGATCACCACCGGCTCCTCATCCCGGTCATCCATCTCCCGGTAGAGGCGCAGGAGGTCAGCGGAGTCGAACTCGTAGAAGGTCGGCGAGCGGGCCGCGTTGACCATGGGGATGAAGCGCTCAGGGCGGTCGGCGCCCTCGGGGCCAGCGATGACGCCGCAGGCCTCATCGGGGTGGTCCGCACGGGCATGGGCCACCATCGCGGCGACGAGGTCCTCTCGGATCGTGAGCATGGACCCAGCGTAGGTGCCCCAATTTCGCACCCTCCGAGGTCCCTAAATCGCGCCATAGGTGGTTCAACTTGCG
The DNA here is from genome assembly GCA_044360385.1 of Candidatus Nanopelagicales bacterium. GTDB lineage: Bacteria > Actinomycetota > Actinomycetes > S36-B12 > S36-B12 > Mxb001. The sequence continues at coordinate 3,968 of JBIKKK010000167.1, forward strand.
CGGTGGCCGAACCCGGAGGACAGTCCGCTCCATACGGCGCCCTGGGGGCGCTCGGCATAGGCGCCGAGAGGCGTCACGAGAAAGGGGTACCGCGTGGAGGTCGTAGAGACTCTCACCAACGCTCAGTTCCAAACGGTCTACAACATCTTGTCGCTCGCCCTGGCGTCCATGGCCGCGACGACCGTCTTCCTGCTGGCGGTGACGCCTCGCGTCCTGCCGCGCTACCGTCTCGCGCTCATCGTGTCGGCCATGGTCTGCTTCATCGCCGCCTACCACTACATGCGCATCTTCGATTCGTTCTCCGATGCCTACGTCGCAGTGGGCGTTGGCACTCCTGGTGTCGCCGAGGTCTTCGAGCTCGTCAAGGGCGACGGCTTCAACGAGGGCTACCGCTACGTCGACTGGCTGCTTACCGTGCCGCTCCTGCTCTTCGAAACGGTGGCCGTCCTCGCACTTCCCGCCGCCGTTCGTCGCTCGCTGCTGTGGAAGCTCATCCCGGCTTCGGCCCTCATGATCATCCTGGGCTACCCGGGCGAGGTCACCGCCGACATGGCCGGCAAGGCCATCTGGGGTGCGCTCTCGACCATTCCATTCATCTACATCCTCTATGTGCTCTTCGTCGAACTCAGTCGAGCGGCCAAGAGCCAGCCCAACCAGGTTGGCAAGGAGCTCGCGGGCCTGCGCTGGCTGCTGCTGGCGACATGGGGCGTCTACCCGATCTCCTACGCCTTCCCGATGATCGGGCTGGACGGAGCGGATGCCTTCGTTTACCGCCAGATCGGCTACTCGCTGGCGGACGTGCTGGCCAAGTGTCTCTACGGCCTGCTCATCTTCAAGATCGCTCGCATCAAGTCCATGGACGACAGCCCGGAGTTCGCGGACGCGGAGATGAAGGAAGCTCCCTCCAGCAAGTAGAAATCTGGGACCACACAGGAGCGGCGGGGCCGCAAGGCCCC
>JBIKKK010000117.1:0-6575 GCA_044360385.1 Candidatus Nanopelagicales bacterium
CAGCTATGTGATGTGCGACAGCTATGTGATGTGCGACAGCTATGTGATGTGCGACAGCTATGTGATGTGCGACAGCTATGTGATGTGCGACAGCTATGTGATGTGCGACAGCTATGTGATGTGCGACGCGCGAGGTGGGGGCAGGATCCTGCCCCCACCTCGCGACGCATGCAATTACTGCGTGGCGTACATGATCGGGTACGGGAAGGACCCGTAGGCCGACCAGCTGAAGATCGGCCCCACCTTGGTGCCGGCGAGACGCTGGTCGCGGCCGAAGCGCGTGGGCACGACCCACATCTTCTGCGCCGCTTCCTTGCTGAGCTCATGCCACATCGTGGCCTGCGTGTTGCGATCGAGCTCGACGGACGCCGCCGAGACCTTCTCGGCGAACGCCGGGTCGTCCACGCGGGAGAGGTTCCAGCCCTGCACGAAGAGCGGCGGGATCACGGTGGAGGCGTTGGGCCAGTCCGGGCCCCAGCCGCCGGTCATGATCTCGTTGCCGTTCTCAAAGACGACGCCGTAGTACTGGCCGCGCTCAATGGGATTCGGCTTGACCGTGATGCCCGCGCGGGCGAGGGACTCGACCCAGATGGCCGCGGCCTTGTCGCTGTCCTCCGACTGCGCGTAGTCGAGCGTGATCTCGGTCGGGCAGTCCTTGCCCTCGGAGAGCAACTTCTTGGCGAACTCCGGGTCACCGGTGCCGGGCACGGGCTGGCCGAGGAGGCCATCCCACAGGCCCGTGGGGGCGTAGTCGATGCCGATGTTGGGCTTGACGACACCGTCGGCGAACTCACCGGCGAAGGTGCCACCGGCATTGAGGAGCAGTGCCTCTCGGTCGAGGGCGACGCCGATGGCCTGGCGGCACTTCTCATCCGGGATCTTCTCGACGTTGACAGCCGCGTAGATCGAGTAGGGATCGAAAGCGTCGATGCGGCGCGACTCGTACTGCGGGTCCTCGAAGACGACCGGCAGCGACGCCGTCGTCAGCCCCTGGACCATCGAGAACTCGTCCTCGCCGGAGCTCTGGATGACGCGCTGGTCAGCCACCGACTCCTCGATGCCGAAGTTCACGACCCAGGAATCCGGGTAGGCCTTGCGGTACGGATCGCTGTCGGCGCTCCAATTCTCGTTGCGGACCAGGACGAGCTTGCCGCCCTTGCCCTTGGAGTACTCGGAGATCTTGTACGGGCCGTTGGACATCGGCTTATCGCCGTACTCCACGCCCGCGGCCATGTCGGCCGGGACCGCGCTGAAGCCCAGCGTCACCGCGTAGTTGAAGTCGGGGACCGGCTGGTTGAGGTTGAAGGTGATGGTGTTGCCATCGCACACGACAGCCTTGTCGAAGAGCTCCTGGCCGGTGCCATCCGCGGGACCGGCGTAGGCGGAGTTGCCTTCGTCGTCGGTCGGGATGTCGAGGTAACTCACCGCATACACGGGGCCGCCCTCGGTGAGACCGATGTCGAACTGGCGGGAGACGCCGTAGGCGACATCCGCGCACGTGACCGGATTGCCGTTCTCCCACGTCACGCCGTCGCGGATCGTGAACTGCCAGGTCTTGCCACCGTTGGTGGCGGTGCCCAGGTCGGTGGCCATGTCAGGGACGAGGGTCGTCCCCTCCGCATCGCCGGGTGCGACCTGGTAGGCGGTCAGGGAGCGCTGGATCGTCGCACCGAGGAAGGCGAGATCCTCACCCGTGTAGACGACCTGCGGATCGAGCGACAGGATCTGCTCGGCCGGAGACAGGATCGTCAGCGTGCCGCCCGGCTGGCCTTCCCCCGCGGGAGCAGACGAACTGCCCCCATCAGATGACCCGCCGCTACATGCGGCGAGGATCAGCGCACCCGCCGCGATACCGATCGCGAGGGTCGCCTTGGACTTCACCATATTTCCTCCTTCAGTGCACCGCGGGTCACGGACGTGACCTTCCTCCCACGGCCCGCGAACGGGTCGATCGGTGTCGGACGGGAGACCATGGGCGCCCTCACTTGGCCGCCTTGGGATCGAGGGCATCGCGCACCGAGTCGCCCGCCAGATTGAAGGCGACGACGACGATGACGAGCAGGGTGCCGGGGATGAAGAGGTAGCTCGGCACAAGCTGGAAGAACTGCACGCTCTCGGAGAGCATCGCGCCGAAGGAGGGCTCGGGCGGGAGTACGCCGACACCGAGGAAGGAGAGAACCGCCTCGGTGGCGATATAGACCGGCAGCAGCAGCGTGGCGTAGACGAGGATCGGCGCCCACAGGTTGGGCAGGATCTCGCGGAAGAGGATGCGCGGGGTGCTCGCGCCCATGGCAATGGCCGCCTCGACGAATTCGCGCTCGCGCAGGCTGAGCACCTCGCCGCGCACGATGCGCGCGAGATAGGGCCAGCCGAAGATCCCCAGCACGAGGATGAGGTAGGTGATCCGGGACGCATTGCCCTCGGGGATCCCCATGGCGGTGAGTCGCTGGGTCATCGCGCCTGAGAGCGCGAGCACGATGAGCAGGAAGGGGAAGGCGAGGATGAGATCCATGAAGCGCCCGATGGCCGCGTCGGTGAAGCCTCGCGCATAACCCGAGATCACTCCGAAGAGCGTGCCGAGGATGACCACGAGGACCGTCGCGGTGAAGGCAATGAGGAGCGAGATGCGCAGGCCGTAGAGCAGGCGGGCGAGGATGTCGCGCCCCGTGCCCCATTCGACACCGAGCGGGTGCTCGAGGCTGGCTCCACCCCAGGGGCCGTTGGGCTTGCCGCCGGAGGTCGAGATCGCGGTCTTGTCGGTGGCGTAGGGATCAAGTCCGAGCCAGCCGGTGATGAGCGGTGCGAAGAGCGCCACCAGCAAGATGATGAGCAGGATGATTGCTGAAGCGATGAAGGTCTTGTCGCGGCGCAGACGCCCCCACGCGATCTGCGTGAGTGAGCGCCCCTTGACCTCCTCGGGGGAGGTCGTCGCCTCCTCGACCGTCGCCGTCACCGCACCGCCTGCCCTTCCCGTTCATCGGCGGGTCATGCGCCGTCCGGGCAGACAGTACGCCGGTAGGACACGGGAGCGGACCTGATCCGACGCGAAGGCGCGAATGTGACCTGATCGCGACCTCCCGTGAGGAGGACGCCGCGTGAATGCGGGACCAAGACCCCCGGGACCAAGACCCCTAGGGGACGCCCCCCTGTGGATAAGGGCTACCTCAGCCGCGGGACGAGCTCTTGGACCGGCTCTTGGCCCGGTCGGTGGCCGCGAGCTGGACCTTGCGGATCCGCACGGCGGTGGGGGTCACCTCGACACACTCATCCTCGCGGCAGAACTCCAGCGCCTGCTCCAGGGAGAGCTGCTTGTGCGGGATGAGCGGTACGAGAACGTCGCCCGAGGACTGGCGCATGTTGGTGAGCTTCTTCTCCTTGGTCGGATTGACGTCGAGGTCATCCGAGCGGGAGTTCTCCCCGACGATCATGCCCTCGTAGACGTCGGTGCCGGGTCCGACGAACATCGTCCCGCGCTCCTGGAGATTGGCCAGGGCGAAGCCCGTCGTCGGGCCGGTGCGATCGGCGACCAGCGAGCCGGTGGGCCGAGTGCGCAACTCGCCATGCCACGGCTCGTAGCGGTCGAAAACGTGATGCAGGAGTCCGGTGCCGCGCGTCTCGGTGAGGAACTCGGTGCGGAAGCCGATGAGTCCTCGCGCCGGCACGATGTATTCCATGCGTACCCATCCGGTGCCGTGATTGACCATCTGCTCCATGCGGCCCTTGCGCAGTGCCATGAGCTGCGTGACGACACCGAGGTAGTCCTCGGGGATGTCGACGGAGAGGCGCTCCATCGGCTCCTGGAGCTTGCCGTCGATCGTGCGGGTGACGACCTGGGGCTTGCCCACGGTGAGTTCGAAGCCCTCGCGCTTCATGAGCTCGACGAGGATGGCGAGTTGGAGCTCACCGCGACCCTGCACCTCCCAGGTATCGGGGCGCTCGGTGGGCAGCACGCGGATCGAGACGTTGCCGATGAGCTCTTGGTCGAGGCGGGTCTTGACCATGTTGGCGGTGAGCTTGGTCCCACCGCTGCGCCCGGCCAGCGGCGAGGTGTTGATGCCGATGGTCATGGAGATCGAGGGCTCGTCGACCGTGATGACCGGCAGGGCGATGGGGTTGTCCGGGTCGGCGAGGGTGTCGCCGATGGTGATGTCAGCCATGCCCGCGACAGCGATGATGTCTCCCGGTCCGGCGCTGTCGACCGGCACGCGGTCGAGCGCCTCGGTCATGAGCAGCTCAACGACCTTCGCGCGCTCGACAGAGCCATCGGACTTCATCCACGCGACCTGCTGGCCCTTGCGGATCGTGCCCTGGTGCACGCGGCACAGCGCGAGGCGACCGAGGTAGGGCGAAGCGTCGAGGTTGGTGACATGCGCCTGCAGCGGCGCGTCCTCGTCGTACGACGGTGCGGGGATCGCGTCGATGAGCGTTGCGAAGAGAGCCTCGAGATTCTCCTCCGCGGGCATGCCACCATCGGCGGTCCGCTCGAGTGACGCGCGGCCGGCCTTCGCCGAGCAGTAGACGATCGGAAAATCGATCTGGTCCTCGGTGGCGTCAAGATCGAGGAAGAGTTCGTAGGCCTCGTCGACCACCTCGGCGATACGCGCGTCGGGGCGATCCACCTTGTTGATGACGAGGACGACGGGCAGCTTCTTGGCGAGCGCCTTGCGCAGCACGAAGCGCGTCTGGGGCAGCGGGCCCTCGGAGGCGTCGACGAGCAGGACGACCCCGTCGACCATCTCCAGGCCGCGCTCCACCTCACCACCGAAGTCGGCGTGGCCGGGGGTGTCGATGATGTTGAAGGTCACGCCGCCCTCGGGAGCGGACGGGCCGGCGTACTTCACCGAGGTGTTCTTCGCGAGGATTGTGATGCCCTTCTCGCGCTCGAGATCCATCGAATCCATGACGCGATCGTCGACGTCCTGGTTGGCGCGGAAGGCCCCGGACTGCCAGAGCATGGCGTCGACGAGGGTGGTCTTGCCGTGGTCGACGTGGGCGACGATGGCGACATTGCGAAGGTCCGAGCGGGTGGCAGTCACCCCGAGACCCTACGCGGTGGCCTCACGGAGGCTGCGCACCGCGTCCACGTCCGAGGGCAGCCAGTCGATCTCGTCGAATTCACTCGGCGTCACCCATCGGATCTCGTCGTGCTGCTCCAGGGGCGCGGGCTCGCCGGCGATGAGCGTCGCGGCGTAGAGATGGAGCACCATCCCCTCCCGCAGCGGCCACTCCCCCGGCACACGCTCGCCGATAGCGATCTCCACGCCGAGCTCCTCGCGGATCTCGCGGATGAGCGCCTGCTCCTCGGTCTCGCCCGGCTCGACCTTGCCTCCGGGCATCTCCCATCGACCTGCGACGTCTTCCGGCCGGGTACGCCGCGCCACGAGGTAGCGGCCATCGCGCTCGATGGCTGCCGCGACAACGACGGTCACGTGACGTCGATGGAGATGCCGACCGCCCGCCAGGCGATCTCGGCGGCCACGCCCGCGTCGGCGCGCACGAGGATGTAGTCGGTGTCGTATGTCGAGATGCCGAGGATGCCGATGCCCGCCTCGGCGAGCGGCGCCGTGAGGGCGGCCATGATGCCGGTGGCGGAGAAGTCGATAGCGCCGGGGACGCGATAGGCGAGCCAGGGCCCGACCTTGCTGTCGCTCGCGATGTGGATGTCGTTGCCGGTGATGATGCTCAGCTCATCATGTGACCGACCGATACTGACGAAGGGCGCGTCCCACGCTTCCGCGGGGATGTCGGCGTCGGGGGCGAGGCGGTGGGCGGCGTACTCGCCGGGGACCCGCTGCAGGGTGATGGCCATGGCAGGAGCCTACGGTGGGTGCAGTGCGAAGAAGGAGTTCACATGACCTGGTACTCGGAGATTCCCGCGCGACGCACGCGCCAGATCCTCGGTGATGCGTGGCTGGTGCTGTGGAGCGCGCTATGGATCTGGATAGCGCTGCGGCTCTACGACCTGGTGATGAATCTCGCCGCGCCCGGGCTCGCCGTCTCCAGTAGTGCGACCGACATGTCCGACCGCTTCGCGAGCGCCGGTGAGGCGCTGGCCGGCGTACCGCTCATCGGTGAGGCTCTGCAGTCACCTTTCGACGGCATGAGCAGCGCGTCGGTGTCGATCGCCGAAGCCGGCCAGGCCTCCGCGGATGCCGTCGGCCTCCTCGCACGCTTTCTGGCGATTGCACTTGCCGTCCTCGGCATCGCTTCGTGGGCAATGCTGTGGGTGCCGATCCGCGTCGCCTTCATCCGTCGCGCTACGGCGGCGCGGCGCTTCCTCGATTCCACCGACGACCTCGACCTCTTTGCGCTGCGCGCCATGGCGCGCCAGCCGCTTCACCTCCTGGCGCGGATCAGCGACGACCCGGCGGGCGCCTGGCGCCGCGGCGACCAAGCGGTCATCGCCGAGCTGGCATCACTCGAGCTGCGGTCGGAGGGTTTGGCTCCGCGCGCTGCGATCAGTTGACGCCCAGGTGATTGCCAAGCGAGTCGAAGTAGCTCTCCATACCCGCCTGGGCCATCGCGGCCTGATCGGCGGGCATGTCGCCGTACTGCGCGAAGCGCACCCATGTGCC
>JBIKKK010000020.1:0-21071 GCA_044360385.1 Candidatus Nanopelagicales bacterium
TCTTCGCGGCCGACCACATCCCCGTGGAGGAGCGCCGTGAGGGCACGGTCGTCATCGTTGCCGAGCTCGACGGCTCTCCCGCCCCGGTCGTCGTCGTGATCCCCGACGGACCACCCGCCCCCGAGGAGGAGGCCTGTCTGGGAGTGCTCGCCAGTGTCATCGCACAGCTCGATGCTGCGGTGAGCGAAGCGGATCCCTACGGCTACGACGAAGACGACGAGGATCTTGATCCTTTCGATGTCGACTGCCAAACCTCAGACGGGGATAGTGCTGTGCTCCGGATCGGAGTTGTCGCGCATCGATTGGGCTGCCCGGCGATCAACGACATCGACCGTAGGTGGATGAGCGCCCTCGGGCTCGTCTCGGTGGCCCTGGGCATCGAGACCATCGGCGTGCTGAGCCGGACGCGCGGCGGGGCTCTCGTCCGTGTGCCGGAAGCCGCGGCCGCATAGCGCTGATCTCGCCCTGATCCGGGGGACACGCACGCGCAAGGTAGCGTCCGCCCCATGGACACCCCCGAACTCGACTTCACTTCCCTTGGACTGCGGGGTGACCTCCTCTCCACGTTGACGTCTCTCGGCTACGAAGAGCCCACGCCGATCCAGGCCGCCTCCATCCCGCTGCTCATTGGCGGTGCCGACATGCTCGGCCAGGCAGCGACCGGCACCGGCAAGACCGCCGCCTTCGCGTTGCCCATCCTCGAGGGCCTCGATCCGCACCGTCAGGACAAGGAGCCCAGCGCACTCGTGCTGGTGCCCACCCGCGAGCTCGCGCTCCAGGTGTCGCAGGCCTTCCACAGCTACGGCAAGTCCATTGGGGTGCGTCTCGTCGCGATCTACGGCGGTGCACCGGCACGCCAGCAGATCGAGGCACTGCGGCGCGGAGTCGATGTCGTCATCGCGACGCCGGGTCGCGCGCTGGACCTCTGTGATCGTGGATCACTCAAGCTCGGTCACGTGCGCACGGTCGTGCTCGACGAAGCCGATGAGATGCTCGAGATGGGATTCATCGAGGACATCGAGACACTGCTCGCAAAAACCCCGCCGTCTCGACAGACGGTGCTCTTCTCCGCGACGATGCCCAAGCGCATCGACAAGTTGGCGAGCAAGCACCTGCGCAATCCCGAGCGGGTCGCCATCGCCGCTCCGGCCAAGAGTGCCGACGACGTGCCCCGCGTGCGCCAGGCGGCGTACGTCGTCAAGCGTCTCGACAAGCCCGCGGCCGTCATGCGCATCCTCGATGCTGAGGACCCCACGGCGGCGATCATCTTCTGCCGCACCCGAGGCGAGGTTGACGATCTCGCCCAGTCCCTCGCGGCCCGCGGCTACCAGGCAGAGGCCCTGCACGGCGGCCTCACGCAGGATCAGCGCGACCGGGTCATGAACCGCCTGCGCAACAAGACAATCGACCTACTCGTGGCTACCGACGTGGCCGCGCGCGGACTGGACGTCGACCACCTCTCCCACGTGGTCAACTACGACCTCCCCTCCTCGCCCGAGGTCTACGTGCATCGCATCGGCCGCGTCGGACGTGCGGGCCGCGAAGGCGTGGCCCTCAGTCTCATGGAGCCGCGCGAGCGGCGCATGCTCGCGGCCATCGAGAAGCTCATCGGAACGTCGATTCCCATCGAGAAGGTCCCGAGCATCGCCGATGTGCGCATGATGCGTCTCGAACGCACCCGCGAGGGCATCGAAGACATCCTCGATGATCCCGATCAGCAGTCGCGCCTTGAGTCCTTCCAGGAGATCGTGTCCGACCTTCTCGAGGATCGCGATCCGGAGACGGTTCTGCTCGCGGCGTTTGCGCTCGCCCATGAGGCCGCGGGCGGAGACATTGCCGATGACGATCGCGAGCTCAGCGCTTCGCTCGACAGCGACGGCAAGCGAGGTGCGTCCGGTAAGGCCGGAAAGTCAAGCGGCAAGCCCGCGGGCAAGGGTGCGGGCGCCTCTCCTCGCCCCGCTCCCGGCAAGGCGCGCATCTGGGTGTCCCTCGGCCGCAAGTCCGGCGTCACTCCGAGCGACATCGTCGGCGCGGTCACGGGCGAAGCAGGCCTCAAGGGCAAGGATGTCGGCCCGGTGAAGATCCAGGAGTTCTTCTCGCTGGTCGACGTGCCCGAGGACAAGGCACGCAAGGTCGTCAAGGCGCTCAATCACTGCACGATTCGCGGACGAAAGGCCAAGGTGAAGCTCGACCAGGGCTGAGCACTACTTCTTTTCGTGCGCCAGGTGACTTCCGACGAGTACGCCGGTCACGAGGATGAGCATGATCCCGGTCATGGTGGAGTTCTGGAATGCCGGCTCAAGGCCGTTCCATTTTGAGTTCAAGTACATGATGAACCAATTTCCACCAACCACCATGAAGCCAAAGAAGAACACGGCCAGCCCGATGGTGCCGCCGACGTAGGTCCACTTCTGAGTGTTTCCCCAGCGCGGGCATGAGCCCGATCGGCGCAGACCCAAGATGCCACCGATCAGCAACGTGACACCTGCCAGTGTCTCTCCGGCCATGACACCGATATAGCTGAGCGCCTGGAACCACGTCGCGTCGATGAATCGCCACTCGAATCCACTGTCAGCCGGGACGCCGTCACCGCTCAGCACCCCCTGCACGAATGGCCAATTGCTCGCGTTGGGATTGGTCGGGTTCGTGATGTTGTCAAACGCGACCATCAGGTAGTACGCCGCGACCATGAGGACGAAGATCGACGTCGGTACACGCGCCATGCGCCAGACGGACCAGCTCGTGACTCCTCACTCGGCCGCCTTCACGTCCTTCTTGATCTCAGACATGCCACCTCCTCATCAGACTGATGCCCAGCCCAGTGTGATGAGGAAGCCCATCAATACCGCGGATTCACCACGGCATGTCCGCCCTGGCCAGCAGGAAGTGAGCGTCAGACGGTCCGCCTAGCCCAGGTAGGCGTCCATGGCCGCGCGCGTTGCCACTCGCGGGGACCCGGCCGGCAATGCAGCGAGCACTCCGGCTGCCGCGGCACCGATGCGCACACGCTCCTCTAGGTCGACGCCCGAGACGAGCGCCCATGCATAGGCGCCGTGGAAGGCATCCCCGCAACCGGTCGTGTCGACGGTCTTCACCGAGAAGGACGGCACGTGAGCTCCGACCTCGGGAGACGCGAAGGCATAGGCGCCGCGCATCCCGTCGGTGAGCACGATCGCCGCGCGATGGTCCGACCACAGCGCAGCCACGACGTCACGCGGGTCCTGCATCTGGGTGAGCTCGACTCCGTAGGCGAGCGGGATGACAAGGTGGTCGGCCGCGTCCACAAGGGCGCGCACCGTCGGCGTGGGATCGCGCTCCGCGTCGAGCACCACCGGCACTCCGCGTTCGCGCGCCTGCTCGACCACGCGCAGTGAACCCGGCGGAGCGACACAGGCATCGATAAGGAGACATCCCGCGGTGCCCAGCGCCCGCTCGACGAGTGCTTCACCCGGGAGCGGCGTAATCGCAAGCGGCGCGTCATCAAAGGCGATGTAGCGCTCACCGTCAGCCGTCACGGTGATGCGCGACTCCACAGGGTCGGCCCCGGCCACCCTCTCGACGAATACCGTGTCGATGCCATGCGCGACAAGGTCTGCAACCGCCGCGTCCGCCAATCCCGAAGTGCCGATTGTCCCGAGATAGCCCGCAGGGTGATCCAGGCCAGCGACCGTGGCCAGCGCATTGCGCACATTCCCACCGAACCGCGACTCTCTCGAGACCACTCTGCCCTTGCCGGACTCCCATGGCGTGGCGGTGACGAGGATGAGGTCGTGGGCAATGCAGCCGAGGCCGATGATCATGCGCGCGCGATGGCCTCGTCGGCGTCGAGTCTGTCGTGGATGACACCCGCGTACGCACGCGCGGCATGCTCCATGTCAGCCTCGCCCCAGATGTTGCGTCCGACGACCGCGCCACGCGCGCCCGCGCGCATGCCGGCGTGGATCTGTGTGAGCGCACCGGCCAGCGTGGGCTCCTTGGGGCCACCCGCCATGACGACGGGCGCCGGGCACGCCGCGATGATCTCGGCGAATGCCTTCTCGTCGCCGGGGTAGCCCACCTTGATGACGTCTACGCCGGTCTCGATACCCACGCGCACGGCGTAGGCGATCTCGTCAGGAGTGAAGACGATCTTCACGCCATCGGAGTAGTCGCGGGGGTAGATGTGGGCCACGATGGGGAGCTCGTAGGGTGCTGCGGCGCGCACGGCGTCGGAGAGCCAGCGGATGAAGTCGCCCTCCGTCTCGCCGCGCACGGCAATGGCGACGGCGAGTGCGTCGGCACCGAGGCGCACGGCGTCGGCCGGCGTCGCTAGTTGCCCACGGATGCGGTCATCGGGCGTCCAGTAACTCGCCTGGATGATCAGGGACGCTTGGCCGGCATGCTGCGGCCAGCAGTGCTTGGCGGTGCCCGGGGTCATTGTCATCGTGTCGGGATGTGCCGTCATGCAACGGTCCACCGCGGTCGGCAGGTCCCTGAGGCCACCTTCGCGGGCATTGCCGTAGCCCACGAAGTGGTCCACCGCAATGCCGAAAAGGTTGCCAGAAGGATTCCCGAAGAGACGTGCGAGGCGAATATCAGTACCGAGTCCCACGGATGAGCCTTCCCGACTGGTCGCTTGTCACTGGTTCCGTGAGTGTAGCGACCTGCGATGTGGATGAGTTCCCATGAGGGGTGCCTCAGCCCAGTGACTCTCGGGGTCAGACCTCAGATTCGGGGGGGCAGACCGGCGTACTCCACGAAAATGCGCATGGCCTCCGCGCGCCGGCTGATGCCATCGTCCTTGGCGATGTGCAAGGCGTCGTAGATGCTCCCCAGGACCTTCTCCACCGCGCTTGTCGTCGTGCCGCGCATCTCAGCAATGCGCGGCGTGGTGTAGCCCTGGGTGACGAGCCGAAGCACGGCAAACTGTGTTTGGGTCAATACTGCGAGCGGACTTGCCTGATCCACCTGACCCTTCATGCGCTGCACCTGATCGGTGAGAGCATTCTCGACGGCTTGCACGAGCAGGTCAGCATCAGTGACGGCCTCCTTGCGAATGAATCCGCATGTCGGCGGGAGGTCGGCTTCGGTGTAGCCGGCCGCCCGCAGGTCAGGGAGTTTGGTGAGCAGCAGGAGCGCTACTCCTGGGTTCTGGTGACTGAGGATGTGGGCGACATCAACACCATTGGGACCGGTGCCGAGATTCAGGTCGATGACAGCGGCGTCGGGATCGAATCCCGCGACCTCCCGGCGGGCCTCGGCCGCGCTTGCCGCGGCACGGACCTCGAAGCCCGCTCCCCGGAGCGCCGCGCAGACGAGGCCCGAGGTGAATCCCTCGTCCTCGACCACGAGCACGCGTCGGGGCTGCATGGCACCTAGGGTTCCCTAAGCGGGTACCCCACGGGGCCCGAAAGTGCGGATTTCAGCAGGTGCCCAGCAGGTGTCGGGCTAGTCGAACTGGGCGGAGACGAGGTCTACGAGCAACTTCTTGTCGACCTTCCAGTCAGCGGGGACGCGGATCGTCTTCTTATTGACGTAGTAGCCCTCAAGGCGCGGGCGGAATTCGTCGACGATGTCGGCGTCGAAGGGCGCGATGAGGATGTGCTCCTTCTGCGCCCCAGCGCCAAAGAGGTAGCGGCCGTCCTGTTTGAGCATGGGCTGGTTCCAGGCGATGACCACCTCGGCCTTGCGGAACTTCACCGCGAGCGTGGCGAAGATCGTGCGAATCGTCTTGGCCTTCGTAGCATCCAGGGTCTCGAGGTAGTCGTCGAAGGTCTCGTAGCGGCGCGAGGACGTATTGCCTTTGGAGTAGAGCACGAGCGCATTGGCGTGGGCGCGGCTGAAGCCGTGCTTGTCCTGGAGGAAGGCCATCTGGTCGGCGTACTTCTGGCCGTCGACCTTCTTCATCTGGGCGAACCAGTAGGACATGGGCTTGCCGTAGCGCTTCTCGATCGCCGGGAAGTGCGACGCGCGGTCGGGATTGGACGACACGGGCGGCGGCTAACTCTCTGCCGCGTAGGCGATCAACTGGATCGTGCGACCGTCGGGATCGGTAATCGTCACGACGGCGCCGCCCGGGATCTCGTGAGGCTCCGAGCAGGCGATCCCTGAAGCGGTCAGCCGCACAGTTTCGGCGTCGAGCGAGTCAACCTTTAGCAGCACCACCTGCGAGCCTCCGGTGGTGGTCATGCCGGGCCGCCACGGAGTGTGCAGAGCGATCCAGCTGCCGTCGGCGAGCGCGAAGCGCGCCCAGCCTGCGCCGCCTTCAGGCTCGACCGAGAGCAGGTCGGCGTAGAAGCGCTGGCAGTCCTCCAGTCGGTCGGTGATGAGCATCGTCCCGTCGTAACGCATGCCACGACACTAGCAACTCACCGCACCCTTCCCTAGAGTCTTCTCATGACTGAGTCACGACTGTGGGTCGCCGGTGCCTACGCCGACCCGCGAGGAGAGCCGACGCCCGTCATCTCACCCGTCACCGGCGAGAAGCTCGCCGACTTGCCGCGCGCGAGCACGGAGCAGCTCGATTCCGCGGTCGCTGCTGCGCAGCGTGCCTGGGACGACTATCGCCACTGGTCGACCTACGAGCGTGCCGACCTCTGTCATCGCATCGCTACCCTCATTGAGGAGCATCACGAGGAGCTCGCGCGTCTCACGACGATCGAGCAGGGAAAGCCCTACAAGGCTGAGGCGCTGGCGGACGTCGAGGACGCAGCATCGCTCTTCTCCATCTCCGCCGAGGATGCCAAGCGGCTCTACGGCGAAACGATCCCGAGTTCGGCGCGCAACAAGCGAATGTTCACCTACCGCGCGCCCGTCGGCGTCTGGGCAGCGATCACGCCGTGGAACTTCCCGCTCATGATCATGTGCGAATTCCTCGGCCCGGCGCTGGCGACGGGCAACGCCGTCGTGTGCAAGCCGCCGGACACCACGCCACTTGCGTGTCTCGCACTGGGTGCGCTGCTCGAGGAGGCAGGCGTGCCCGAGGGCCTCGTCTCCATCATCCCCGGTGACGGTGCTGTGGGCGAGCACCTGATCACCCATCCGGGCATCGACGCGATCGGCTTCGTCGGATCGTCCGCGACCGCGGAGCGCATCGTGCGCGCTGCGGGGCTCAAGCGCTCTCTCATGGAGGCATCGGGCAACGGCCCGGTCATCGTGTGCGCGGACGCCGATCTTGCCGCTGCAGCGGAGGCGGCGGTCTTCGGTGCCTACTGGAACGCCGGACAGGTGTGCTGCGCGACCGAGCGCGTACTCGTCGATCGACGAGTTGCGCCCGACTTCGCCGACGCGGTCATCGAGGCTGCAGCCGCAGCGGTGCTCGGTGATCCCTTCGATGACTCGACGACCATGGGCCCGCTCGCCAATGCACCTACCGCGGCCAAGATGGATGAGCACATCGCCGACGCACTCGAACGGGGCGCACAGATGCGTCTCGGTGGCGGGCGGGCGAGCGGCTATCCCACTGACCTCTACTACGAGTTCACCGTCATCGACGGTGTCGACCACTCCATGCGCATCGCGCGTGAGGAGAGCTTCGGGCCCGTCGTGCCCATCGTCGCCTGCGATGATGACGAAGGGATGCTCACGGCAGCGAACGCCGACCCGCTCGGCCTACAGGCCGCGGTCTTCACCAAGTCGCTATCGCGCGCGTTCATCTTCTCCGAGGGCCTGCGATGCGGCAGCGTCGTCGTCAACGACTCGACCGACTACTTCGAGAGCGCCCAGCCCTTCGGTGGCGCGGGGGGCACGCGCACGGGCTGGGGCCGCGTGGGCGGCCTGCAGCAGCTGCGCGACATGACCGACATCCGCTGCACGATCATCAGCCTCGACGAGGACTAGGGCGGATCTTCAGCGCCACTGGCCAGGGAACCCGGGAAAGGCGCTAGAGGGTCTGCACCGTGAGGTCGTTACGCGCCCAATCCCTGACCGCGAACGTATCCGAGTCAGTCCACTCCTTCGCGGCGCTGGCATCGTCGTCAAGTCGATGGGCGATGATCAGCGTGTGCCGCTGGGCAGCGCTACCTTCACTAACGGGTGCGCGAGGGGGGAGAGAAGCACGGTTTGTGAGGTAGGTACCCCGAATGTTCAGCATCCATCGGGTGACCATAAAGGGTCGTGTGAGTTCACCCGTCCCAGTTAACATGCGTGGTCACTGCACACTATGAGGTTGGAGGCCCGCATGGCCGTTGGTTGGTTCGAGATCTACGTTCACGACATGGACAGGGCCACTGAGTTCTATCAAACTGTTTTCAACGTAAGCCTGGAAGACGTTTCAGATGTTCCGGACGAGTCTCACACGCGCAGTTTCCCGATGCTTGAGGGTACTGATGGTGCGAATGGAGCACTGGTCAAGTCCGACCAGATCAGGCCAGCCCAGGGCGGCACAATCGTTTACTTCGAGGTTGAGGATTGTGCAGTCGAGGAAGGGCGCGCACTCACGAGTGGCGGCACCGTCGTCGATCCCAAGAAGCCCATCGGTCCCTATGGCTTCATGTCGATCTGCCAGGACACGGAAGGGAACCTTTTCGGACTACACTCGATGGTTTAGTCGAGAGTCACCAAGATGGTTCGAGCAGGAGCAAGACGTTTTCCGTTGCGGCAGGAACCTTCTGTTCCTTGCCTTGCGGGTGCTTACGGGCAACGTGCTCCGCTCCCGTGAATGACTACCGGCCCGCTTCTCGTGGCGTCACTGTCCTCCTCACACGCTGACGAGCCCCACAGTGCGGTAGGCACCTACCTCGCTTGGGACACACAAATGACGGTGGGTGCGCGAGGGGGGAGTTGAACCCCCACACCCTTACGGGCACACGGACCTGAACCGTGCGCGTCTGCCTATTCCGCCACTCGCGCGTCGCCCTGTCCCCAGGGCAGTGACGAGGGTACCTCCTGGGGGGACTCGTTCATCCCCCGACTGCCTAACCTAGGGCCGTGCGCTTCCACTCGTCTATGCCTCGGGTCACGCTGGGCACCTCCGCGCTCGAGGTATCCCGCCTGGTGCTGGGGGGCAACGTCTTCGGCTGGACGGCGAGCGAGGAGGCGTCGTACGACATCCTCGATGCCTACGTCGCAGCCGGGGGCAATGCCATCGACCTCGCCGACTCCTACCCGCACTGGGCGCCCGGGTGCTCTGGCGGGGAATCCGAAGAGATCGTTGGGCGCTGGAAGACGGCGCGCGGCAATCGCAGCGATGTCGTCATCTGCACCAAGGTTGGCAAGTTCCCTGGCAACCACGGTCTGTCGCGCGCGCAGATCATGGCTAGCGTAGACGGATCGCTCCGCCGATTGCAGACGGATTACATCGACCTCTACTACTGCCACGCCGACGACCCGCAGACCCCGCTCGAGGAGACGCTGCGCGCGCTCGGTGACTTGATCGGTGCAGGCAAGGTGCGTGCGATCGCGGCGTCCAACTACTCCGCCGACCGTCTTGCGGAGGCCCTGCGCATTGCCGATGAGATCGGCCTCCCGCGATTCTGCGCGGTGCAGCCGGATTACAGCCTCGTCGTGCGCGATGAATTCGAGGGGCCGTTGCAGGATCTCTGCGAGCGCGAGGGCTTGGCCTGCCTGCCCTTCTGGCCGCTCGCCGCCGGATTCCTCACCGGCAAGTACGCCGACGCGGACCCGCAGGCGGCGGCCCGAGGCCGCCATGTCTCACCCTTCGTCACGCCGCGCAACGAAGCGATCCTCCACGTGGTGCGGGCGGTCGCACATCGTCACGGCGTGGAGCCAGCGACGGTGGCGCTGTCCTGGCTGCTCACCCGCGCGACAGTGGCCGCCCCGATCGCCTCGGTCTCGCGCGTCGCCCAACTGTCCGCACTCGTGGCCAGCACTTCCTTGACGTTGACGGCCCAGGACCTCGCCGAGCTCGACGCGGTGTCGCGCCCCTGACCGCGGGTAGGCGGCTTGATCAATCTCCCCAAGGCCGATGTGCCGCTCGCTTCGTACGGCGTAAGGGTCTTGGCCGCCTGATGGGACGTCGTACGCTTTCGGCATGACCACCATCCGCACCATGACTGCGACACGCGTCCTGCTCTCCTGCCTCATCGCGACTGCCCTCGTCATCGTCGCTCCTGGACTGATCGCGACGCCCACCGCGAGGTCCGCCGAGCCGACGTACATCGCGGTGATCGACGCCGGCAGCAGTGGCACCCGGCTTGCAGTGTTTGAGCAGGCTGCGGGGGTCACGGTCACTGAGACCTATCGCGCACGCGCAAACACACCAGGCCTGTCGTCCTTCGCCGCCGGGCCGGCGGCTGCGGGGCCGGACGCCGTGCAGCCGCTCCTGGATCAGCTCCGCACACACCTCGACAGCGAAGGCATCGCTATCGCGGATGTGCCCATCGCGCTACTCGCGACGGCAGGCATGCGTCGACTCAAGCTCAACGATCCGCTCGCCACACGCGAGATCTTTGCGAGCACTCGAGCGACCATCTCCGCCTCGGGCTTCCCACTGCGTGCCAACAGGATCCTCCCCGACACCCAGGAGGCTCTCCTCGCCTGGCTGGATGCCAATGCCCGCGCGGGCACGCTGAACACACCCAGCCAGGACATCGGCATCGTGGAGGTCGGTGGCGCATCCGCTCAGGTGGCCTTCCGATCACCGCGCAAGGCCGGCCCCGGCGTCGCAACGGTGCGCGTCAGCGGCAAAGACATCCACGTCGTCGCCATCTCCTATCTCGGCCTCGGCGGAAACGAAGCACGCGGATTCATGCAGGCTGACACCTCGGGCGGATCTGAGTGCTTCCCCAACAATGCTTCGGGCACCGATCCGGTCACCTACCTGGCGACCTCGGCCCTCCCGGTGCCCTCATCGGAGGCCGACTTCCATGGATCTCCATGCGGCCGCGCCTTTGCGCGCGTGATCGAGGACGTCGCCGGCCAATATCCCCGCGGCGTGCGGCCGCGCCACCTCTCGGCACTTCCCGGATTCGCCCGCGCCAGCTTTGTCGGACTCGGCTCGATTCCCTTCGTCTACGGCGACTTCAAGATCGCCCCCGAGGCTGGGCAGCGCCGCGCCCTGCAGTCAGCGGTGCGCACGACCTGCAAGGGCGAGGACGCCTGGGTGAAGGTGCGCGCGCTCTTCCCCAAGAAATCCGAGGGATTCGCGGAGACACAGTGTTCATCGGGTGCCTACCTCAACCAACTGCTGTTCGGTCCCGCCGGCATCGGCCTCGATCCCGCGCGCTTCGCCGCCCAGCCGGACCTGCCGGGTGGTGACCCGTCCTGGTCTGAGGGCTACGCCATCACCGTGCTGCATCCCTAGGCTCACCGCATGACTCGCGTCGCCGTGGAGGTCGCTCCCGGCGTACACGTGATGACGTCACGTCGCTACGCCACGACATCCACTGCCGTGATCGCGGACGGTGAGGCGCTCGTTGTCGACCCGTGCTGGGATGCCGACGAGGTGGCGGGCGTCGCGGCCTTCCTCTCAGCAGCGGGCGCGCGCTGCGCGGCCGGGCTTGCCACGCACCTGCACTACGACCACGTGCTGTGGCACCCCGACCTCGGCGAAGCACCGCGGTGGTCCAGCGCGTGGGCTGCCTCGCAGTGGTCCAGCGACCGGGCGTCTCTGGTCCAACCACTCATCGGCGACATCCCCGACGACCTGGTCGGCCTGGCCGGGCGGGTGAAAGCGATCCCGGACGACGATCTGCCCTGGCGCGGTCGCGACATCGCACTGCACGCACACGACGCCCACGCACGCGGGCACCTCGCTGTCGAGATCACGGATGTAGGCGTGCTCCTCGCGGGTGACATGTTCAGCGACGTCGAACTGCCCTACCCCGACGCCGACGAGCCCAATCTCGAGAGCTACCTGGTCGGGCTCGATCGCCTCGCGGAGGTGGTACGCCGCTCCTGCGTGCTCGTGCCCGGACACGGCACCCCGACGTACTCACCCATAGAGCGCCTCGATGCCGACCGGCGCTACCTCGATGCGGTTCTGGCCGGCCGTCCGGTGGATGACCGCCGCCTCGCGGACCCGGACAACCAGGAGATCCACACACGCACCCTCGAGCAGGCCCGCGCGACTCGCTGAGACGATTTCGCCAGTTGCACGACGATTTGGGTTGCGCAGGGTCGCTTAACTGGCGGAAACCCAGTACCGGTGAAAACCGAGTCGAACCTTGGCATCGCCTAGGGAACCCCCACCGTCGAGCCGCGTCGTCAGAGGTGTGAGCCACAATGGGCGACGTGACTCACGGTGCGGCCGAAGAGCGGGCGTCAATTGATCCTGACGTCCGCAACCGGCGTATCGGCTGGGCGCTCGTCGCCGCGCAGGCAGTGCTGCTGATCCTCTTCGTCGCCCTCCCCAAGCGGCGCAGCCTCTTTGCCCCACCGGACTTCCTCGACGTCCTCGGCATCATCCTCATGATCGCCGGCCTCGCCGTCTTCCTTATCGCCCTGCTCAATCTCGGCGCTGCGCTCACGCCCACGCCGGTGCCCCAGGCGAGCGCTGCGCTGCGCACCGGCGGCATCTACGCCCTCGTGCGCCACCCCATCTACTCCGGCATCCTCGTGGCCGCCCTGGGCTTCACCCTCGCCGTGGGCTCGATCTGGCAGGTCCTGCTCTGGGTGGCCCTGGTCGTCTTCTTCTACGCCAAGGCCTTCTGGGAGGACCGCCTCCTCGCGGAGAAGCACGGGGTGGCCTGGTTCGACTACGCCGACCACGTGAGCAGCTTCATCCCCCGCTTCTGGGGTTCGCGCTAGCCGGAGCCGTACGATTCCAGGGTGGGCCTCCTGGATCGCTTCGAAGACCGTCTCGACCGCATCGTCAACGGTGCCTTCGCCAAGGCCTTCAAGTCAGAGGTTCAGCCCGTCGAGTTGGCCGCCGCCATCCAGAAGGAGATGGACGACCGAGCCGCCATCGTCGCTCGCGGCCGGACCGTGACCCCCAATGTCTTCACCCTCGATCTCTCACCCCATGACGACGAGCGCCTGAGCGTCTACCGAGATGCGCTGCAGGGCGAGTTGGCGACGGTCGTCACGGAGTACGCCGCGGAGCAGGGCTACGCACTGCTCGGACCCGCCGAGGTCCGACTCGCGCTTGACGACTCACTCGACACCGGGATCTTCCGCGTCCACTCCGAGGCACGCGCGGCCGTCGTGTCGGCCGTCGTCTCCGACGCGCTGCCGGGTCAGCCCTACCTCGAGATCGGGGGCACGGCGTACCCCTTGGTCCGCGCCGTCACTCGCCTGGGCCGCGGCAACGAAGCCGACATCCGCATCGAGGACCCCGGCGTCTCGCGCGCCCACTGCGAGGTCGTCCTTGGCACGCCCGCGGTCGCGCGCGACCTCAGCTCGACCAACGGCACGACCATCGACGGCACGCGCGTGGGGCAGGCGGCCCTCGTCGACGGCTCCGTCATCCACATCGGCACGACGGCGATCACCTACCGGACGGGCTGATCCTGTGACCGAGTTCGCCCTCACGCTGCTGAGGCTTGCGTTCCTCGGGGCGCTGTGGCTCTTCATCATCATCACGGTCATCGCCCTGCGGCGGGACCTCATGCAGCCGCGCGAGGCCCGGCCCGCCACGAGTTCTCGGCCACCTAAGGCGCCGCGGCCGGCGAAGCCGCCCAAGCCCGCCAAGGCAGCGAAGCCCGCGAAGCACGCCAAGGTGGGTCCCGCACTCGTCGTCACCGAAGGCCCTCTCGCGCAGACGGTGATCCCCCTCGGGACCGCACAGATCACCCTGGGGCGAGCCCCGGACTCGACACTCGTCATCGACGACGACTACGCCTCGAGTCGTCATGCGCGCCTCTACCCCGGCGATGACGGCTGGATCGTCGAAGACCTTGGCTCGACTAACGGCACCTGGATCGATCGCACGCGCATCACCTCGCCGACCGTCCTGCCGCCCGGAGTCCCGCTGCGCATCGGGCGCACGACCCTCCAACTCAAGCGGTGACCGTGAGCCTCGCACTCCGCTACGCCGCGCGCTCCGATGTCGGAGTCGTGCGCCAAGGCAACGAGGACTCTGGCTACGCCGCCGCTCGCCTGCTCATCATCGCTGACGGGATGGGTGGTCACGCCGGTGGCGAGCTCGCCAGTGCCACCGCAGTCGCCACGCTCGCCGACATGGCCGACGAAGACCTGGGCCAGGGTGAAGCACTCACGCGACTTGCAGAAGCGGTGGACAGCGCTGGAGCAACGATCGGACTCGTCGTCGCGGACAGCCCAGACCTCGCGGGCATGGGCACGACGGTCACGGCGCTCTACTGGCTCTCCGACGGCGAAGGTGCGCGCATCGCTGTCGTCCATGTGGGCGACTCACGTGCTTATGTGCTGCGCGAGGGCGAGCTCAGCCAGATCACCCACGACCACACCTACGTGCAGACCCTTGTGGACGCGGGCCGCATCACCGAGGAGGAGGCCTACACCCATCCCCGCCGCAACCTCCTCATGCGCGCACTTGACGGCATGCAGGTCGCGGAGCCCGATCTCTCCGTGCGCGAGGCACGGCTCGGGGACCGCTACCTCCTCTCCAGCGATGGCCTGCACGGTCTCGTCACAAATGACGAGATCGCCCGAATCCTCGGTGCCCGCGAGCCCACCGTGTGTGTCACCGAACTCGTCGACCTCGCCCTCTCGCGCGGCGCCCCCGACAACGTCACGGTCGTGGTCGCACACGTCATCGAGGGCGCTCAGGCCACCGCACTCCCGGTGGTCGTCGGAGCAGCGGGCGAGCCCCGGGTGCGCGCGCGCCTTCCCCGAGTCCACTTTCCCGACGATGCGCAGGTCGACCCCAACGCCCCCGATCCGCCCTCGGTCATCGATGGCGGCCCCCCGACCTCTGAGCTGCCCATGGTGGATGCAGGCAGCCCCGCGGCACCGCGCGAGCCGTGGTCGCGTCGCCGCCGCATCACGGCGTGGTCCATCGGGATCGCTGGGGCAGTGCTCATCGCCATCGTCGCGCTCGCACTTATCGGCAGCGCATGGGTGCGGTCTCAGTGGTACGTCGGTACGAGCGACGGCGCCGTCGCTGTCTACCAGGGCGTGAGCACCTTCCCCTCGCTCTCCTCCCTCGTCACGGTCACCGATATCCCCGTCGCGGACCTGCCTCCGCTCGAGGCGGGACTCGTGACCAACGGCATCTCGGCTCAGGGACGCGAGGGAGCCGACGCCATCGTGGCCGGGCTTCGTGACCGCGCATGCGTGTCAATCCCGCGGCCGGCGTACTGCCCGCCGAGTCCCGCGCCCACCCCGGCTTCCGGTCCCGCCCCCTCGCCCTCTCCCTCGGTGGTGCCATGAGCGTCAGCGGCAGCGTCGACGCCGCCCCGCGGCAGCGCACCCGGCGCAATCTCGAACTCGTACTGCTCATCCTTGCGTGGGGCCTCGGTGTCCTCGGCACGCAACAGGTCGCCTGGTCCACCGGCGAGGGCCTGCACTCACGCTTCTGGATCACCGCCGCGGTCGTGGGCGCACTCGCACTCATCGCGCACATCATCGTGCGCTGGCGCGTGCCCTACTCCGATCCCTTCCTCCTGCCCATCGCCACGCTGCTCACCATCCTCGGCCTGGTGATGATCTACCGACTCGATGTCGCCGCCGTGCAGCGTGCTGAGCGCAACGACAACCCCATCCCCGCGCCGGACGTCTACAACCAACTCACGTGGTACGCCGTTGCCGTGCTCCTCTTCGTGCTCGTGCTGCTGGTCCTGCGCGACCACCGGGTGCTCCAGCGCTACACCTACACATTCGGCCTCCTCGGCGTGATCCTGCTGCTGCTGCCGCTGGCGCCCGTCATCGGTGCCACCGTCAACGGTGCGACCCTGTGGGTGCGGGTCGGGGGCTTCACCTTCCAGCCCGCTGAAGCGGCCAAGATCCTGCTCACGATCTTCTTCGCCGGCTACCTCGTCGTCACGCGCGACTCCCTCGCGCTGGTGCGCACGAAGGTGCTCGGCGTGCCCCTGCCCCGTGCGCGCGACCTCGGGCCGATTCTTGTCGTCTGGGCACTCTCACTCGGAGTGCTCGTCTTCGAGCGAGACCTCGGCACGTCGCTGCTCTTCTTCGGGCTCTTCGTCGCGATGCTCTACATCGCCACGCAGCGCTGGTCGTGGCTCGTCCTCGGCCTCATCCTCTTCGCGGCAGGCGCGGTGATCGCCTACATGCTCTTCGGGCACGTGCGCACGCGAGTGCAGATCTGGCTCGATCCCTTCGCCTACTCCGACACCGGCGGCTACCAGATCGTCCAGTCGCTCTACGGCTTCGCCAACGGCGGGCTCTTCGGGACGGGTCTCGGTCGGGGATATCCCGAACTCGTGCCCTTCGCCAACACCGACTTCATCCTCTCGGGACTCGGCGAGGAACTCGGCCTCACCGGCGCGATCGGCATCCTCCTGCTCTACGCCGTGCTCATCGAGCGCGGTCTGCGCACCGCTGTCGCCGTCCGAGATCCCTTCGGTCAACTTCTCGCGGCGGGCCTGTCGATCACGCTGGCGCTGCAGGTCTTCGTCATCGTGGGCGGCGTCACGCGCCTCATCCCGCTGACCGGCCTCACGACGCCCTTCCTCTCCTACGGCGGGTCATCGCTTGTCGCCAACTGGGTGATCATCGCCATCCTGCTCGTCATCTCTAACCGTGCGCGGCGGCCGGCTCCACCAGCGCCTGCTCCCGACGCCGTCCACACACAGGTGGTGCGGCGATGACCCGCGCGATTCGCCGTATCAGTCTCGTGCTCACCCTCCTGCTGGTCGCGCTCATGGTCAACATCACGCTCATCCAGGTCTTCCGCAGCGACGACTACCGCGCACGCGCGGACAACCAGCGGGTGATCCTCGACGAGTACGGTCGACAGCGCGGTCCCATCCTCACCGGACCGGATGCGGTCGCGCTCTCCGAGGCGACCAAGGGCCCCCTCAAGTGGCTGCGCGTCTACCCCGAGGGAGAGCAGTACGCCTCCGTCACGGGCTTCTACTCGATCGTCTACGGCGCCACCGGCCTGGAGCGGACGGAGAACGCCGTCCTGTCGGGTGCATCCGATCTCTTCTTCGTCGACCGCCTGCAGCAGCTCATCGCGGGCGCGCAGCCGAGGGGTGGAGCCGTCACGACCACGATCGATCCGGCTGTGCAGGCTGCGGCCTGGGCCAGCATGGAGGGCACGCAAGGGGCGGTCTTCGCGATCGAGCCTTCGACAGGTCGCATCCTCGCTCAGGTGCAGGTCCCGTCATTCGACCCCAACATCCTGTCGTCCCACGATCCCGCGGCGATCCGGGCGTACTACGAGGAGTTGCTCGAGGATCCCGATCAGCCCCTCATCAATCGACCTATCGTCGCCCTCAATCCACCCGGGTCGACCTTCAAGCTCGTCACCGCGGCGGCAGCGCTCGCCTCGGGGCGCTTCACGATGGATTCGGTCCTCCCCGGACCGGCGGAGTACGACCTGCCGCTGTCGGAGCGCACCCTGCGCAATTGGACCGGCGAGGAGTGCGCTCCCGGTGGAGAGATCACCCTCGAGCAGGCACTCGCCGTGTCCTGCAACACCGCGTTCGCGTGGCTGGGCAATGAGCTGGGTGCCGACGCGCTTCGTGAGCAGTCCGAACTCTTCGGCTTCGACACCAAGTTCGAGACGCCCCTGCGTGCGGCTACGTCGCGCTTCCCCGAGAACCCCGACGAGCCCCAGACCGCCATCAGCGCCATCGGCCAGTTCGACGTACGGGCGACGGCGATGCAGATGGCCATGGTCGCTGCCGGCATCGGCAACAACGGCGTCGTGATGGAGCCCTACCTAGTGCAGGAGATCCGCGCCCCTGATCTCACCATCCTGCGCACAGCGGACCCAAGGATCTTCCGCACCGCACTGTCACCCGAGCAAGCCGCGCAGATGCAGCAGATGATGGTGGCCGTCGTCGAGGAGGGCACCGCGGGAGTCCTGCAGGGCATCGTCGATGGCGAGGGCAATCCGGTGCTCGTCGGAGCCAAGACGGGCACGGCACAGACCGGCCGCGACGGCGAGCAACCGATCTCATGGATGGTCGCCATGGCCCCCGCCACCAATCCGAGCATCGCCGTCGCCGTGGTCGTCGAGGACGGTGGCCAGAGCGAATTGAGCGGTGGGGCTCTCGCCGGGCCTATCGCGCGTGCCGTCATTGAGGCGGCGCTGCAGTGAGGTGTACTGAAGTGAGGGCTGCCGTGAAGCCGTTCATTCCCGCTTCCGGGGGAACTCACTGAGACACTGGGACGTCCATGAATAGGTACTTCAGGAGGCAAGCGTGACGCAGGACCCCGGTGTGGGCCGCACCCTCGGCGAGCGCTACGAGTTGGTGGCGGTCATCGGTCGGGGCGGCATGGCCGAGGTCTGGGAGGCCCGCGACACTCGGCTCGGTCGACGCGTCGCCATCAAGATCCTGCGCCCTGACCTCGCCCGTGATCCTGCATTCCAGGCCCGCTTTCGCCGCGAGGCACAGTCCGCCGCATCGCTCAACCATCCCAACATCGTCGCCGTCTACGACACGGGCGAGGACATCCTCATCGACGGCACAGAGTCGACCGTCGTGCCCTACATCGTCATGGAGTACGTCGACGGCATGACACTCCGGCAGCTCCTTACCAGCGGGCGCCGGCTCCTGCCCGAGCGTTCACTCGAGATCACGGCCGGCACGTTGAGCGCACTGGACTACGCCCACCGGCACGGCATCATCCACCGTGACATCAAGCCCGCCAACGTCATGCTCACCCGCACGGGTGACGTCAAGGTCATGGACTTTGGGATCGCGCGCGCCATCAATGACTCCGGCCACACCATGACCGCCGCCCAGACGGTCATGGGGACCGCGCAGTATCTCTCCCCGGAGCAGGCGCGCGGCGAGATCGTTGACGCCCGCAGTGACATCTACTCCTCCGGCGTACTCCTCTATGAGCTGCTCACCGGCAAGCCGCCCTTCACGGGCGACTCCCCCGTGTCGATCGCCTACCAGCATGTGAGCGAGCAGGCGGTGCCGCCGTCGCAGGTGGATCCCGAGGTGCCGCGCGATGTCGACGGCGTCGTCATGCGCTCGCTCGCCAAGAGCCCCGACGACCGCTACCAGACGGCCGCGGACTTCCGGGCCGACGTCGAGCGTGCGGCCATGGGAGCACCGGTGTCGGCGCAGATGACCGCGGCGGTGCCCATGGTGGTCTCGGATGCCACACAGCGCTTGGACGTCGTACAACCCACCGAGGTCTACGCCATCGACACCGAGCCGCCGCGTGGGCGTCGCGCACAGCGCGGTGCGGGATTCGCCGCGGCAATGACGATCGGCGTGCTGGCACTCATCGGCATCGTCATCCTGGGTGCCACGCTGGTGCTCAATAGGTCATCGGCCAACACCGTCGCGGTACCTGATCTCAGCGGGCTCAGCATCAAGCAGGCGCAGTCGGTGCTGGAGCGGCAGGGCCTCGTGCTCGGATCGCAAACCCCGGAGGTCTCTGAGAAGCCCGTCGACACGATCATCGGCCAACAGCCCACCCCGGGTGAACAGCTCGAGGAGGGCCAGGCGGTCAACGTCACGATCAGCGCCGGCAAGGAGAAGACGACCGTGCCGCCCCTCACGGGCCTGACGTCCGTCGAGGATGCCGAGACGGCGCTCGCGGATGCCAAGCTCGTCCTGGGCAAGGTCACGGAGCAAGACGCCGCTCAGCCCGCGGGCTACGTCCTGTCATCGAGTCCGCTCGAAGGCTCGTCCGTCGACGTGGGCAGCAAGGTCGACATCGTCGTCTCGACGGGTCGCCAGGCGGTGCCCTCTGTGGTGGGTCAAACCGAGGAGGTCGCGCGCGGCGCGCTCTCAGCAGCGGGATTCCAGGCCAACGTCGTCTACCAGGAGTCCGAGACCGTCCCGCAAGGCGTGGTGCTCGAGCAGGATCCGCCCGCGGGCACCAACGCCGACAAGGGTGCTGTCGTCACGCTCGTCGTAGCGATCGCGCCGCCGGAGCCCACCCCGACGCCGGAGCCCACCCCGACGCCGGAGCCCACCCCAGAGCCGACGCCCACGGCCGAGCCGACCGCCTCCCCCGCCTAGGCCCACACTTACGCCGGTTTCCGCCAGTTATCGCGACTTCCTTACGTGCGAAAGTCGCGATAACTGGCGAAAAGTGAAGGTGCGCCGCTACCCGCAGCGAATGAGTGCGCGTGCGATGCGGGCAAGTACCTCATGGGGGCGATGAATAAGCTCTTCCCACGTGCAGCGCACCACCCAGTAGCCCGCGGCCTCGAGGTCTGACTGCCGCTGCTTCTCCTGCCAGGGAGACTGATCGGCGTACTTGACGGCACCGTCCGCCTCGAGGATGACGCGGTCACCGATGAGGAAGTCGACCCGATACCGTCGGCCGCTCGCCCCGTGGACCCACTCCTGGGGACGTGGTCTCGGCACACACGCATCAGTGATTGCCGCCCAGGCGATGGCTTCGAGGGCAGTCTCCACGAGCGGTTCGACGTAAGGAAGGACGTCGTAGAACCATTTCATGCCGTGCGCGTTGACCCCTCGGGCTATGCATCCGAGTTGCGTCAAGAGTGCGTCTTTGAGCGCAGTGGAGCGCGCGGCTTCCGTGACTGCCGCCTCGGGGGCATCGTTCGCGACGACGTGGAGACGGATGTGGGCACGCAGGGCACCACAGAGGGGCACCAGAGCCGACGCACGCGATCTGCCCACGTCTCTGACAACGTCCAGGCCAGTCCTCAAGGGAGTGGTCACGTCGACTCCCGAGTAAGAAGGGCCCCTGGTCACAGGGTCGACGTGGAGGATGTGTTCCTCCGACAGATCCCCGACCCGCATGCGAAGCCCGCTCCGAGTGCCCTGCCGTACACACGCTCCGCGGGCCACGATCAGAGTGAGGGGAGTTGGGGGCAGGGCCCCTTGAGGGCCGAAGACCGGAATTCCCCAGAGTTCGGCTGCGGACCGGCCCCCGATCGCGGCGCGGATCCCGCGGCCTGCCAGGTCCTCGATGAGACGCCTCGCGAGGGCATAGTCGTCATCGCCAATGGAGTAGACGCCACGCCTCTCACGTCGGATCGTGCCGGCACGGGTCGCGGTGATGAGTGAGGAATGGCTCATTCCTGCAGTCGTAGCCAATTCGGTCGTGAAGGCCTGGCTACCAAAGTGCCGCCGCACCGTGGC
>JBIKKK010000118.1:0-6470 GCA_044360385.1 Candidatus Nanopelagicales bacterium
GTCCCAACACGCTCCACGGCGGCAGCATGGGCTGGGATCGGCTCATCTGGAACGTCGATGAGATCTCCGACGATGACAGCAGCGCGACGATCCGCTTCTCGCTGATCAGCCCCGACGGTGACATGGGATTCCCCGGCACGGTCTCAGCGCGGACGACCTATGTCGTGAGTGAGGGGCGGATCGAGACGCACTACGAAGCGACGACCGATGCGCCGACCGTCATCAGCATGGCCAATCACGCCTACTGGAATCTCGCCGGCTCACAGTCCATCGCTGACCACGAACTCCAGGTCCCGGCCGCCTGCAAACTCGTTTACGACGAATTCCAGATTCCCACCGGGATTGTCGACGTGGACGGCACGCCCTACGACATGCGTGCATCTCGCGCGCTCGGGCCGATCCTGGAGGCCACGGGCGGACTCGACGATTGCTACCTGCTCGAGGGTGCCGCGGGGGACATGCGCCTCGGCGCCGTCCTGACCCATCCCGGCACCGGACGGGTGCTCCGCGTGTTCACGGACACGCCGGGCATGCAGGTATACAGCGGCAACAACCTCCGGTCGCCCTTCGAGGTCCACCAGTCGATGTCGCTGGAGACACAGCGCATGCCCGACGCGCCCAATCAGCCCGAGCTTGGTTCCTGCGTCCTGCGGCCGGGCGAGCACTACGCGACGAATACGCTTCTGGAGTTCAGCACCTCAGCGACCTGAAGGAGCGCCATGCAGGCACGGGCCTACGCCGCAGCGGAGGCGGGCGCACGCCTGGCCCCGACCACCATTGAGCGCCGCGAGGTGGGGCCGCGGGACGTCCTCATCGAGATCGACGCCTGCGGGGTCTGCCACTCCGACATCCACCAGGCGGAGGCTGACTGGGGAATGGACATCTTCCCCATGGTCCCCGGGCACGAGATCGTCGGGCGCATCACCGCGGTCGGCTCGGATGTGACCAAGCATCACATCGGTGACCGCGTCGGCGTCGGCTGCTACGTCGCCTCTTGCCAGGACTGCGACGCCTGCGCTGCCGGTGACGAGAACTACTGCCCCGACTGGTCCACGACCTACAACGGCTACGAGCGCGACGGTGCCACGCCCACCTACGGTGGCTACTCCGACAGCATTGTCGTCGACGAGCACTTCGTGCTGCGCATCCCCGAGGGTCAGGATACGCAGGCCGTGGCCCCGCTGCTGTGCGCGGGGATCACCGTCTACCCACCGCTCAAGGACTACGCCGGGCCGGGCAAGGAGATCGGCGTGATCGGGCTCGGCGGTCTCGGTCATGTCGCCGTCCGCATCGCCAAGGCCATGGGCTCGCGCGTCACGGTCTTCAGTCACAGCCCCGGCAAGGAGGCCGACGCCCTTCGGCTGGGGGCACATGCCTTCGTTGCCACGCATGACCACAAAGCCCTCAAGCCGTTGCGCATGTCCTTCGACATGATCCTCAGCACCGTGTCGGCACCCATTGACGTCAACGCCTACCTCGGCCTGCTCAAGACCCGGGGCACGCTGGCCATCGTGGGCCTCCCTGTCGAGCCACTGAGCTTCGAGGCGGGCAACCTCGTCGGTGAGGCCCGCACGATCGTCGGTGCCAAGCTCGCGGGCATCGACGCAACCCAGGAGATGCTGGACTTCTGCGCCGAGCACGGGATCGTCGCCGATGTCGAGGTGATCGATATTGCCGACATCAATGAGGCTTGGCAGCGCATCAAAGATTCGGACGTGCGCTACCGATTCGTCATCAATGTCGCGGGATCGCTACGCGGCTGATCGACACCGTCACAGGCCCTCGGCGAGGAGCACCTCGGCCACCGCCAGCGGCGCACCGTGCACGAGATCGTGGGACTCGAGCATCCACAGCTCGGCGATGACGCAACCCACGAATCCCCAGGCCCGCAGGCGATCCACGTCGTAGCCGGTCGTCTCGGCGTAGATCTCGGCCCGGCGACCGGATCGCTCCGCGAGCAGTCGGCCGTCCATGCCGCGCGCGTCACCATCCTCGACAAGCCCGCGCGGATTGGCGAGCAGAGCTGCAGCCTCGAAGACCGGGTCGCCGACCCAGCCGTGCGGATCGATGGCGCGCCACCCCTCCCCCGTGTTGAGGACATTGAGGTGCTGGAGATCTCCGTGCAGCACAACCCGAGGCGTGCGCTCGCCCATGAGATCGTCGAAGACCCGGCGCGCACTGTCGACCAGGTGCCTCGGCAGCCGATCATCATGTGGCGCGTCGAAAGCCACACCGATGTCCCGAAGCGGCGGCAGCCCTGACCCGGTTCCCTGGTCTCGATGCAGGTCCGCAGCCAGGAGCGCGATCGCCCGCGTAGCCGCGTCATCGTCCTGCCGGGCCAGGGGGCGGATGTCATCTCCGGGCAGGACGCGTCGGGTCACGAGGAGTCCGAGATCCCGATCGTGCTCGATGACGTCTGTCGCTCCGACGCCGAAGGCCTGCAGGGCGAGCGCCTCGCGATGGCGCTCGCCGGGATCGCCGGCCTTGACGACGACGAACTCCTCGCCGCGCATCGCCCACCAGGCGAAGGGATGGTCATCCACCTGCGCGAGCGCCACCACGCCCCAGGCCTCCAGCCGCGCGACCTGATCCGGGGTCAAGGTCATCCGACGCGCTCGCGCAGCGCAGCACCGGCGAGGGGGATGATCATCAGTGCAGCGACCACGACCACTCCCATGCCCCAGGCGATGCCCGCGCCCTGGGCGATGAGGCCCACCGCGAGCGGGGAGATGACGAAGCCGATACGCGAGAACCACGTCACGAGCGCCACGCCCGTCGCGGGTGTCACTCCCGGCAGCCGTGATGCGGCGCGCATGGCCGCCGGGAAGAGCGTGGCGACACCGAAGCCAGACACGGCACTCGCGATGACAAAGGCAAGGGGAGTGCCGACGACGAGGGCCACGCCCATGGCGACCGCGACAGCCGCCATCGACCAGCGAGTCCAGCGGACCTCCCCGAAGCGCTCCGAGAGTCCGTCGCCGGTGAACCTGCCGAGGGTCATGGCACTCGTGAGCGCGACATATGTGACCGCGATCCACGCAACCGGATCGGCCAGGCGGTCGGTGAGGTAGACCGACCCCCAGCGTGCAGGGACGTCCTCGACGAGGACCGCACCCATGATGAAGGCAGCCAGCAGCGCACCTCCGGACGCCAGCATGACCGCCAGGGCGCGCCGACGGCTGAGGTGATGCGTCTCGCCCGAAGCGCCGTCGTTGCGGCTCTGCTCACCCTCGGGCACCGCGCCCGTGCCCGAGACCCACACCACCAGGAGCGCGGCGCCCGCTACGAGAGCGAGACCGGTGAGGAAGGGGCCGAGGGCGATGCCAGCGAGTGCGCTCAAGGCGCCCAGGGCGCTGCCGATGATGGATCCCAGCGACCACCAGGCATGGAATCCGTTGATGATCGAGCGGCCGTAGGTGGCCTCCACTTCGAGCGCGCGCGTGTTCATCGCCGAGTCCATGACCGCGTCTGCGGCCCAGAAGAAAAAGAAGGCGATGGCAAAGACAGCGGGGATACTGGCCCATCCCATGACGACAAGGGGAGGCAGGGACAGCAGGCCCACCGCCGACGCGACCGGCACGGCACCCCAGCGATGGATCAGCGGCGCCGCCAACGGGCCCACCACGAGTCCGCCCGCCGTGCCCACGGCGAGGACCACTCCCAGGCCCGCGGCATCGAGGCCGAGGTCGGCCTGGATCTCGGCGAGCCGCGGCACGAAGGAAAAACCGAGGATCCCGTTGATGGCGAAGAACGCGGTAGCCCCGACCCGAGACCTCTGCAATGAGGTCACGGTGCGGCCGAGAGCGTCATCCGATGCACGGCCTCGGCGAGAATCTCGGGCGTCGTCGCGAGATTGAGCCGGGCGAAACCCGCGCCCTGCGTGCCGAAGTCGAGTCCGGGATTGACGGCCAAGCGGCCGCGCTCGAGGAATAGCGCGGCAGGATCATCGCCGAGCCCGAGTCCACGGCAGTCGAGCCAAGCGAGGTAGGTGGACTCACCTGCGACGTAAGTGACGGCCGGCAGATGCTCGGCGAGCAGGCGCCCTAGGAGATCACTGTTGGCTGCGATGCGATCACGCGTCTCGTCGAGCCACGCGTCGCCCTCGCGGTAAGCGGCAATGGATGCGATGACGCCCAGCTGCCCGGCTGAGTACGTCACCTCGATGGGGATGCGCTCGGTGAGACGTCGCATGGTGTCCTCGGAACCCGCAATGACCTGCGCGGCCTTGAGACCGGCCAGGTTGAAGGCCTTCGATGCAGCCACGAGCGCGATATCCGGCCCGGTGAGCTCCTCTCCGAGGCTGAGATAGGGCGTCATCGTGCGACCCGGCATCGTGAGAGGTGCCCAGATCTCATCGGAGATCACGAGGACGTCGTGTCGCCGCGCGAGGGTCGCGACCTCCACGAGTTGCTCCCGTGACCAGATGTCTCCGGTCGGGTTGTGCGGATTGCAGAGCAGGAATGCCGTTACCTCTGGCCGCGCGAAGGCGCGCCCGAGACCCTCGAGATCCAGCCCCACCTCAGGCACGAGCGGGACTTCGACGAGTTCGCGATCCACGATGGTCGTCGCCACATGGAAGAAGGGCGGGTAGACCGGTGGGGTGATGACGAGGGCCCCGCTCGACATGCGCCGCACCGTCTCCGCCATGCCCACGAGCACGTCGCCGAGCAGCATCACGCGCTGGGGATCAGGCGCCCAACCGAGGCGGCGACCGCTGAACTCCGCAAGAGCTGTCGGCAGATCCCCCACCCAGCGGTAGCCGGTGTCGGATCGGTCGATTGCATCGTGCAGCGCGGCCGCGATGGGAGCGGCGAGCGGATAGTCCATCTCCGCCACCCACAGTGGGAGGACATCCTCGGGATAAGCGCACCACTTGGCACTCGTGCGCGCCGGCCGCTCGATCGTCACGCCCCGAGCCTAGGGGTTAGGGGGTGTGGGCTCCGCTGCGCTCGGTGTGTGTGCGCACGGCGGCGCGTGAGGCGAGCCAGGTCCAGCCCGGCTCACGCTCCGGGGCCGGGCTGGATTCGATGGCAAAGCCCGCCGATGCGGCGTTGCCGAAGGCATCATCGACGAGTACGACGTTGTCGAAGCCCTCGTGCTGAAGCAGCGACGTGACGGCTGCTGCGCGATAGCCAGATCCGCAGTAGACGTAGACCGTGTCGTCGCGGGGGATCTCGGCGAGCCGGTCCTGGATCTCATAGAACGGGATAAAGGTCGCGCCCGCGAGGTGACCTGACTCCCACTCGAGGATCTGGCGCGTGTCGATGACGCGGGGTGCCTGCTGGCCGCTGACCTCCTGGGCGAGGTCCTGGAAGGACAGGCGACGCAGTGTCGCCGCCTGCGCGGGATCGTCGAGCCAGGTCTCTGGTCCGCCGATGGCCGCGCCGGTGAGCTGGTCGATCCCCACGCGGACAAGCTCGCGCTGCGCCTGCGCCACCTGCTCGGGCGTGGAGCCGAGGAGCGTGATCGGAGTGCCCCACGGCATCATCCAGGCGAGGTAGTTGATGAACGATCCGTTGAGATCGAAGTTGACCGCGCCGGGGAGATGACCTGAAGCAAACACCTCGCGCGAACGCAGATCGACGATCCACTCCCCTCGCTGCACGCGGGCGCGCAACTCCGTGGGATCCACGAGCTCGGGCTCGCCGAGGTCGACGGCACTCGGACCAGCGACATTGGCCGGTCCCATGTGCGCGTAGTACGCGGGGAAGACATCGAGGCCGGCCAACGTCATGTCGACGAATGCCTCCTCGGCCACGGTGAGAGCCGGGTTGATCGTCTTCTCGTGACCGATCGTCGAGGACACGCCCTGGGTCTGGGTCGCGGAGCAGAAGGATCCGAACCCGTGCGTGGGGAAGATCGCGGTGTCGTCGTCGAGCTTGTCGGCAAGTCGCTGGGCAGAGTGCCACTGGTCGTGGGCCTGCTTGACCGTCAGGTCGGGCGAGACCAGGTCAGGACGGCCGACACTGCCGTAGAGCAACCCGCCGCCGGTGAAGACGACGGAGTTGTCGCCGATACGTACGGCATACGACATGTGATTCGGCGTGTGGCCGGGAGTGTGGATGACCTCGACCTCGAGTCCGCCCACCGTGAAGGCATCACCATCGTCGACCTGGGTCGCGGCGTACTGAATATCGAATCCGGACGGCACGATGTAAGCGGCACCGTGCTTGCGCGCCAGCTCGATCCCACCTGAGACGTAGTCGTTGTGGAAGTGCGTCTCCGCGACGTGGGTGATGGTGAGGCCGTGCTCGGCTGCAAGCCGCTCCACACGATCGATATCGCGCTGCGGATCGATCACGAGGGCGGTGCGACCGTCATGCACGACGTAACTGCGATCACCGAGCCCGCTGGAGTCGAGTGTGAGGACGTGCGGGATTCCGGGTGCGGTCATGGGCGGAGCCTCCTCGTGGTCTCGGACGAGACTATACCCCCAGGGGTATCTGACGCAAGGCTTCCGCGGCAGCCCG
>JBIKKK010000119.1:0-6453 GCA_044360385.1 Candidatus Nanopelagicales bacterium
AGAACTCCGTGAGGCTTGCCGCGACAAAGGCGTCAGCTTCGGAGCAGATGCTGAGAATCACGGCGAGGAGAGCCAAGACGAGCACCGACAGGACCGGCTGGTCGGCCACCGCGGCAAGCCACTGCTGCGGGACCAGCACGTTGAGCGCGGCTGCGAAGAGCCCGCCGATGACGAGGAATCCGCCGGCGTGCAAGAAGTCATGGGTCGCGGTGAGGCGGAAGGTATGCCAAGAGCTCGTGCCCACCAGGTGGTCACGGGGACCGATGCGCAGCCACTTGGCCTTGCCGAAGCGCAGCCAGAGCCAGCCCATGATCACGGCGGTCGCCAGGGAGGCGATGAAGCGCGCCACGACCATCATCGGCTCGCCGGGGAATGCCACGAAGGTCGAGGCAAGCACGATGGGATTGATCGCGGGCGCTGACAACAGGAAGGCAAGTGCGGCCGCGGGCGCGACACCGCGTGCCATGAGGCCGTTGGCCACCGGCACGGACGCGCACTCGCATCCCGGCAGCACTGCGCCTGCGGCGCCCGCAACCGGCACGGCGAGAGCGGGGTTCTTAGGCAGGGCCTTCTTCCAGAAGGACGCCGGGACGAAGGCGGCGATCGCACCGGAGAGCACGACTCCGAGGACGAGGAAGGGCAGTGCCTGGACGACGATGGAGACGAAGATCGTCGCCCCCGTCTGGAGCGCCGGGTCGTCGAAGAGGCCGACGAGCCATCGCTGGCCCACGATGAGGAGCAGTAGGCCGACGGCGAGGATCTCGAGGCTGCCGGGGCGATAGCCCTTGCTCTCCTTGACGGGCGCGCTCACGGCTTCTCCGCATCATCAGGAACCACGGGATCAGGAACCGCAGGATTAGGCACCGCTCCACCGTAACGCCGATCCCGCGCGGCATAGGTCTCACACGCCTGCCACAGATGTCTGCGGTCGAAGTCGGGCCAGAGGGTGTCGAGGAAGACCATCTCGGCGTACGCCGACTCCCAGAGCAGGAAATTGCTCGTGCGCTGCTCCCCCGATGATCGGACGAAGAGATCGACATCCGGCATATCGGGTTCGTAGAGGTGCCGGGCGATCATGCGCTCGTCGACCTTGTCGGGATCGATGCGCCCGTCGGCGACTCCTCGGGCGATGGCAGCGGCCGCATCCGCGATTTCGGCGCGACCGCCGTAATTGACGCACATGGTGAGGGTGAGCACGTCGTTGTCCTTGGTGAGCTGCTCGGCGTACTCGAGCTCGGAGATCACCGACTTCCACAGTCGCCTCGGCCGGCCGGCCCAGCGCACGCGCACGCCCATGGCGTGCATTTCGTCGCGCCTGCGATGGACGACATCGCGATTGAAGCCCATGAGGAACTTCACCTCGTCCGGCGAGCGCTTCCAGTTCTCGGTCGAGAAGGCGTAGGCCGAAAGCCAGCGGACGCCCATCTCGATCGCCCCGTGGACGCAGTCGAGGAGGGCGAATTCACCGGCCTCGTGCCCGGCTGTGCGCGGCAGACCGCGCTCCTTGGCCCATCGGCCGTTGCCGTCCATGACGAGCGCGACGTGCCGGGGCACTAGATCAGCGGGGATCGCCGGCGGGCGCGCGCCGCTGGGATGCGGGGTCGGGGCGGCGTACGTCGGCACTCCCCCATCCTCGCATGGGGGGTGTGTGGCTAGCCGCGATCGACAAGCGGGAGCGAGCGCAATCCCCGCTCGATATGCCAGGTGATCAGCGCCGCTGCAAGGCCACTGGCCTCGCGCCGGTGACGCGGATCACTTGCATCGGCCGTGGCCCAGTCACCGGAGAGCAGGGCGCCGAGCAGTTGCAGGGTCTCGGCCGCGGGGCGTGCGGCACCGGGAGTGCGGCACTGATCGCACATGGCCCCGCCCCCGCTCACCGCGAAGGCGCGATGCGGTCCCGGCGCACCGCAGCGTGCGCACTCGGAGAACGACGGTGACCAGCCGGCGATCGCGAGGGAGCGCACCAGGAAGGCATCGAGGATGAGCGAGGGATCGTGGGTGCCCGACACGAGCGTGCGCAGGCCGCCGATGAGCAGGAGGTACTGCTGCACCGCGGGCTCACGCTCCATCGGCGTGAGTCGCTCCGCAGCCTCGAGCATGGCCGAGCCTGATGTCCAACGCGGATAGTCGGCGGAGAGGGTCGCCCCATGCGCCGCCAGGGACTCCACCTGCGTCACCGTGTCGAGGGAACGCCCCTCGTGCAGCTGGATGTCGACGTGGCCGAAGGGCTCGAGTCGCGCCCCGAAGCGGCTCCCCGTGCGCCGCACTCCCTTGGCAACAGCGCGCACTCGGCCGTGGGAGCGGGTGAGGAGGGTGACGATGCGATCGGCCTCGCCGAGGCGCTGGGTGCGCAAGACGAGAGCTTCATCGCGGTACGTCGGCACAGAATCATCCTCCTCGGAGTCATCCTCGCAGGACTAGAAGCCGAGGCGGCGCAACTGGCGCGGGTCGCGCTGCCAGTCCTTGGCCACCTTGACGCGCAGGTCGAGGTAGACCGGGGTCCCGAGAAGGGCTTCGATGCCACGCCGCGATGTGGTGCCGACTTCCTTGAGGCGTGATCCACCCTTGCCGATGATGATGGCCTTCTGACTATCTCGCTCGACGTAGACGATCGCGTGGATGTCCAGCAGCGGTCGATCCTCGGGGCGGTCCTCGCGCAGTGCCATCTCATCGACGACCACAGCGAGAGAGTGCGGCAGTTCGTCGGACAGCCCCTCGAGCGCCGCCTCGCGAATCAACTCGGCGACCAGCGTCTCCTCGGGCTCATCGGTCGCCTCGCCATCGGGATAGAGCGCCGGCCCCTCCGGCAGACGCGAGACCAGTAGGTCATAGAGCAGGTCGACGTTGTCACCCGTCACCGCGGAGACCGGCACGATCTCAGCCCAGTCCACGCCGGCCCGCTCCCCCAGTCGGGCCGCCTCGGCAAGTCGCTCGGCTACCTGGGCAGGCGATGCCGCGTCCGTCTTGGTGACGATCGCGAAGGTGGTGCGGCCTCCGCCTCGCCGTGCCTTGGCAAGTTCACCGGCGATGTAGGCGTCCCCCGGGCCGACCTTCTCGGTGGCGGGCAGGCAGAGCGCTGCCACGTCGACGGAGGACCAGGCCTCACGCACGAGATCGTTGAGACGCTCACCGAGCAGGGTCCTGGGCTTGTGCAGCCCCGGGGTGTCGAGCACGACGAGCTGCGAGTCAGGCCGCGTGACGATGCCGCGCACGACATGGCGGGTCGTCTGCGGGCGACGCGACGTGATCGCAACCTTCGTGCCGACGAGCGCATTGGTGAGCGTCGACTTGCCCGCATTGGGCCGACCGACCAGGCAGGCGAGGCCCGAACGATGCTCACTCACGACGCGCTCCTGCCCTCGGCCAGCCCCAGCACTCCCAGGCCCACGATGACCAGTGCACACCCGACCACACCCAAGGGTCCCAGGAGCTCCCCAAGCACGAAGACGCCGAGCAGCGTGGCGAAGACCGGCTCCGCAAGATTGAGAGTGGCGATGTGACCGGGCTGCAGGGCGCGGAAGCCCATGCCAAAGAGGATATAGGCGAGCGTCGTCGTGGCGAGTCCCAGCCAGAGGATGAGAAGCACTGACGACCAAGACATCCACCACGTGCCGGACATGATGAAGACCGGGATCAGCAGCACTCCGGAGACCGCGAAGGACGCCGCGAGCACGTGGGTCGGTTGCTCGCCCGCACGTGCGAAGCGCACCCCGAAGACGGTGTAGAAAGCGTACGACGCTCCCGCGAGTAGGCCGAAGACGATGCCGAGCACATCACGACCTTCTCCCGCGCCGATCGTGAGCAGCGTGACGCCCACGATGGCGAGAATCGTCGAGGCAAGCCAGACGTATCCTGGCGCGCCCTCGCGCATGATCCAGCCGAGCATGCCCGCCATGAAGGGCGTGAGCGCGAGGCTCGCCAGCGTGCCCACCGCCACGCCCGTGCGACTCATGGAGAGGAAGAAGAAGACCTGGTACGCCGCGACGGTGACGCCCATGGTCCAGATGATGGGCCGTCGCCAGAGGCGCAGCAGTGCCTCGCGTCCCTCCGCGGTGCGCGACGCCCAGGCAACCAGGCCGGCCGCGCCCACGATGAGTCGAGCGGCAGCGGCACCCGCGGCCGGCGCCCCTGGCTGGAGCAGCACCCGCGCCGTGCCCGACGTGCCGAAGAGTGCGGCAGATCCCAGCACCGCAGCGGCGGCCACACGACGCTCGGACGCGGTCGCGACCGTGACGCTCACGTGCCGGCGGCCAGGGTCGACACCACGCTGCCGTCCGGCGCGCACAGGTGCACGATGACCTCAGCACCACCGAGATCAGCGAGTGCGCGGCGGCCTTCGTCGTCAACGGGGTCCACGCCGATCACAACCGCAGCCTCTGCGCCTCGCGCTCCCGCGGCGACCGCCTGGGCTACGGCGAGCTGCAGCGCAGTGAGGGAGAGGGAGGGCAGAGTGACATCCGCCGCGGCGTAGGTGCGTCCTGTCTCGTCGCGCACAGCGGCTCCGCGGGCCGCGCCGGCGCGTCCACGCGCACCGCGAGCGAGGGTGAGAAGTTTGGCGTCCTCCTCGGAGAGGGGCTCAGTCGTCATCGCCGGCCTCCATGCCGTCGCCACCGGATCCCGACTCACCCTCGGAATCCTCGACGCGCACGGCAAAGACGCTGCCGATGCGGTTGCGGCGACCCATCCCCTGCTCCGCAGTGAGGCGCCAGCCATCTAGGTCGATCGACGCCCCTGGGATGGGAACGCGCCCGAGACGCTTGCCCATGAGGCCCAGCACGGTGTCGACCCCCTCGTCCTCAGACTCGACATCGACGTCGATGAGGTCAGCGAAATCGTCGACGTGCATGCGCGCGCTCACTCTGACCGCGCCATCCTCGAGTCTTGCCACCTCGGGAGCGGCTGTGTCGTACTCGTCGTCGATCTCGCCCACGATCTCCTCGAGCACGTCCTCGATCGTCACGATGCCCGCGGTCCCGCCGTACTCATCGACCACGATCGCCATGTGGGTGCGGGCCGCCTGCATGTCCTTGAGCAGCTCATCGACCTGCTTGCTGTCGGGGACCATGAACGCGGGTCGCATGAGCGACTCCACCGTCTCGGTCTGCTCGGCATCACGGCGATCGAAGACGCGTCGCACGATGTCCTTCAGATAGACGATCCCGATCACATCGTCGGAGTTCTCGCCGATGACAGGGATGCGCGAGAAGCCCGAACGAAGGCCCAGCGACAGAGCCTGACGCAGGGTCTTGTGGCGCTCGATGAAGATCATCTCCGTCCGAGGCACCATCACCTCGCGCGCAAAGGTGTCGCCCAGCTCGAAGACTGAATGGATCATCTGCCGCTCGTCGTCCTCGATGAGATCCTCGGCCTCTGCGATGTCGACCAGCTCGCGGAGCTCGGCCTGCGTGGCGAAAGGTCCCTCGCGGTAGCCACGTCCTGGCGTCAGGGCATTGCCCAGGACGATGAGGAGGCTCGCGAGTGGCCCGAGGACCCCTGCGAGCAGGCTTGCCGCGCCAGCAGAGCGCAGTGCGATCCGATCCGCGTGCTGGCGGCCAAGGGTGCGCGCGGCCACACCGAGCACGACGTAATTGACGATGACCATGATCACCACCACCACCAGCAGCGCCAGCCAGACCGGCCAGCCGCGATCCTCCTGCAGGCCGGTGATACCGACATCCGACACCAGGGCGATCGCGGTGACAGAGGCAACCGTCGAGAGGAAGAGGAGGACATTGACGTAGCGCGGACGATCGGCGACCACATCGAGGAGCCGTGCGCTGCCGCGCACGCCCTCACGCTGCAGGTCCTCCACGCGCCCGCGTGACACACGACCGATGGCGGTCTCGGCCATGACGAGCAGAGCGGCGACGATGACCAGGACGATGGCAATGATGACGAGAAGCAGATCAGTGCTCATCGCGGCACCGCCAGCCAGCCATCGAGCAACTCCGCCTGCAGGGCGAACATCCGCTCATGCTCGTCGGGCTCGGCATGATCATGGCCGAGCAGGTGGAGCACGCCGTGGGTGAGCAGGAGCGCCAGCTCGGTCTCCGCAGCATGGCCTGCCGCTTCACCCTGGCGCGCCGCGACGGCGGGACACAACACGATGTCGCCCAGGATGCCCTCGACCCGAGGACCGGCAGGGTCACCCGCACGCAGGTCGTCCATGGGAAAGGACAGCACATCGGTGGGACCCGGCTCATCCATCCATTCGACGTGCAGCCGTGCCATCTCCTCCTCGTCGACGAGGAGGATGGACAGGTCGGCGTCGGGATCGAGATGGAGCCGGTCGAGCAGGTAGGCGGCCTGGCGCGTGAGCAGTACGGTGTCGACCCAGCTCGCGCCGGAGGCGTCCTCGATATCAATGGCCATGGCTCACGCCCTGCGCGGGCCGCGATGCGGTGCGGCAGGCCGCAGGCCCACGGTGGCGTCGTAGCGACCATAGGCCTCCAC
>JBIKKK010000120.1:0-6446 GCA_044360385.1 Candidatus Nanopelagicales bacterium
CTCGGCGGTGCCGAGATGCATGCGCGCACCTCGGGCCTCGCCGACTACCTCGCCCTCGACGAGCCCGATGCCCTGCGCATCGGCCGGCAGATCGTGGAGCCCCTGCGCTGGAGCAAGGCCGGTCCGGGACCGGATCGCGCACCCGTCGCCCCGGCCTACGACCCCGAGGAACTGCTCGGCATCCCCAGTGCCGACGTGCGCCAGCCCTTCGAGGCGCGCGAGGTGCTCGCCCGCATCCTCGATGGCAGCGAGTTCGAGGAGTTCAAGCCGCTCTACGGCACGACGCTCGTCACCGGGTGGGGCCACATCGGCGGCTACGCCGTAGGAGTGCTCGCCAACAACGGCATTCTCTTCAGCGAGGAGAGCGAGAAGGGCGCGCAGTTCATCCAGCTCTGCAATCGCATGGGCGTGCCGATTCTTTTCGCACAAAACATCACCGGCTTCATGGTCGGCACGCGCTATGAGCAGGGCGGCATCATCAAGGACGGTGCCAAGCTCATCAACGCCGTGTCCAACTCCACGGTCCCCCACCTCACCTTGATGATGGGCGCGTCCTACGGCGCGGGCAACTACGGCATGTCGGGCCGCGCCTACGACCCGCGCTTCGTCTTCTCGTGGCCCAATCACCGCATCGCCGTCATGGGCCCCAAGCAGCTCGCCGGCGTGCTCACCATCGTGGCCCGGCAGAAGGCCGAGAGCATGGGCATCGACTTCGACGAGGCCGCCTTCGCCCCCATGCGCGATGCCTTCGAGCAGCAGGTGGAGAGCCAGTCCACCGCACTCTTTGCCACCGGCCGACTCTGGGACGACGGCATCATCGACCCGCGCGACACCCGCACCGCACTCACGCGCGCGCTCTCCGCGGCGCACTCCGCCCCCGTCACCGGCACCGATGCCTACGGCGTCTTCCGGATGTGATCGCGATGCCCACTCAGATTCGACGCGTCCTGGTCGCCAACCGCGGTGAGATCGCCCGCCGCGTCTTCCGCACGGCCCGTGCCATGGGCATCGAGACGGTGGCGGTCTTCTCCGAGCCCGACGCCGATGCGCCCTTCGTCCGCGAGGCCGACATCGCGATCCCCCTGCGCGGTGCGACGAGTGCCGAGACCTACCTCGACGTCGAGCAGATCCTCGACGCCGTGCGCCGCTCCGGCGCCGATGCCGTGCATCCCGGCTACGGCTTCCTATCGGAGAACGCCGGCTTTGCCGAGCAGATGACGGCCGCTGGCGTCACCTGGATCGGCCCGACCCCGGAGTCGATCCGCG
Source organism: Candidatus Nanopelagicales bacterium (assembly GCA_044360385.1). Classification (GTDB taxonomy): domain Bacteria; phylum Actinomycetota; class Actinomycetes; order S36-B12; family S36-B12; genus Mxb001. The sequence continues at coordinate 1,267 of JBIKKK010000120.1, forward strand.
CCATGGCACTCAAGGTCGAGGCCAAGCGCCTCGCCGCATCGGCGGGCGTGCCCCTCGTGCCGGGCGCGGAGCTCGGCGATGGTGTCGACGCGGTCGCGGTGGCCGCCGAGGTTGGCTACCCGCTTCTGGTCAAGGCCTCGGCCGGCGGTGGCGGCAAGGGCATGCGCATCGTCGAGCGTCCCGAGGATCTCGCCGAGGCGCTCGAGTCTGCGCGCCGCGAGGCGCAAGCGTCCTTCGGCGATGCCACCGTCTTCCTCGAGCGCTACCTCACGGAGTCGCGTCACGTCGAGGTGCAGGTCTTCGGCGACACCCACGGCACCGTCGTGCACCTCGGCGAGCGCGAGTGCTCGATCCAGCGGCGCCACCAAAAGATCGTCGAGGAGTCGCCCTCGCCCGGTCTTGCCGCTCATCTCGCCGAGCCGATGTACGCCGCTGCGGTAGCGCTTGCGCAGAGCATCGGCTACGTCGGGGCTGGCACGGTGGAGTTCATCGTGGCCGGTGAGGGCGATGCGCAGGAGTTCTACTTCCTCGAGATGAACACTCGCCTGCAGGTGGAGCATCCGGTGACGGAGATGGTCACCGGACTCGACCTGGTCGAGTGGCAGATCCGGGTCGCGCGGGGCGAGGTGTTGCCGCACACGCAAGCGGAGATCGAGCCCTGCGGTCACGCCATCGAGGTACGGCTCTACGCCGAGGATCCCTCGCGCGGCTACCTGCCCAACACGGGGACTCTCGAGTGCTTCGAGACCCCCCTGGGGCTCAGGGTCGACTCCGGCGTGGAGTCCGGATCGGTGGTGTCGACGTACTACGACCCGATGCTGGCCAAGGTCATCGCGCAGGCAGCCGATCGCGATACCGCGGCGGCGCAGCTGGCACGCGGCCTGCGTGCCGCTCGCATCCACGGTCTCGTCACGAATCGCGAGTCCCTCGTCGCGATCCTCCAGTCGGATCGCTTCCTGGCGGGCGACACCACGACCGCCTTCCTCGATCACGAGCCCGCGACGCTCGCGCCGGAGTTGCCCGCCGAGGTGCTCGATCGCCACCTCACGGCCATCGCGGCGCATGGAGGCGACGGGGTCGAGGGCGTGCCGCGCGGTTGGCGCAATGTGCCGAGCGTGCCCGAGCTCGTCGGCGTCACGCCCCTCGGTGCGGAGGACGGCCCGACCATCGCCTACCGCGAGTCGCGCGATGGCCTTCGCGTGAACGTCGTGCCCGCGGGCGTCGACGCGCACCTGGAGCGGGGCCGTGATCTTGGCGATTCCGATGTCTCGGCGCAAGGAGACGAGGTCGTCGTCACTCTCGACGGCGTGCGCGTCACGCACACCGTGTCGACGTACGACAGCCTGATCTGCGTTGACGACGGACTGTGGTCGACGCAGTGGCGCATGCGCCCGCGCTTCGCGGATCTCGAAGCGGGTGCATCGGCTGCAGGCCCGTCCACCCCGGTGCCCGGCACCGTCACGGTGGTCGAGGTCGCGCCCGGTGACCGCGTGAGCGCAGGGCAGACGCTGGTCGTGCTCGAGGCGATGAAGATGGAGCACCGCATCACGGCCGATGCCGACGGCATCGTGAGTGAGGTGCTGGTCATGCCGGGTCAGTCCGTCGACGCCCACCAGGTCGTCGCGGTCCTGGAGGCCGACGCGTGAATCGGCCGGTGATCATCGCTAACTGCAGCGGATTCTTCGGCGACCGCATCTCGGCGGCGCGCGAGATGGTCGAAGGTGGCCCGATCGACGTGCTCACGGGCGATTGGCTGGCCGAGCTCACCATGCTCATCCTCGCGCGGCAGCGACTCAAGCACGGTCCGGGTGCTGGCTATGCGCGCACCTTCCTGACTCAGATGGAGCAGGTCCTCGGCACCTGCCGCGATCGCGGCATCCGCGTCGTGTCGAATGCCGGTGGCCTTGACCCCCAGGGCTGTGCCGATGCGCTCGCGGAGATGGTCGAGAAGCTCGGCATCGGCCCGGTGAGCATCGGCGTCGTCTCCGGTGACGACCTGATGCCGCGCATGAGCGAACTCGATGAGCCGTGGACGAATCTCGACACGCGCGAGGCCTCCGACGGCATCAACTTCCTCACCGCCAACGCCTATCTGGGCGGTGAGCCCGTCACCGCTGCGCTCACCGCGGGTGCCGACGTCGTCATCACCGGGCGCATCACCGATGCTGCTCTCGTCGTGGGCCCCGCGGCGTGGTGGCATGGCTGGTCCTACGCCGATGCCGCAGCGGGCGATCGCGAGATGCTTGATCGCCTCGCGGGTGCGGTGGTCGCCGGCCATGCCATCGAGTGCGGTGCGCAGGTCACCGGCGGCAACTACTCATTCTTCTCCTCGCTCGCGGGCATGGAGCACGTCGGCTTCCCCTTCGCGGAGGTCGCTGACGACGGCTCCAGCGTGATCACCAAGCATCCCGGCACAGGCGGAGCCGTCACGGTCGGCACGGTGACAGCCCAGCTGCTCTACGAGGTCGGCGGGCCGGCGTACGCCAATCCTGATGCCACCGCACGGTTCGACTCGATCACGCTCACGCAAGAGGGCACGGACCGCGTGCGCATCAGTGGAGTGCGCGGTGAGACCCCTCCGGAGCGACTCAAGGTCGCCGCCAACTACCTCGGCGGCTTCCGCAACTCGATGACGCTCGTCGTCACAGGTCTCGACGCGGAAGCAAAGGCCGACCTTGCGCTCCGGACCATCACGGGCCGCTCCCTCGCTGACGCGCTGGAGCCGGGACTGTCGGCGACCACGCGGGCGGGCCGCTCGACCCTGTCGGTGCGCGAACTCGACGTCGACTGGTCTCCCGCGACGGTGGAAGACCCCGCGTCCACGGCGAATGCCCAGTCACTGCTTCGACTCACCGTGCGCGATATGGACCCCAAGGCGATCGGGAAGCCCTTCACCACTGCCGTCGTGGAGTCCGCGCTCGCGTCGTATCCCGGGATGTTCCCCACCGCTCCCCCGGGAGAGGGCACGCCCTACGGCGTCTACTGGCCGACGACGGTCGCGCGCAGTGCTGCCCGACCCGTCGTCACCGTCGATGCGACATCGGTCGAGGTGCCACCGCATCTGCTCGTGGAATCTCCGGTCGTCTGGGAGGCGCCGACGGTACCCGTGACTGCGCCCGTGGAAGGCGACACGGTCCGGGTCCCCCTGGGTCGCATCGCCGGTGCTCGCAGCGGTGACAAGGGCGGTGCAGCCAATGTCGGCGTATGGATCCCGGAGGGTGCACCCGATCGGGGCGCGGCGTACTCCTGGCTCGCGGACTACCTCACCCCGGATCGGGTCCGTGAGTTGCTGCCCGAGACGGCGCTGCTCGCCATCGATGTGCATCCGCTGCCCAACCTCTGCGCCGTCAACGTCGTTATCCACGGACTGCTCGGCCGTGGCGTCGCGGAGAACGCCCGCTCCGATCCGCAGGCCAAGGGACTCGGCGAGCACCTGCGCGCTCGGCTTGTCAACGTCCCTGCTCGCCTCGTGCCCGCCCCCGAGGCGGATCTGTCGTGAGCGCCGTGCCACTCACCGATCGCGGCCGCCGCACGCGCGACGCACTTGTGGTCGCTGCGCGCGGGGTCTTCGAGGAGCGGGGCTACGACGGCACGCGCATGGGCGACATCGCGGAGGCCGCAGGCGTCAGCCACGGCACGGTCTACACCTGGTTCGCGACCAAGGAGGCCGTGCTCATGGCGGTGGTGGAGTCGCTTGTCGATGGTCTCTACGCGTCGCTGAGCACCCCCGAGGTCGACGACCCGCTGGCGCGCATCGACCTCGCCAATCGCCGTTACCTGGACGCCTACCGGGAGCAGGCGCGACTACTTGAGGTTGTCGAGCAAGCCGCGACGACCGATGAGACCTTTCGGGGCGTGCTCACGGGTTTGCGGGCGGCCCACGTCGAGCGCGTGGCCGCGACGATCCGTCACCTGCAGGCTGACGGCCAGGCCCGTGCCGATCTTGATGCGCACGCCGCCGCGGCGGCGCTCTGCGCCATGGTCGAAGGATTCGCCCGCCACTGGTTCGGCCGCGGCGAGGACCACGACGAGGCGACCGCGGTCGCCACCTTGACGCAACTCTGGGCGGGAGCCCTCGACCTAGGCACCACCGAGTAGTGCACCACCGAGTAGTGCACCACCGAGTAAGGAGCAGATGATGGAGTTCACTGAGGAGCACGAGCAGTTCCGCAAGTCACTGCGCCGCCTCATCGACGAGGAGATCAACCCCCACGTCGACGCGTGGGAGGAGGCCGGGATCTTCCCTGCTCACGAGGTGTTCCCCAAGCTCGCCGAGCTCGGTGCACTCGGCCTGGAATACGACCCGGAGTACGGCGGTGGTGGTGCTGACCACTCCTTCACTTATGTCCTCGCCCAGGAACTCGGGCGAATGGACGCCGCGGGCGTGCCCATGGCGATCGCGGTGGAGACCTCCATGGCCACTCCAGCGCTCGCACGCTACGGATCCGATGAGCTCAAGCGGACCTATCTCGAGCCCACGCTGCGCGGGGAGATGGTGTGCTCTATCGCGGTGAGCGAGCCGGACGCGGGCTCCGATGTCGCCGGTCTCCGCACCCGTGCGGTGCGCGATGGCGACGATTGGGTGATCACCGGACGCAAGATGTGGATCACCAACGGCACACAGGCCGACTGGCTGTGCCTCCTCGCGCGCACGGACCCTGATTCACAGCCGGGCGACTACCACGGCATGAGCCTCATCATCGTGCCCACTTCGACACCTGGCTTCAGCGTCGGGCGCAAGATCGACAAGATGGGCAATCGGTGCAGCGATACGGCGGAAATCGTGCTCGACGAGGTACGCGTGCCGGTGAGCAACACCATCGGCGAGCCCGATCGTGGCTTCCAGCAGCAGATGGCGCAGTTCCAGGATGAGCGACTCGTGGGCGCCTACATTGCCGTCGCGGGTGCGCGCCGCGCCCTGGACCGCACCAAGGACTACCTCCAGCAGCGCGTGGCCTTCGGCAAGCCGCTACTTGCCAACCAGCACCTGCAGTACCGCCTGGCCGAGCTCTACGCCGACGTCGACACCATGGATGGCTTCCTCCAGTACGCGGCCGACAAGTATATGGCGGGCCAGGACGTCACTCGCGAGGCCACGGTGGCCAAACTCAAGACCGGTCGTCTTGTGCGCGAGGTCGCGGACACGTGCGTGCAGTTTCACGGTGGCATGGGATACGCCG
>JBIKKK010000121.1:0-6418 GCA_044360385.1 Candidatus Nanopelagicales bacterium
TCGATGAGATCCAGCACGACAGCGCGGTTGACCATGCACGACGCCGACAGGGGGACCGCCTTGGCTTCCTCCACGAGCACCGAGAGTTCCTCGAGCTTCTGGTCGACGTCCATTCGCCACCTCCTGTCGCCGCCCCGACGATTCCGTCAGGTCGCGGCATATCCAGTGCACGACCTTAGCGCCGCTGCTCCAGTGTGGCGTGGAGCCGCTCCAGGACGATATCCGGGACAAGCCCCTCCACGCTGCCACCATGGGTTGCGACTTCCTTCACAAGGCTCGAGGAGAGGTAGCTGTAGAGGGGGTTGGTGGAGACAAAGAGTGTCTCGACCTTCGCGAGTCGGTAGTTCATCTGGGCCATCTGCAACTCGTAGTCGAAGTCGCTGACGGCGCGGAGTCCCTTGACGATGGCGTGCACGTCGTGCTTCTGGCAGTAGTCCACAAGGAGCCCGTAGAAGGAGTCCACCTCGACGTTGGGCAAGTCAGAGACCACTTCGCGGAGCATGTCGATGCGCTCTTCCACCGTGAACAGGCTCGACTTGGTCTTGTTGATCAGGACCGCGACGATGACGCGATCGGCCAGGGTGGCGGCGCGCCGGAAGACATCGAGATGCCCATTGGTCACCGGGTCGAAGGACCCGGGGCAGACCGCGACGCGCATTACGCCTCCTCATCCACCGTGGGATTCACTGTCGGGCTGGCTCGACCGTACCAAAGCGCGGTGTCTCCGTAGTCTCGCTTCCGCAGGTGCTGCCAGCCTTCGCTGGGCCACGGAGCCTCGGACCGGGACGAGCGCTCGACGACGACGAGCGCCCCCTCGTCCAGCGCCCCGTGGCGCGCGAGCAGCCCGAGCACGCCGCGCACGTCATCGTCCGACAGGGCGTAGGGCGGATCGACGTAGACGATGTCGAAGGGCCCGCCATCCGGCCGCCAGGTCGTCGCATCGGCGGGGACGACGCGCGCACGCGGGTCCACCTCGGCCACGTTGCGCCTGAGCACTTCCAGGCAGTGGCGATCGCGCTCAACCAGGGTGGCGCCCCGCGCGCCGCGGCTCATCGCTTCGAGACCTATGGCACCCGAACCGGCGAAGAGATCGAGGAACTCGATCTCCCCCCATCCGCCGGACTCCTCGCGCACATGTGAGTCGAGGCTGGAGAAGAGCGCCTCGCGGACCCGGTCGGTGGTCGGCCGCGTCCCCGCGGGAGGGGCCGCGAGACGCCGCCCCCCGGCCTGCCCGGCGATGATCCGCATGTCAGCCCTTCTCGAGGAAGTCGGCGCGATCGTCGGCATCGAGCATCCGCGCACGCTCGCGCAGCGCAGGATGGCGCGCGAGCGCGGGATCATCCGACACGATCGCCTGAGCGGCGTGGCGTGCCTCCTCGACCAGGGGCTCGTCGCGGATTACCTCGAGCAAGCGCAGGGATGACCGCCGACCCGACTGGGCCGTGCCGAGGATGTCTCCCTCGCGACGCGCCTCGAGGTCCACGCGGGCGAGGGCGAAGCCGTCGGTCGTGGCCGCCACCGCGGCAAGGCGCTCGCGTGCCGGGGATCCCGGCTCTGCCGCCGTGACGAGGAGGCACACGCCATCCCCTCCGCCGCGCGCGATGCGTCCGCGGAGCTGGTGGAGCTGCGAGATGCCGAATCGCTCAGCGTCGAGGATCACCATCATCGACGCCTCGGGCACGTCCACGCCGACCTCGATCACCGTGGTCGACACGAGCACGTCGAGGGCATCCGGGCTCTCGCGCGGCAGTGTGAAACGCCGCATCGCCTCGTCCTTGTCCTCGGTGGGCATCCGGCCATGGAGCATGCCGACGCGCAGGCCCGCAAGCCACCGATCGCTGAGTGCTCGGGTGACGTCAACGACGCTCGACAGGGGTGACTCGTCGGGACTCGCCTCGGGATCCGTGTCGATCTCGTCCGAGCTTGCGGTCGCTGCATCATCGCCAATCCGCGGGCAGACGACGAAGACGCGACTCCCCGCCTCGACCTCCTCCCGGACCCGATCCCAGGCACGCACGAGATGGGCGGGCTGCTCCCGCGGTGCCACCACGTGCGTCGCGATGCGACCGCGCCCCGGCGGATACTCGTCGATAACACTCACGTCGAGATCGCCGAAGACCGTCATGGCGACCGTCCGCGGAATCGGCGTCGCGGTCATGACGAGCACGTGCGGTCGGGTCGCGTCACCGCCCCTACTCGCCAGGGCAGCCCTCTGCTCGACGCCGAATCGATGCTGCTCATCGACCACCACCAGACCGAGGTCGGCGAATTCGACCGAGTCCTCGAGGAGCGCATGGGTGCCCACGACGATCCCGGCCTCCCCGCTCGCGATCGCGGCGAGTTCCTCGCGGCGCTGGCGCGCGGACTGCGACCCGGAGAGGTACGCCACGCGCGTGCCCATGTCTGCCGATCCGAGCAGGCCCGACTCCGCGAGGGGTCCGAGCAACCCGCGAATCGTGCGCAGGTGCTGCTGCGCCAGCACCTCGGTCGGTGCGAGGAGCGCCGCCTGCGCCCCGGCGTCGACCACCTGCAGCATCGCGCGCAACGCCACGAGGGTCTTGCCGCTGCCCACATCGCCCTGGAGCAACCGCTGCATGGGATGGCTGTCGCCGAGATCCGCGGAGATCTCCCGGCCGACGCGCTCCTGTGCCCCCGTGAGGACGTAGGGCCTGCGCTCATCGAAGGCGGCCAACAGGCCGGAGTCCTTCGCAGGACGCGGGGTGGCCGCCTGCGCGAGTCGCTCCTGACGGCGCTGGGCCAAGACGACCTGGAGATCGAAGGCCTCCTCGAAGCGGAGTCGGCGTCGCGCGGCCTCGATCGTGTCCTTGTCGGCCGGTCGGTGGATGCCGCGCAAGGCGTCCGAGAGCCCGAGGAAGCCCTTCTCCATCCGCACGGCGGGGGGCAGCGGGTCTTCGACATCACCCAGGGAGTCCAGCGCGATGCGGATCGTCTGCTGAATCCTCCAGCTGGGCAGGCCAGCGGTCGCGGGGTAGATCGGGATGAGCAGGTCGGAGAACGCCGCCTCCGCCTCGCGATCGCGCTCGGACTCGGCATCCGCGGACTCCTCGACGAGATGCAGCCCGCTGTCGGGGATCATCACGTGGCGCGGATGGGCGAGCTGGCGCGTGCCGCCGTAGGCCGACACGGTGCCGGCGAAGAGGCCGCGCCGACCCACGCGGAACTCGCGGTCGACCCGCCAAGGCTGGTTGAAGAAGACCAGGCTGATGCGTCCCCTGCCATCGGAGACGACGACTTCCGTCACGGTGCCCTTGCGCTGCTGCATGCGACGGTTTGTCGCGGAGACCACTTCAGCGAGGACAGTGACGTGCTCCCCCACCTCGAGCGAGTCGAGATCGGTGAGTTCGCCCGGGTCGATGTAGCGGCGGGGGTAGTGGCGCAGCAGGTCGTCGACGGTCTCGATGCCCAGTCCATCGCGCAAGGCCTTGGCGGTCTTGCCTCCCGCGACCGCCGACACGGGTGCGGCCAAGCTCACGCGCGGCATCGTCACTCCACGCCGACGATGACCGGCCAGAGCGGCTGACCTCCGTCGATGAGCACGACGTCGACTCCGGGATGGTGCCGCTGCAGGGTTTCGACAAGGGCATCGGCGATCTGGGCGTCAAGTTCCTGACCACGCACGAGCGTGACCAGCTCGCCGCCTCCGCCCACGAGTCGATCCGCCACCGCACCGGCCACCTGGGCGACGTCGGAACCGATCTCGACGATGTCCCCCTCGGCCAGTCCGAGGACGTCTCCCACCTGGCACGGGCCTGCCGTGGTGAGGGCGTCCTTGGACGCGATGGTCACCGCTCCGTATCGCGTGGCGCCCACCGCCCGCGTCATCGCGACGACAGCGTCGTCGAAGCGTGCACCCGAGTCGTGCACGGCGATCGCCGCGAGGCTCTGGACGATGGAACGCGCGGGGATCACGGACACGCGCAGGCCTTCGGATCGGGCCTGCTCGGCGGCTGCCTCCGCGACGGCGAGCGAGTCAGAGTCACTCGGCAGCATGACGACCTCGGCAGATCCGGTGCGATGGATTCCGTCGAGGAGCTCCGCCGTGGAGGGGCGACGACGCGGTCGCGCGGGGACGGCGACGGCGCCGTACTCCGCGACCAGGGCGGCCGTGCCGGGGCCGTGGGTCACCACGACAAGGCCGCGGCCGCTCAGCGGTGGGGTCGATGTCGCTTCGGGCAGGTAGGTGACGCGGATGCGCTCGAGGGCGCCGACGGCGAGGCCTGCCTCGATCGCCGCTCCGGCATCGTGGACGTGCACGTGGACATTCCAGAGATCGGCGTCACCCGTCACCATGAGGGAGTTGCCCAGTGACTCCAGCGCTCCCCGAAGTCGGGCAACGCCCTCCTCGGTGGCACCGATGAGGTACATCACCTCATACGAGGGCTCACCGGCGGCCGTGACGGGTGCGCCGTGGACCACGTGGGGCGCGGGGAGCTTGGCCCGGCTGTCGGGCCGGGCGCGACGGCGGCGCACTCCTGTGACGACGTCGAGGAGGGCGTCGTAGACGACGACGAGCCCCTGGCCTCCCGCATCGACCACGCCCGCCTCGCGCAGCGCAGGCAATTGGTCGGTGGTGAGTGCGAGAGCTGCATGCGCCGCAGACACCGCGCTCTCGATGACCGAGACCGTCCCCCCTTCGGCCGCGACCGCGCGCTCGGCGGACTCGGCTGCAGCCCGAGCGACGGACAGGATCGTCCCCTCGACCGGATGGGAAACCGCGGCGTAGGCCTCATCGCTCGCAGCACGTAAGGCGCGACCGACGATCTCCGCTGTGAGTGCGTCGCCGTCGGCGGTCTCACCGAGGACACCCGCGACACCTCGCACGATCTGCGCGAGGATGACGCCGGAATTGCCTCGCGCGCCGAGGAGGGCGCCGCGCGCCATGGCGGCCGCCACATCCGAGGTCTGCGCTCGGGTGCCCTCAGCCTCGGCCACGTCGAAGACATCGTCGATCGCGGCGCACGCCGACTCCACGGTGAGGAACATGTTGGTGCCCGTGTCGCCGTCGGGGACCGGGAAGACATTGAGGGCGTCGATGGCCACCCGCTCCTCGCCCAGGGCCGCGAGGGAGGCCTCGGCCCAGGCCTGCACGGCGAGGGCATGCAGGCGGGTGGCCGGCGGCGCTGCCATGATCCCCTCCCCGCACATCCCCTCGGATGTGGCCTGAGTCACCGTATCCCCCGGGGCGGACCCCCGGGGGGCTCCCGGTTTGGGCCGCGGCGCCCGGCTCGGCTACCCTCATGGGGCTACTGCCGATGGCAGCGGCACGCGACCTGGGCCCGCGGGGCCCGCGCCGACCACCTGAGGAGTTCACCGTGGCTGCCACCTGTGACGTCTGCGGCAAGGGCCCGGGCTTCGGCAACAGCATCTCGCACTCGCACCGTCGCACGTCGCGCCGCTGGAACCCCAACATCCAGTCCGTGCGCACGCTCATCGGTCGCACGCCCAAGCGCCTCAACGTCTGCACCTCCTGCCTCAAGGCAGGCAAGGTCACTCGCGCCTGACGGTCACCCGTCCCGCTCTACGCCCGGAAATGCTCGAAGCCGGCGACCTGATCCACTTCCTGTCCGTCCACGCGCACGCACGCGCCTGAGCCGACCGCGGCCATGACCGTGCCCACGGGCACGAATCCCTCGGGCATCCGCGCATCCGCGGGGAATGCCGCCAGCAACGCGTGATCATCCCCACCGCCCAGGATCCACGTGAGTGGATCCAGGTTGTACGCCGATGCCGTCGTCACCACAGCCTCGTCCCGAGGCAGTGCCGCGCTGTCGATATCGATCGCGACGCCCGACGCCCGCGCCATTCGGTCGGCATCGAGCAGGAGTCCGTCGCTGATGTCCATGAGGGCGTGTGCGCCGGCATCCGATGCGCGGACGCCCGCCGGATAGTCCGGGCGCGGCCGGCGATGGGCATCGACGAGCGCCCGGGGCGAGCGGAAGCCACGCGACAGCACGGCGAGGCCTCCGGCGGCACTGCCGAGCGTGCCGCACACAGCGATCACGTCACCGTCCTGCGCCCCTGACCTCAGGATCGGCGGACGCCCGCCGAGGTCACCGAAGGCCGTGACCCCGATGGTGATCGCATCACCCCGCACCAGGTCACCTCCGACCAGTGCAGCTCCAGCCCGACCCGCTTCCTCCAGCAGCCCCTTGAGGAAGCCATCGACCCATGCGATCTCGGTCTCGGGGGGCAGGGCCAGTGCGACGACGAGTGCCGTGGGCCGTGCACCCATGGCTGCCACGTCCGCGAGATTCTCGGCGGCTGCCTTGTGACCGATATCGCCCGGGTCCGACCAATCGCGACGGAAGTGACGGCCCTCGACGAGCATGTCCGTCGTCACGACCATGCGGCCGTCCGAGCACGCCAGCACAGCAGCGTCATCGCCCGGCCCCACAGG
>JBIKKK010000122.1:0-6412 GCA_044360385.1 Candidatus Nanopelagicales bacterium
ATGGGCTACGAGGTCGCCGAGGGCCCCGAGGCAGAGGCGGAGTGGTTCAACTTCGATGCGCTGAATGTGCCGCCTGATCACCCGGCGCGCACCATGCAGGACACCTTTTTCGTGGGGAGTGAGCTCAGCGGCGTGGTCCTGCGGACCCAGACTTCACCTATCCAGTTGCGCGCCATGCTCGAGCGCGAGTTGCCGATCTATGTCGTCGCCCCAGGTCGCGTATTCCGGACCGACGAGCTGGACGCGACCCACACCCCTGTCTTTCACCAGATCGAGGGGCTCGCCGTGGATGAGGGCATTACGATGGCGCATCTCAAGGGCACCCTCGAGCATCTCGCGGAGTCGATGTTCGGCGAGGGCGTGCAGATCCGTCTTCGCCCGTCCTACTTCCCCTTCACCGAGCCGAGTGCCGAGTTGGACCTTCAGTGCTTCGTGTGCCGAGGAGCGTCTGTCGGCAACCCCGATGCGCCGTGCCGGACTTGCTCAAGCGAAGGTTGGATCGAATGGGGCGGCTGCGGGATGGTCAACCCTCGCGTCCTTCGCGCCGCGGGTATCGACACTGACCGCTATTCCGGCTTTGCCTTCGGCATGGGCGTGGAGCGCACCCTGATGTTTCGCCACGGTGTCACCGATATGCGCGACATGGTGGAGGGTGATGCACGCTTCACCAAGGCCTTCGGAGTGGAGGTCTGATGCGCGTCCCCATGGAGTGGCTTCGCGAGATGGTTGACCTGCCTCCCGGAGTGAGCGGGCGCGACGTCGCCGAGCGATTGATCGCGGCGGGACTCGAGGTTGAGTCGGTGGAGTCTGCCGGAGGGGATGTCTCAGGCCCCCTGGTCGTCGGGCGTGTTGAGGCCATCGAAGAACTCACCGACTTCAAGAAGCCCATCCGCTGGTGTCAGGTCGATGTCGGAGGTGACCACGGAGGCGTCCGTGGCATCGTGTGCGGAGCGCGCAACTTCGCCGTGGGCGACCTCGTCGTCGTCGCGCTGCCCGGTGCCGTCCTCCCGGGTGGTTTCCGCATCTCGGCACGGGAGACCTACGGTCATGTCTCCGACGGGATGATCTGCTCCCAGCGCGAGCTCGGGCTGGGTGAGGACCACGACGGCATCATGGTCCTGGGATCCGGTGCCGTCGGTGATGACGCAGGCACGGCGCTAGGGCTCGGAGAGGAGACTCTCGACATTGCCGTGACACCCGATCGCGGCTATGCCCTCTCGGTGCGTGGCGTGGCGCGAGAGGTGGCCACTGCCTTCGGGATTACCTTCGGCGATCCAGGTCAGCGCCTGGTCGACCTTCCCGCACCCGCCGCCGATGTTGCCCCGTGGCCCTGCGCGGTTGACGATCCGCACATGTGCGAGCTCTTCACCCTCCGCCGCATCGTCGGATTCGACCCGCAGGCGCCTACTCCCGAGTGGATGCGCCGCCGTCTCACCGCTTCGGGCATGCGCCCGGTGTCGTTGGCGGTCGATGTCACTAACTACGTCATGCTCGAACTCGGTCAGCCCCTGCACGCCTTTGACGGGGCCAAGCTCCGCGGAGCGGTGCGCGCGGGTCGCGCCGGCGCCGGGGACACGCTCGAGACGCTGGACCATGTCGAGCGCACACTTGATGCCGACGATGTCGTCATTCGCGATGACTCAGGCGTTATCGGGCTTGCGGGCACCATGGGTGGACTCCACACGGAGATCGACGGCGAGTCGACCGATCTCGTCCTCGAGGCAGCCCGCTTCGTCCCCGAGCCCGTGGCGCGCACCGCGCGGCGCCATCGACTCTCCTCCGAGGCGTCGCGTCGCTTCGAGCGCGGAGTCGATCGGGTCCTCGCTCCCTATGCCTCTGCACGGGCGGCACAACTCCTCCTCGAGCTCGGGGGTGGCACCTACGCCGGAATGACGGCGTGGGAGTCGCCGTACTCTCCATCGGTCATCGCTATGGCGGCGAACCTGCCTGAGCGCACGGCGGGAATGCCGATCGACTCTGCGACGGTGCGGGAGCACCTCAAGAGCGTGGGCTGCGAGATCAGCGGAGAGGAGATCCTCGCCGTGACGCCACCCCCGTGGCGGCCCGATCTCACCGATCCCGCCGATCTGGTCGAAGAGGTCGTGCGCCTCGTGGGATACGAGCACATCCCCGCGCGGCTCCCGCAGGCCCCCGCGGGCTACGGGCTCACCCGAGCGCAGCGCTTGCGTCGCCGTGCGGGACTTGCCCTGGCGGGGACCGGCATCGTGGACGTCCTCACCTATCCCTTCATCAGCGAGCAGGACCTCGACGCGCTGCTCATCCCCGCGGATGACGTGCGGCGTCGGGCACCGCGCCTTGCCAACCCCCTGTCCGAGGAGCAGCCGCTGCTGCGCACGTCGCTCCTGCCCGGCCTGATGGCCGCCGCGCGTCGCAATCTCTCCCGGGGGCTCGATGACATCGCCCTGGGCGAGATCGGTCGTGTCTTCGTGCTCCGCGAGGGCCAGGTCCCCGGCGGTGTGGAGTCGCCCGAGAGGCCCGGTGTGGAGCGGCGCCCCTCGGAGGAGCAACTCGAGGCCATCGAGGGGCTGCTCCCGCGCCAGCCGCACCATCTCGCGGTCGTCCTCTCGGGTCAGCGTGAGGCTGCGGGTTGGTGGGGTGCTGGCCGGGACGTTTCGTGGGCGGACGCGATCGAGATCGCCCGCAGTGTCGGGCAGGTCGTCGGAGTGGACCTCGCCGTGCGGCAGGCTCACGATGCTCCGTTCCATCCCGGGCGCACTGCTGCACTGGTCATGGGCGACCATGTCATCGGCCATGCGGGGGAGCTGCACCCGCGCGTCATCGCGGCGTCCTCCCTGCCTGCGCGCACCTGTGCGCTCGAACTCGATCTCGATGCGCTCATCGCGGCAGCGCCTGACGTCGCCTCGGCGCCCGACGTGACGACCCAGCCCGTGGCCAAGGAGGACATCGCACTCGTTGTTGCCGAAGCCGTGCCCGTCGGTGCTGTCGCCGACGCGATTCGCGAGGGGGCGGGGGACCTGTGCGAGGAGGTCAGCCTCTTCGACGTGTACGTCGGACCGCAGGTGCCCGAAGGCCACCGGTCGCTTGCCTTTGCGCTGCGTTTCCGAGCCCCCGATCGCACCCTCGCAGCGGAGGAGATCGCTGCCGCCCGCGCGGCCGGCATCGCCGAGGCCGCGCGCCGGCATGGTGCCGTCCTGAGGGGTACTGCCTAGCTCTATGCGTGTATGCGTATAATTTCCCTGTGTCCCTGACTGCTTCTGTCGCCGGTGCCTCGGGCTATGCCGGTGGCGAACTCCTCCGACTGCTCCTCGGGCACCCCGATATCGAGATCGGCGCCATGGCCGCGGGATCGAGCGCGGGGCGTCGGCTCGGGGAGGTGCACCCGCAGCTGCCCGCTCTCGCGGACCGAGTCCTCGTGGCGGCCGATCCCGACGCCCTGCGTGGCGCCGACATCGTCTTCCTCGCCCTTCCGCATGGAGAGTCGGCGGCGATTGCGCGGGCCTTGCCGGCGGGCCAGCGCATCTTGGACCTGGGCGCCGACTTCCGTCTCGCCGATGAGTCGGCGTGGAGGGCGTTCTACAACGACTCGTACGCCGGGCACTGGGTCTACGGCATGCCAGAGCTTCCCGGAGCGCGTGCCCAAATTGCCGAGGCGACGCGCGTCGCGAATCCCGGCTGCTACCCGACGGCGGTGTCACTCGCCCTCGCACCCCTCCTGGCTGAAGGCCTGATCGGGCTGGTGGTTAGCGTCGTCGCGGCCTCAGGTTCATCGGGTGCGGGGCGCACGCCGACAGAGACCCTGTTGGCATCCCAGGTCATGGGATCGATGTCGCCCTACAAGGTCGGCGGACTGCACCAGCACACTCCGGAGATGGAGCAGGCCCTGGGGCATGCGTCGGGCGAGGTCGTGCGGGTGTCCTTCACTCCGCTTCTCGCGCCCATGCCGCGGGGAATCCTGGCGACCTGCACGGCGGACCTTGCCGAAGGCGTCACGAGCGAAGACCTGCATGAGTGTCTGCACGCCGCATACGCCAACGAGCGCTTCGTGCACGTGCTCCCGCCGGGGCAGTGGCCGCAGACGTCGTCCACGCTGGGCGGCAATGCCGTGCATGTGCAGGCAGCGGCCGATGTGCACGCTGGCCGCGCCGTGGTCGTGGCGGCGCTGGACAACCTCGTCAAGGGCGCGGCCGGGCAGGCTCTGCAGAACGCAAACCTCATGCTGGGGCTCGACGAGGCGGCAGGCCTGAGCGATGCGGGAGTCGCTCCGTGACCGTGACCGAGCCGAAGGGCTTCCGTGCTGCGGGCGTGACGGCCGGCCTCAAGGCGAGTGGCCGGCCCGATATCGCACTCGTCGTCAACGACGGGCCGCTGCAATCTGCCGCGGCCGTCTTCACCTCAAACCGCTTTCCCGCCGCGCCTGTCCTATGGACGCGCCAGGCGGTCGCTGACGGCGAGCTCCATGCCGTCGTCTTGAATTCCGGCGGTGCCAATGCCTGTACCGGACCGGAGGGCTTCGCCGACACCCACCGCACAGCGGAGCACGTTGCCGAGCGACTCAGCGCGGAGGGATCGGTCACCGGTGCCGGCGAGGTGGGCGTGTGCTCGACCGGCCTCATCGGCGAGCACCTGCCCATGGACCTCGTGCTCGCGGGCGTGGATGCGGCTGCCGCGTCACTCACCCGCGAGGGGGGCATGGACGCTGCGGTCGCCATCATGACGACCGACACGGTGCCCAAGGTCACTACCGTGCGCGGTGACGGCTTCACCGTCGGCGGGATGGCCAAGGGTGCAGGGATGCTTGCGCCCGGCTTGGCGACCATGCTCGTCGTCATCACGACGGATGCCGTGGCTCACCCCGACACGCTGGCAGTAGCGCTGGCGTCAGCCACCCGGGTGACCTTCGACCGCATCGACTCGGACGGGTGCATGTCGACCAATGACACCGTGTTGGCGATGGCGAGCGGTGCGGCCATGGTCCAGCCGTCGACGGACGACCTCTGTCGGGCCATCACGGCCGCGTGCGCCGACCTCGCCCTCCAGTTGATCGGCGATGCCGAGGGCGCGAGCAAGGACATCGCGATCACGGTCTCGCGCGCGGCAACCGAGGATGACGCCGTGGAGGTTGCCCGGGCCATCGCGCGGAGCAACCTCCTCAAGTGCGCCATTCACGGCCAGGACCCCAATTGGGGCAGGGTGCTCTCCGCCATCGGCACGACATCGGCTGCCTTCGCCTCCGATGAGGTTGATGTCGCGATCAACGATGTCTGGGTGTGCCGCGGCGGAGCGGCGGGGGAGCCCCGGGATCTTGTCGACATGTCCGGCCGCACGGTGCGGATCGGCGTTCGCTTGGGCGCGGGAGACGCCGAGGCGACGGTGTGGACCAACGACCTCACGGCCGATTACGTCCACGAGAACTCGGCGTACTCCACATGAGCGCCGCGGACCAAAGCTCCGTGCCCACCGAGGTGCCCCCGTACCTTGAGCAATTCGGCGGCGCCACAGTGGTGGTGAAGTACGGCGGCAATGCCATGACCGACGACGGGCTGAAGCGCGCCTTTGCCGAGGACGTCGTCATGCTCCGCCGTGCGGGGCTGCGCCCCGTGGTCGTGCATGGGGGAGGACCGCAGATCTCGGCGATGCTCGATCGCGTGGGCATTGCCAGTGAATTCCGCGGCGGGTTGCGCGTCACCACCCCTGAGGCCATGGAGGTCGTGCGCATGGTGCTCACGGGCCAGGTGCAGCGCGAGATCGTCACCCTCATCAACGCCCACGGTCCCTTGGCCGTGGGGATCTCCGGCGAGGATGCGCGGCTCTTCCGGGCCGAACGACGCGGGATGGTGATCGACGGTGTGGAGGTGGACCTCGGACTCGTCGGTGATGTCGTCGAGGTGCGCCCGGAGATTGTCACGGCACTCCTCGACGACGATCGGATCCCCGTCGTCTCGACCGTGGCGCCGGATGCGCAGGGCCTCGCACACAACGTCAACGCTGACACGGCCGCAGCTGCGCTTGCCGTGGCGTTGGGGGCGCTGAAGCTCATCGTGCTCACGGACGTGCCCGGCCTCTACGCCGACTGGCCCGCGAGCACCGAGATCATCGCGGAGATTCGCGCGACACAGTTGCGTCAGATCCTGCCCGGTCTCGAGTCCGGCATGGTGCCCAAGATGGAGGCGTGCCTGCGGGCCGTTGAGGGGGGAGTGGCGCGCGCGCATGTCATCGACGGGCGCGTGCCGCACGGCCCGATCCTCGAGGTCTTCGCAGGCGCGGGAGTCGGCACGACGGTGCTGCCCGACGGGGAGGGCGCGTGATGGCGGCCGAGGCGATGATGGCTTCCCAGATCGGCGACACGTCGGCGCTCCAGGAGCGCTGGCGCGCCGCGCTCATGGACAACTACGGCACTCCGTCGATGTCGCTCGTGCGCGGTCAGGGAGCA
>JBIKKK010000123.1:0-6349 GCA_044360385.1 Candidatus Nanopelagicales bacterium
GTGGGGCGTGGAGCCGGGCAGCCTGCCCACGGGCGGTCGGGTCGGTCACGCCATCGTCGACGGCATCCTCACCGATTCCGGTCTCGTCGAGCGCGAGGAGGCCCGTGACCTTAAGGCACTCCTCGTCGCAGGGCTCGAGGCAGACGATCACGAGCGTGCTGATGACCTCCGCCGCGCCCTGAGTCAGGCCCCCTTCGTCGTCGCGCTCTCGGCACACCACAACGACGCCACTGAGGTGGCCGACGTGGTCTTCCCCGTGGCGGTCGTGGCGGAGAAGGCAGGGTCCTTCACCGACTGGGAGGGGCGCACGAAGCCCTTCTCCGCGGCAATCCACGGCGCGCAGTCGGTCTCCGACGGTCGCGTGCTGGCCATGCTCGCCGATGCGATGGACGTGCCCTTCGGCACCGGTGAGGTCGGAGCCCTGCGCGGTGAGATGGATCGACTCGGCTCCTGGTCGGGCGGCCGTCCGAGTGCACCCCGCGTGGCTCCCGCGCAGTCCACGTCATCGGGCACCGTCGCTCTCGCGACCTGGCGTCTCCTACTCGACGCCGGTCGCCTGCAGGAGGGTGAGCCGCACCTGGCTGCCACCGCTCGCCCGATCGAGGCCCTCCTGTCTGCCGAGACCGCCCGTGCCCTCGGACTGGCTCAGGCCGGCAGCGTGACGATCACGGCCGACGGCGGATCGCTGGAGCTCCCGCTGCGCATCGCCGACGTGGTCGACGGCGCCGTCTGGGTCCCGATGGCCTCTGAGGGCTCCCGGGTCCTCGCCATCGGCGCCTCGCATGGCTCGCGAGTGCGCGTCACAGGAGGTGCGGCATGAGTGGAATCACCTTCAACGACCCCTGGTGGCTCGTCCTGCTCAAGGTCGTCGCGATCTTCGGCATGCTCGTGCTGCTCACGCTCTTCACCATCTGGTGGGAGCGCCGCGTCGTGGCGCGCATGCAGTCGCGCGTCGGCCCCAACCGGGTCGGCCCGTTCGGACTGCTGCAGTCACTCATGGACGGCTTCAAGCTGGCACTGAAGGAAGAGATCATCCCCAAGACGGCCCATCGCGCCGTCTACTGGATCGCCCCCGTCATCTCGGCGACCATGGCCTTCATCGCCTTCGCGGTGATCCCCTTCGGCCCGATGGTGAGCATCTTCGGCGTCGAGACGCCCCTGCAGCTCACCGACTTCCCCGTCTCGGTGCTCTACGTCCTCGCCGTCGCGTCGATCGGCATCTACGGCATCGTGCTGGCGGGCTGGTCCTCCGGGTCGACGTACCCGCTCCTCGGCGGCCTGCGCTCTTCGGCCCAGATGATCTCCTACGAGCTCGCGATGTCGATGTCCTTCGTCGCCGTCTTCCTCTACGCCGGCTCGATGTCCACATCCGACATCGTGGCCGCGCAGGAGCCGATCTGGTACGCCGTGATCCTGCTCCCGTCGTTCCTCATCTACGTCACGGCGATGGTGGGCGAGACCAACCGCGCACCCTTCGACCTGCCGGAGGCCGAGGGCGAGCTCGTCGGCGGCTTCCACACCGAGTACTCCTCCTTGAAGTTCGCACTGTTCTTCCTCGCGGAGTACATCAATATGGTCACGGTCTCGGCCCTGGCGACGACGCTCTTCCTCGGCGGCTGGCGCGCACCGTGGCCCGTCTCCCTCTGGGAGAGCGCCAACACCGGATGGTGGCCGCTCCTGTGGTGGCTCATCAAGGTGCAGCTCTTCATCTTCGTCTTCATCTGGCTGCGCGGCACCCTGCCTCGATTGCGATACGACCAGTTCATGCGCTTTGGATGGAAGATCCTCATCCCGGCATCCCTGGTGTGGATCGTCATCGTGGCGGCGGCTCGTGTCGTGCGCAATGAGTTCTCCGTCACCACGCAGGAGTTGCTCCTCGTCGGTGCCGGTGTGCTCATCGCCATCGTCCTCGGCTCGTGGATCCTCCAGGTGCGCACCGCGCGGCAGGAGAAACGCGAGCTCGAGGAGGGGGCCGCAGAAGCTGCCAGGCCCTTCGATCCCTACGCCGGCGGCTATCCCGTGCCCCCACTTCCCGGGCAGGAATTCACCTTTACCTCGCGGAGGGCACTTGCCGGCGCGACAGTGCCTGGCACGGCAGTCTCCGGCACCGCCGTGACCGCGACGGATGTCAGCGAAGCGATCTCGGACCAAGACTCACCAGAGGGGACCGAACATGCCTGAGCTGCCCCCCGCAGTGCGCGGCTTCGGGGTGACCTTCGCGACGATGTTCAAGAAGGTCGTCACCGAGGAGTACCCCGAGCAGGCTGACCGCTATCCGCCGAAGCCGCGATTCCACGGTCGTCATCAGCTCAATCGCTGGGCCGACGGCCTGGAGAAGTGCATCGGCTGTGAGTTGTGCGCCTGGGCGTGCCCGGCTGACGCGATCTTGGTGGAAGCCGACAGCAACACCGAGGAGGCTCGCTTCTCACCGGGTGAGCGCTACGGTCGCGTCTACCAAATCAACTACCTGCGCTGCATCTTCTGCGGTCTGTGCATCGAGGCCTGCCCGACCCGGGCGCTCACGATGACGAATGTCTATGAGCTTGCCGATGACAATCGCGCTGACCTGATCTTCGAGAAGCAGGAACTCCTCGCCCCCCTCATGCCCGGCATGATCGCGCCCCCGCACCAGATGGTGCCCGGCACGACAGAGCAGGACTACTACGCCGGTAAGGTCTCGGGCTCGGTGCCGGAGCAGGAGCCCGCGGGGGACGAGCGGATCTGGCAGGAGACGCAGGTACCCACCTCTAGGGAGGGAGGCGCATGACCGAGACCGACACCAGCACCGCCGAAGCCGCGGTCTTCTGGGTGTGCGCTGTCCTCGCCGTGACAGGCGGTCTCGGCCTGATCCTTTCGCGCCGCGCGGTCCACAGCGCCCTGTGGGTTGCCCTGACGATGATCAGCCTGGCGGTCCTCTACCTCGCAAATGCGGCGCCCTTCCTGGGCATGGTCCAGATCATCGTCTACACCGGCGCCGTCATGATGCTCTTCCTCTTCGTGCTCATGGTTGTCGGCGTTGACTCCAGCGACTCACTCGTCGAGACGCTCAAGGGGCAGCGCGTCGTGGGCATCCTCCTCGCCGTCGGCTTCGGCATCCTCCTTGTGCTCGCCATCGGTACTGCGTTGAGCGGGGTGCCTGCTGTCGGTCTCGACGCGGCCAATGCCGAGTACGGCGGCAATGTCGAGGGCATCGCGCGCCTGCTCTTCAGCGAGTACCTCCTCGCCTTCGAGGTGGTGGCAGGCCTGCTCATCACCGCCGCCCTGGGAGCCTTGGTGCTCGCCCACCGCGAGCGCTGGCAGCCGCGCCGCACCCAGCGCGAACTCTCCGAGGAGCGGGTGCGCAGCGGGGATCAGATGGTCCCCCTCCCCGCACCCGGTGTCTATGCCCGGCACAACGCCGTCGACACGCCCGCGCTGCTTCCTGACGGGACCGTCGCGGAGATCTCAGTCCCCCGGCCCCTTCGCGCCCGCGGCGACCTGCGCCCGGTCGACACCGCCGCGGTGGCGGAGACCGAAGCTCTCGCATCGGGCGCGGCTGCGCTGGGACCGGCCGACCACCCGGTCGCGGACGACCCGGGCACGTCCCCGGGGGAGCCGCGATGAACCCCGAGAATTACGTCGTTCTTGCTGCCGTCCTCTTCACCATCGGCACAGTGGGCGTGCTGGTACGCCGCAACGCGATCGTCGTCTTCATGTCGATCGAGCTCATGCTCAATGCAGCCAACCTTGCCTTCGTCGCCTTTGCTCGCATGCAGGGCAATCTCGAGGGGCAGGTGATCGCCTTTTTCGTGATGGTGGTCGCCGCCGCCGAGGTCGTCGTGGGCCTGGCGATCATCGTGGCGATCTACCGATCGCGACGCTCAGCCTCCATCGACGAACCCAACCTGCTCAAGTACTGATGACCGCCCCGGGGGCGAGCCACGCTCCTGGGTCAGACAAGGACATGACGTGATCAAGAAGGAGGCGCCGTGATCGGGACCGGCGCTGCTCGGATGGCGGACGCGACCGAGGTCGCGCCCGTGATCCAGCCCTTGGCAGAGGCCACCGGGGTTTTCTCCTACCTCTGGCTGCTCATTGCCCTGCCCCTGCTCGGTGCGACCATCCTGCTTGTCGGCGGGCGTCGCACCAACCGCTGGGGGCCCTACTTCGCCGTGCTCATGGTGGTCGGCGCAGCGGTCTACGCCATTGCCCTACTCGTCGGGATGCTGGGCAGGTCCGCCGACGACCGGGCTATCGGGCAGACGCTTTTCGAGTGGGTCTTCGTGGGCGGCTTCACTGCGCCGGTGGCCCTCCAGCTCGACCAGCTCTCCATCGTCTTCGTGCTCCTCATCACCATCGTCGGTTCGCTGATCCACATCTACTCGCTCGGCTACATGGAGCACGATCCGAACAAGCGGAAGTTCTTCGGGTTCCTTAACCTCTTCGTCGCCTCGATGCTGCTGCTCGTCCTGGCCGACAACTACCTCTTGCTCTACGTCGGCTGGGAGGGTGTCGGCCTCGCGTCCTATCTCCTCATCAGCTTCTGGCAGTACAAGCCGAGTGCGGCGGCCGCGGGCAAGAAGGCCTTCGTCATGAATCGCATCGGTGACGTCGGACTGAGCCTGGCGATCATGCTCATCTTCCTCACCTTCGGCACCGTCGTCTTCGACGAGGTCTTCGCCATGGCCGGAGAGGCCAGCGAGTCGACCCTCACCTGGATCGGCCTGCTCCTCCTGCTTGCCGCCGCCGGCAAGTCGGCGCAGTTCCCCCTGCAGGCCTGGCTGCTCGATGCCATGGAGGGCCCGACCCCCGTCTCCGCTCTCATCCACGCGGCCACGATGGTCACGGCGGGCGTCTACCTCATCGTGCGCAGCGGTGCGATCTACGACGGCACGGTCTTCGCGCTCACCGCCGTCATGGTCATCGGCGTCATCACGATGTTCCTCGGCGCCTTCATCGGATCGGCGAAGGACGACATCAAGAAGTCGCTGGCCGGCTCCACGATGAGCCAGATCGGCTACATGGTGCTGGCGGCCGGCCTCGGCCCCGTCGGATACGTCTTCGCGATCTTCCACCTGCTCACGCACGGTGTCTTCAAGGCCAACCTCTTCCTCGGTGCCGGCTCGGTGATCCACGGCATGAATGGCGAGCAGGACATGCGCCGCTACGGTGCGCTGCGCAAGGTCATGGTCGTCACCTGGCTCACTTTTATGGCGGCCTACCTCGCCATCATCGGCATCCCGCCGTTCTCCGGCTTCTGGTCCAAGGACGACATCATCCACGCGGCCTGGGAGGTCAATCCCTTCGTCGGTGTCTGCGCGATCATCGCGGCGGGTATCACCGGCTTCTACATGACTCGCATGGTCATCATGACCTTCTTCGGCAAGGCGCGCTGGCCCGACGACGCCCACCCACATGAGTCCAAGGCCGTGATGACGATCCCGCTCATCATCCTGGCGATCGGATCGATGTTCACCGGACTCGCGCTGCTCTTCTGGGGCGACATCATTAGCTGGCTCACCCCGGTCACGGGCCTGAGCCAGTCGCCCCTGCCCTTCCCCGTCATCCTGCTGGAGATCGGCACGCTCATCGTCGTGCTCATCGGCGTCGCCATCGCCATCGGCATGTACCGCAAGAACGTGCCGGTCGAGGCACCCCAGGACGTCAACATCCTCACGAAGGCGGCACGCAACAGCATGTACGACGATGCGATCAACGACGTCCTCGTCGTCCAGCCGACCTACAGCGTCACCCGCGCGCTCATCGGGGTCGACAACCGCGGTATCGACGGAGTCGTCAACGGTCTGGCGGCCTTCGTCGGCGGATCCGGTGAGCGCCTGCGGCGCTGGCAGAGCGGCTTCGCCCGCTCCTACGCGCTGGCGATGGTCGGTGGTGCCGTCCTCGTCGTGGTCGTGCTCGCGGTGGTGAGGCTCCCGTGACGACGATTCCCTGGCTCACGATCCTGGGCGTGCTTCCGCTCATCGGCGCCCTCGTACTCCTCGTGCTCCCGCGCGACAACGCCCGCCTCATCAAGCAGGTGGCACTCGTCTTCTCGCTCGCAGCGCTCGTCTTCACGGTCGTGATGGGCCTGCAGTTCGACGCCGACTCCACGGCGGCCTTCCAGTTCGTGGAGAGTTACCCGTGGATTCCCGCCTTCGGCATCTCCTACAGCCTGGGCGTCGACGGCATCGGCCTGGTGCTGGTGGCCCTCGCCACGACCCTCGTGCCGGTCACCATCCTGGCCGGGTGGAACGACGTCGAGGACGGGCGCAACGTCAAGGGCTACTTCGCCATGATCCTCGTCCTCGAGACGCTCATGATCGGGGTCTTCTCCGCGACCGACGTCTTCCTCTTCTACGTCCTCTTCGAG
>JBIKKK010000124.1:0-6315 GCA_044360385.1 Candidatus Nanopelagicales bacterium
CGCCGACCGGCTCGGGCAAGACCCTCGCGGCCTTCCTGTCGGCCATCGACGACCTGGTCGCGGACCCCGTCGCTCGCGACGCGGTGACCGGCCCGCGCGTGCTCTACGTCTCACCGCTCAAGGCGCTCGCCGTCGACATCGAGCGCAACCTGCGCGCGCCACTCGCAGGCATCCAACGTGAGTCGCAGCGCCTCGGCCTGCCGGTGCCCGACATCCGCGTCGGCGTACGCACTGGCGACACCCCCGCAGATGAACGACGCCGCATGACCGCCTCACCGCCCGACATCCTCATCACCACTCCCGAGTCACTCTTCCTCCTTCTTACGTCGCAAGCGCGATCGATCCTCGGCGATGTGCGCACCGTGATCATCGACGAGGTGCACGCACTCGCCGGCACCAAGCGCGGCGCCCACCTCGCCCTCTCGCTCGAGCGCCTCGATCAATTGCGCGGCAGCCCGGGACAGCGCATCGGGCTCTCCGCCACGGTCGAGCCCCACGCTGAGGTCGCGCGCTTCCTCCGACCGCAGGGCGAGGTCGCGATCGTCGCTCCTCCCGCCGAGAAGTCGTGGGATCTCTCGGTCATCGTGCCTGTCCCAGATATGACGGCGATGGGTGAGGAATTGGACATCGACGGGTCGGCAGCCGCTGACCCTCGACGCACGACGATCTGGCCGCATGTCGAGGAGCGTGTCGTCGACCTGGTGTCGCAGGAGCGCTCGAGCATCGTCTTCGCCAACTCCCGCGGCCTGGCCGAGCGACTCACGGGTCGGCTCAACGAGGTCGCAGAGGAGCGCGGGCTCGACCTGCCGCTGGCGCGCGCCCACCACGGCTCGGTGAGCCGCGAGCAGCGCGCGATCATCGAGGAGGACCTCAAGGCCGCGCGCCTGCCCGCCGTGGTCGCCACCTCCACCCTGGAGCTCGGCATCGACATGGGCGCGGTCGACCTCGTCGTACAGGTCGAGTCCCCACCCAGCGTCGCGAGCGGACTGCAGCGCGTGGGCCGTGCAGGCCACCAGGTCGGTGCGATCAGCCGCGGCGTCGTCTTCCCGAAGTACCGCGGCGATCTCCTGCAGGCGGCCGTCGTCGTCGAGCGCATGCGCGCAGGTGCCATCGAGCCACTGCGCGTGCCGGCCAACCCGCTCGATGTACTTGCCCAGCAGATCATCGCCATGGTCGCGATGGACACGTGGGAGGTCGAGGATCTCTACGACGTCGTACGCCGCGCCGCGCCCTATCGCGATCTCCCGCGCGATGCCTACCTCGCCGTGCTCGACATGCTCGCCGGCCGCTACCCGGGCGATGACTTCGCCGAGCTGAAGCCACGCATCGTCTGGGATCGCACCACGGGAGAGATCACGGCGCGCCCCGGCGCGCAGCGTCTCGCCGTCACCAGCGGGGGCACCATCCCCGACCGCGGCCTCTACGCCGTCTATCTCATCGGCACAACCTCGCGCGTGGGCGAGCTCGACGAGGAAATGGTCTACGAGTCGCGCGTGGGTGATGTCTTCGCACTCGGCGCGACCTCGTGGCGGATCGAGGAGATCACGCCTGATCGTGTGTGGGTCTCCCCCGCGCCCGGCCAGCCCGCGAAACTGCCCTTCTGGCACGGCGACTCGGTCGGCCGGCCCATCGAGCTCGGGCGTGCGGTCGGGGAGTTCCTGCGCACCGCCCGTGACCCCGAGACCACGCGCGCGCACCTCGCCGAATCCGGTCTTGATGCCTGGGCCATGGACAACCTCGTGGCCTACCTGGAGGAGCAGCGCGCCGCAACCGGCCGCCTGCCCGATGACCGCACCATCGTCGTCGAGAGATTCCGCGACGAGCTCGGTGACTGGCGCGTCGCCATCCACTCCCCCTTCGGCGCGCGGGTGCACGCCCCCTGGGCGCTCGCCATCGGCCAGCGCCTCCTCGCCGAGCACGGCATCGAGCCCCAGGTCATGCACTCCGACGACGGCATCGTCATCCGCCTTCCCGACACCCTCGACGAGACGGGCGTGTCGATCGCCGACCTGCTCGTCATCGACCCCGAAGACATCGATGCGATCGTGCAGCGCGAGGTGGGCGGATCATCCCTGTTTGCTGGCCGCTTCCGCGAGTGCGCCGCGCGCGCCCTGCTGCTCCCCCGCCGCATGCCCGGCAAGCGCAGCCCGCTCTGGCAGCAGCGCCAGCGCTCGCAGCACCTGCTGTCCGTCGCCTCGCGCTACCCGGATTTCCCCATCGTGCTCGAGGCGGTGCGCGAGTGCGTGCTCGATGTCTACGACGTCCCAGCCCTGCGCGATTTGCTCGCCCAGGTGCGCGACGGTCGCGTCAAGGTCGTGGACGTCGTTACCGACCAGCCGTCGCCATTTGCCCAGTCGCTGGTCTTCGGCTACGTCGCCGCCTTCCTCTACGAGGGCGACTCGCCCCTCGCCGAGCGCAGATCCGCCGCGCTCACCCTCGATGCCGACCTGCTCGGGCAGCTCCTCGGACCCACTCCCCTGCGCGACCTACTCGACGCCGATGCGATCGAGGAGGTCGCTCGCGCCGTCGGCCGGTGGGAGCCTGCACCGCGGGATGCCGAGGACGTCGCTGACCTGCTGCGCGTCATCGGCCCGCTGGACGCTGAAGCACGCGCAGCGCGCGGTATCGACGAGGCGTGGGTCACCCATCTCATCGACGCGAGACGCGCCATCACCGTCCGTATCGCAGGACGCGAGCACGCCGCCGCGATCGAGGACGCCGGTCGCCTCCGCGACGCCCTCGGCGTGGCACTGCCCCCGGGCATCCCCGATGCCTTCCTTGAGATCGCAGCCGATCCACTCGGCGATCTCGTCGCGCGCTACGCGCGCACGCACGGCCCCTTCACCGCGACCGACCTCGCCGACGCGCTGGGCCTGGGTGTCTCCGTCGCCGAGCAAGCGCTACGCCGCCTCGAGGTGGACGGCCGCGTGGTCTCCGGCGGCTTCCGCCCCGGGACCGCAGGCACGGAGTGGTGTGACCGTGACGTGCTGCGACGCATCCGCCGGCGCAGCGTCGCCGCGCTGCGCGAGGAGATGGAGCCGCTCCCCTCCGACACCCTCGTCGACTTCCTGCCAGCCTGGCAGGGGCTGCCCGACAGGGGCGACTCTGCCGGCCCGCCGGGCCTCATCGAGCCCGGGACGGGCGTCGATGCCGTCTACGCCGCCATCGAGTCGCTCGCAGGCTGCCCGCTGCCCGCGAGCCAACTCGAGTCGGCGATCCTGCCCGCCCGCGTGCGCGACTACGCGCCCACGATGCTCGACGAACTCCTCACCCGCGGAGAAATCGCCTGGTGGGGTGCAGGCGAGTTGCCCGGCGACGACGCCTGGGTGTGCTTCGCCCCCGCCGACCTCGCACCGCTTTTCGTGCCCGCACCCATCGATGTAGATGGCGAACTCGAGCGCCGCATCGTCGAACTGCTCGGGCGGCGCGGCGCGAGATTCCTCCGCGAGATCGCCGAGGAGCTATCGCGCGAGGCGCTTGTGCCCGAAGCCGAGGTGGCGCGCGCCCTGCGCGACCTCGCCTGGTCCGGCCACATCACCAATGACACGTGGGAGCCCATGCGCCGGGGCGCGCCCCGCAAGCCCACGCGCCCGCCGCGACTTCGCTCACGGGGCCGACGCCCCGCGCGTGAGCCACTCGGCGGCCGCTGGTCGCAGGTCGTCGCGCGTGACCCTTCAGATACCGCTCGCCACCTCGCTGCTATCGAAGGTCTCCTTCACCGCAACGGCATCGTCACACGCGAGGCCGTCAGCTCCGCAGGCTTGCCCGGAGGATTCGCCGCGGCGTACCGGATCCTGAGCGCCATGGAGGAGGCCGGTCGCTGCCGTCGCGTCTACGCCCTGGAGGGTCAGGGCGCCGCACAGTTCGCCCTCCCAGGCGCCCTCGACATGCTGCGCGCCCTTCACGCCGATGCGCACGCACGCACACTCGCGACCGCCGACCCCGCGCAGCCCTACGGCGCGCTGCTGCCCTGGCCCGATGCGGCGACTCGCCCCAGTCGCACTGCAGGGTCCTGGGTGACCCTGCGCAATCGCGCGCCCGTGCTCTACCTCGCTCGCGGGCGTCGCTCACTCATCACATGGGACGCAGAGGCCGACGCGCTCACCGAAGCGGCTCGGTCGCTGGCACACGCCCTTCGGGGCCAGTCGGTCACCGTGCAGCGCATCGACGGCGTCGAGTTCGCGGAAATCCCCGCCGATGACGTGCGGCTCGCCGCACTCGCCGCCGCAGGTTTTGCCCGCACCCCGAGCGGCCTGCGCCTGCGGACCTGACGCTCACGCCTATGCTCGGGCCATGCGACTGCCGGGGCGGACCGACTACGCCCTGCGCGCTGCCCTCGAGCTTGCGGCCTCGCCTGACGGCCCCGTCACCACCGACGAGTTGTCGCATCGCCAGAGCATCCCGACGTCCTATCTCGGTGCGATCCTTGCCGAACTGCGCAAGGCCGGCATCGTGCGCGCACGGCGCGGCCCCGAGGGCGGCTGGACCCTCGCCCGCCCTGCGGCCGAGATCACCCTCGCCGACGTGATCCGGGCAATCGACGGCGCGCTCACCCATGTCGCCGGTGCCCGGCCCGAGGACCTCCACTACTCCGGCGCGGCGGCCGGCCTCCCCCAGGTGCTGGTCGCCCTGCGCGCAGCCGAACGGCAGATCCTGGAGGCGGTGAGCCTCGCCGACGTCGTGGAGGAGCATCTGCCCGCACGCGTGCGCAAGCTGACTGAAAACCCGGCCGCCTGGCACTGACCCCGCGACACGGCCCTGGCCCTGCCCTCCCCTAGCCGCGCCCCGTGCTATTGTCACCTAACACAGGTGACAATAGGGTCCATCCCCGGACCCCGGAGTGACGGAGACCCATGACCGGCCTCATCTTCATCGCCCTCGCCGGCTTCGGCGCATCCTTCATTGACGGCGCACTCGGCATGGGCTTCGGAGTCACCTCGACCACCCTGCTCCTCGCCGTGGGCCTCACCCCCGCGCTTGCGTCGGCATCTGTCCACCTCGCCAAGCTCGGCACCGCCGCCGCCTCAGGGGCGTCCCACGCCCGCTTCGGCAATGTCGACTGGGCCGGCGTACGGCGCATCGGACTGCCCGGCGCCGTCGGCGCGTTTATCGGCGCCACCGTCTTGTCGAACCTCTCCACCAAGGCGGCGCTGCCCTTCACCGGGACCCTGCTCTTCGTCCTCGGCCTCTACATCGTCATCCGCTTCGTCATGGGCCGTGCACCGCGCCGCAAGCCCGGGACCCCGGGCAACCGCCTGATGATCCCGCTCGGCCTCGTCGGTGGATTTGTCGACGCGACAGGTGGCGGAGGCTGGGGCCCGGTGACCACACCCACGCTCCTCGCTGATGGGCGCCTGACCCCAGCACGCGTCGTGGGCACGGTCAACACCGCCGAGTTCATCGTCGCCCTGGCCGCGAGCCTGGGCTTCCTCATCGGCCTGGGTACCGCCGGGATCGACCTTGGGATCGTCCTGGCGCTGCTTATCGGCGGCGTGATCGCTGCGCCCCTGGCAGCCTGGCTGGTGCGCTTCCTCAACGCGCGCATCCTCGGTGTCGTCGTGGGCTGCTTCATCCTGCTGCTCAATGCCCGCCTTATTCTCACGGCGATCGGTGCCGGCCCTGCGGCGTGGTGGACGGTCTACGCCGTGCTTTTCACTGTGAGCGCCGTCGCCATCACCTACGTCGTACGGCTCGTGCGCCGCGACAAGGGGACGCCCGCACCCGAGACATCGGAGCAGGGTCCAGAATCGGTGCATGCCTGAGGGAGACACCGTCTGGCTGGCTGCGCGCCGACTCGATGACTGCCTCGCTGGCCAGGTGCTCACCGGAGCTGACCTCCGTGTGCCCGCCCTTGCCACCGTCGACCTGAGCGGACGCACCGTCACCTCGGTGCGCTCCTACGGCAAGCACCTGCTCTTCCGTCTGGACGACGGCATCTGCTTGCACACGCACTTCCGCATGGACGGCTCGTGGCACCTCTACCGCCACGGCCGCACCTGGCACGGCGGTCCCGAGTGGCAGGTGCGCGCGGTGCTTGAGACATCCGACTGGCAGGCCGTGGGCTACCGACTGCCCGTCGTGGAGCTCCTCGACGCACGCGGCGTCGAGGCCCTGCTCGGACGCCTCGGTCCCGACATCCTCGACGACGACGTCGATCTCGACAACGTCGTCAACCGTCTGCGGGAGCAGGGAGATCGAGCCATCGGCGACACGCTCCTCGACCAATCGGTCGTCGCCGGCTTCGGCCTCATCTACGTGACCGAGACACTCTTTCTCAGAGGGATACCGCCTCAGGCTCCCGTCGCCTCGATCGCC
>JBIKKK010000125.1:0-6304 GCA_044360385.1 Candidatus Nanopelagicales bacterium
CCCTCGCACCCACGATCATCCTGGCGGGCCTCATCAACTGGGATCTCATCCCAGTCGGCCTCACCGTGGCGGCGATCCTGCTGTGGGCGCGCCGCTATCCGACCTGGGCAGGCGTGGTCCTCGGCCTTGCCATTGCCGCGAAGTTCTTCCCGGTAATCCTGCTGGGCCCGTGGCTGCTGCTCTGCCTGCGCGCGGGTCGCATGCGCGATTTCGCCAAGCTCCTGCTCGGTGCACTCGCGGCCTGGCTGGTCGTCAACCTCCCCTTCATGGTCGGCAACTTCGAGGGGTGGCGGCACTTTTACGAGTTCAGCAGCACACGCGGCATGGACTGGGGCTCGATTTGGTACGCCATCACCCTGTGGGGCATCCCCGGCGTACCCGCGGACATGCTCAACGCGGTGGCGATGGGCACCTTCCTCGTCCTGTGCCTCGGCATCGCGACGCTCATCCTCTTTGCGCCGAAGCGACCGCGCCTGATCCCGATGCTCTTCCTAGTGGTGGCAGCCTTCGCGGTGACCAACAAGGTGTACTCGCCGCAGTTCGTCATCTGGCTCGTGCCCCTCGCGGCTCTCGCGCGGCCGAAGTGGCGCGACTTCCTCATCTGGCAGGCCGCCGAAGTCAGCTACTTCATCGCGATCTGGTGGTATCTCGCGGGCTACGGCATCGAGGACGCCAAGGGCATGACCCCGCAGTGGTATGCCTTCTTCACCTTCGTGCACGTCGTTGCGACCCTGTGGTTCGCCGGTCTCATCGTGCGCGACGCCCTAAATCCTGAGGACGACATCGTGCGGCAGGACGGCGTACCCGCTGATGAAGACGATCCCGGCGGGGGGAGTCTGGATGGCGCCCCCGACGCGCTGCCCTGGCTGAAGGATCGATCGCCCTCGGAGTCGGCGTCGCTCGACGCGAAGGGATCTGCCCCCTCGTGACTTTTTGCCAGTTAATCGACCCTGCGCGCTCGAATAAGTCCGAATAAGTCGCGATAGCTGGCAAAAACGGGGCTAGAGGTCGAGGTCGACGACGACGGGGGCGTGATCGCTCGGGCCCTTGCCCTTGCGCGCATCTCGATCGACATAGGCATCGCGCACGCGATCGGCGAAGGCAGCGTTGGCGTAGATCAGGTCGATCCGCATGCCCATCCCCTTGTGGAAGGCCCCGTCGCGGTAGTCCCAGAAGGTGTAGGGCTCACCCTTGAGCGCCCGCGGCATCACCTCACCCAGCCCCGCAGCACGCAGGTTGGCCAGCGCGGCACGCTCCGCAGGCGTCACGTGGGTCGATTGAGCGAAGAGCGAGATATCCCAGACGTCGCTGTCCTCGGGCGCGACGTTGAAGTCACCGATCACGGCGTACGGAAGATCTGGCGCACTCGCCATCTCCGCTGTCACCGTGTCACGGAGTACGCCGAGCCACTCGAGCTTGTAGTCGTAATGCGTATGTGATGGCTCGCGTCCGTTGGGGACATAGACGCTCCACAGGCGCACGCCACCGCATGTTGCCCCGACAGCGCGCGGCTCGATCGAGCCGTCGTACGCCGGCTGCCCGGGCAGATCGCGCACGACATCCTTGAGGCCGACCCGCGAGAGAAGTGCGACGCCGTTCCAGCGACCGTCGCCGTGCGCGGCCACTTCGTAGCCCAGTGCCTGTATCGGCACCTCGGGGAAGTCGGTCGACGCGCACTTGAGTTCCTGGAGTGCGAGGACGTCAGGTTGGGCCGTCTCGAGCCAGTCCACGAGGCGGTCCAGGCGGGACTTGACTGAGTTGACGTTCCAAGTGGCGATGCGCACGCAGGCGAGGCTAGCCCGGCGGTTCGCGCACCGTCGGGCCGAGGCCCTCTCCCTGGAAGCCCGTCCCGGGCGAAGGACGGCCCTCAGAGCCGAAAACGCCCCGGGTCCACCATGAGCATCGTGACCCCCCCTGTGGATCGCGCCACGTCGTCCACAGGCCCCCTCTCGGGCATGTTCCCATCGCGTGGAGCGTTAGGATGGACGAAGAAACGACCCCCCGCTTGCGGGCTGGCTCCCGCTGGCTCGCAAGCCCCTGAAGGAGGCCCTCCGCCCGTGTCCTACGACGCCAGCGCGATCCAGGTTCTTGAGGGGCTTGACGCCGTCCGCAAGCGCCCCGGCATGTACATCGGCTCGACCGGCGAGCGTGGCCTGCACCACCTCGTCTACGAGGTCGTCGACAACTCCGTCGACGAGGCCATGGCGGGCTATGCCACGCACATCACGGTCATCCTGCGCGAGGACGGCGGCGTGCGCGTCTCCGACAACGGCCGCGGTATCCCGGTCGACGAGCACCCGGTGGAGAAGAAGCCCGCTCTCGAGGTCGTCCTCACCGTGCTCCACGCCGGCGGCAAGTTCGGTGGCGGCGGCTACTCAGTCTCCGGTGGCCTCCATGGCGTAGGAGTGTCAGTCGTCAACGCCCTCTCGACGCGACTTGAGGTCGAAGTCAAGCGGGACGGCTTCGTGTGGACCCAGTCCTACGAAAACGGCGTACCCACCGCGCCCCTGCGCCAGGGCGCCAAGACCGATGACCACGGCACGACCATCACCTTCTGGGCAAACCCCGACATCTTCGAGACGACCTGGTACGACACCGCAACGCTGGCACGCCGCTTCCAGGAGATGGCATTCCTCAACCGCGGCCTCACCATCACGCTCATCGACGAGCGCCGCCGCCCCGGGCTGGTCGAGGAGTTCGGCGGCGAGGAGTCCGAGGGCATCGCCGAGGTCACCTACTTCTACGAGGGTGGCATTGCCGACTTCGTGCGCCACCTCAACGCCACCAAGGGGCCGGGTAATCCCTCGGTCATTGAGCTCGCGGCTGAGGACGACAAGAAGGGCCTGCAGGCCGAGATCGCCATGCAGTGGAACGCCGGATTCAACGAGTCGGTCCACACCTTTGCCAACACGATCAATACGACGGAGGGTGGTACGCACGAGGAGGGTTTCCGTGCGGCGCTCACCTCACTGGTCAACAAGTTCGCGCGCGAGTGGGGCATCCTCAAGGAGAAGGACCCCAACCTCGCGGGCGAGGACGTGCGCGAGGGACTGACCGCGATCGTGAGCGTCAAACTCAGGGAGCCGCAGTTCGAGGGGCAGACCAAGGGCAAGCTCGGCAACACCGAGATGAAGACCTTCGTGCAGAAGGTCG
Organism: Candidatus Nanopelagicales bacterium; assembly: GCA_044360385.1. Lineage (GTDB taxonomy): Bacteria > Actinomycetota > Actinomycetes > S36-B12 > S36-B12 > Mxb001. The sequence continues at coordinate 3,154 of JBIKKK010000125.1, forward strand.
TCAACGATCAGCTCGGTGCATGGCTCGAGCAGAACCCCGCCGAAGGCAAGGACATCGCGCGCAAGTCGGTCAATGCCGCTTCCGCGCGCATCGCCGCCCGCAAGGCCCGTGACCTCGCCCGCAATCGCAAGGGGCTACTCGGTGGCGCTGGCATGCCCGGCAAGCTCATCGACTGCTCCAGCCGCGAGCCAGAGGAGTGCGAGGTCTTCATCGTCGAGGGTGACTCCGCCGGCGGCAGCGCGCGCCAAGGGCGCGACCCGCGCACCCAGGCGATCCTGCCCATCCGCGGCAAGATCCTCAACGTCGAGAAGGCGCGCATCGACAAGGTGCTTGCGAACAACGAGGTGCAGGCACTCGTGTCCGCGCTCGGCACCGGCGTCCAAGACGACTTCGACCTCAACCGCCTGCGCTATCACAAGCTCGTCCTCATGGCCGACGCCGACGTCGACGGCCAGCACATCCGCACCCTGCTGCTCACGCTGATCTTCCGATTCATGCGGCAACTCATCATCGACGGACACGTCTTCCTCGCGCAGCCGCCTCTCTTCAAGATCAAGTGGCAGCGCGAGACTCCTGACTACGCATACTCGATCGCCGAGCGCGATGCGCTTATCGAGGCGGGTGTGGCCGCGGGCCGCAAACTGCCCAAGGAGGAGGGCATCCAGCGCTACAAGGGCCTCGGCGAGATGAACGCCGATGAGCTCTGGGAGACCACCATGGATCCCGAGCGCCGCGTGCTCCTCCAGGTGACGCTCGACGACGCGGCCCAGGCCGATGAGACCTTCAGCGTGCTCATGGGCGAGGACGTCGAGTCGCGCCGCAACTTCATCCAGCGCAATGCCCGTGACGTGCGCTTCCTCGACATCTGATCCGCCCCATGACGTTCCCGATTCACCAGCCGACAGGAGCCTGACGTGCCCGACGAAATCGACGTGATCCCCCCGGGTGGTCGCATCGAGCCGGTCGATCTCCAGACCGAGATGCAGAGGTCCTACCTCGACTACTCGATGAGCGTCATCGTCTCCCGTGCGCTGCCCGACGTCCGCGACGGACTCAAGCCCGTGCACCGCCGCGTGCTCTATGCGATGTACGACGGGGGCTACCGGCCCGACCGCAACTTCTCGAAGTCTGCCCGCGTCGTCGGCGATGTCATGGGCAACTACCACCCCCACGGCGACACGGCCATCTATGACGCCCTCGTGCGCCTCGCGCAGCCGTGGTCGCTGCGCTACCCGCTCGTGCAGGGTCAGGGCAACTTCGGCTCGCAGGGCAACGACCCGCCCGCTGCCCAGCGCTACACCGAGTGCCGCATGGCGCCCCTCGCCATGCAGATGGTGCGCGATATCGACGAAGAGACCGTCGACTTCGCCCCCAACTACGACGGCCGCACCCTCGAGCCCGTCGTGCTCCCGAGTCGCTTCCCCAACCTCCTCGTCAACGGCAGTGCGGGCATCGCGGTCGGCATGGCGACCAACATCCCGCCGCATAACCTGCGCGAGGTCGCCTCGGGTGTCCAGTGGATGCTCGAGCATCCTGAGGCCAGTCGCGAGGAGGCCCTCGAGGCCCTCATCGAGCGCGTAAGCGGTCCTGACTTCCCCACCGGCGGCCTTATCGTCGGCCGACGGGGTGTCGAGGATGCGCTGCGCACTGGGCGCGGTGCGATCACCATGCGCGCGGTCGTCACGGTCGACGAGGATGCCAAGGGCCGTCAGTTGCTCATCATCACCGAGCTGCCCTATCAGGTAAACCCCGACAACCTGCTCCTTCGCATCGCTGAGCTCGTGAGCGACGGCAAGATCGGCGGCATCGCCGACGTACGCGACGACTCCTCGTCGCGCACGGGTATGCGCCTCATCATCGAGTTGAAGCGCGACGCAGTCGCGCAGGTAGTGCTCAATAACCTCTACAAGCACACCCAGCTCCAGGAGACTTTCGGCGCCAACATGCTGGCCCTGGTCGATGGTGTGCCGCGCACCCTCAGCATCGAGCAGTTCGTGCGCTCGTGGATCACCCACCAGATCGAGGTTATCCAACGCCGCACCCGCTATCGCCTGCGCAAGGCCGAGGAGCGCGCCCACATCCTGCGCGGCTACCTCAAGGCACTGGACGCTCTCGACGAGGTCATCGCGCTGATCCGCGCGTCCGCGACCGTCGACGACGCACGCACCGGCCTCATGGGCCTTCTCGAGATCGACGAGCTCCAGGCCACCGCGATCCTCGACATGCAGTTGCGTCGCCTTGCCGCGCTGGAGCGCCAGAAGATCATCGATGAGTTCGACGAGCTCCAGGCGCGCATCGCCGACTACAACGACATCCTCGCCTCGGAGCCGCGCCAGCGCTCCATCGTGAGCGAGGAGCTCGCCGATGTCGTCAACGACTTCGGCGACGAGCGCCGCACGCAGTTCGTGCCGTGGGACGGCGATGTCAGCCACGAAGACCTCATCGCTGAGGACGACGTCGTCGTCACGATCACGTCGGGCGGCTATGCCAAGCGCACCAAGACAGATCTCTACCGCCAGCAGCGTCGCGGTGGCCGCGGGGTCAAGGGCGCGGCTCTGCGCCAGGACGACGTCGTTGAGCACTTCTTTGTCACGACGACGCACCACTGGATCCTCTTCTTCACGACCAAGGGCCGCGTCTATCGCGCGAAGGCCTACCAGCTGCCCGAGGCGGGTCGCGATGCCAAGGGTCAGCATGTCGCCAACCTCTTGGCCTTCCAGCCCGATGAGGAGATTGCCCAGGTCCTCACACTGCGCGACTACGACGTTGCGCCGTACCTCGTCCTCGCCACGCGCGGCGGCATGGTCAAGAAGACCAAGCTGTCGGAGTACGACTCCAACCGCACCGGCGGTGTCATCGCCATCAACCTCCGCGAGGACGATGAGGTGATTTCCGCCCAGCTCGTGAGCGAGGACGACGACCTGCTCCTGGTTTCGCGCAAGGGCATGTCGGCGCGCTTCCATGCAGACGACGCCACCCTGCGCCCGATGGGCCGTGCTACCGGCGGTGTTATCGGCATGCGCTTCCGCGACGACGACGCCCTCCTGTCGATGGATGTCGTGCAGGAGGGATCCTTCGTGGTCACGGTGACCGACGGCGGCTACGCCAAGCGCACTCCCGTGGAGGAGTGGTCACCCAAGGGTCGCGGCAT
>JBIKKK010000126.1:0-6282 GCA_044360385.1 Candidatus Nanopelagicales bacterium
CATCAGGATCCTGCAGGACCAGGTCGAGGATCACCGGATCGCTCACCAGCCCGCACTTCACCGACTCCGCGAGCCCGGCCACCAGGTCATGACGGGGCAGCGTCTCCAGCGCGGTGAGATCGCAGAGGACCCCGGCCGGCTCGTGGAAGGAACCCACGAGGTTCTTGCCCGCGTCGGTGTTGATGCCCGTCTTGCCGCCAACCGCGGCATCCACCATGCCCAGCACCGTGGTGGGAATGTGGACAACGCGCACCCCGCGTAGCCATGTCGCGGCGACGAACCCGGCGAGATCGGTCGTGGACCCGCCTCCGATGCTCACAATCGCATCGGTCCGGGTGAACCCGGCCTGACCCAGGACCGACCAGCAGAAGGCCGCGACCTCGGGGGTCTTCGCCGCCTCACCGTCGGGAATCTCCAGCGCGATCGCCTCAAGGCCTTCAGACATGAGGTCCTCGCGGATGGCCTCAGCCGTCGTCGACAACGCCGCCGGGGCGATCACAGCGACCCGTCGGCATGACTCACCGAGAAGCGGTCGCAGCTCGCCCAGGAGGCCATGGCCCACGATCACGTCGTAGGGATGCTCGGCGCGGACGGGGATAGTGGTCAGGTCACGGTCCGTCATGTTGTCTCCACGGCAGAGACCACTGCTGAGACCACATCGTCCACGGCGAGCCCGTCGGTGTCCACGACCCACGTGGCGACTTCTTCATACAAGGGCGTGCGTTCGTCGAGAAGGGTCATGAGCGTCCCCCGCACATTGCCCAGCAGGAGCGGTCGACTGGCGTTGAGTCCGACGCGCTTCGCTGCCTCAGGGACGCCCACGCGAAGCCACACGCACGAGACGTCGGCAAGCCGTCCGCGCGTGGATGCGTCGAGCACGGCACCACCACCGAGTGCGAGGACACCCTCATGTGCATCGAGGGCATGGGCAATGACCTCACGCTCCATGACCCGGAAGGCCGGCTCGCCCTCGTCGACGAAGATCTCCGCCACGGTCTTGCCGGCTTCGGACTCGATCATCTGGTCACTGTCACGAAAGGGCACTCCCCAGCGCCGAGCGAGTCGTCGGCCCACGGTGGACTTGCCGGCCCCCGGGGCCCCCACGAGCACGACGGTGGTCACGAGAAGGCCAGGTTGTCGAGGTAGGACCTCAGGTTGCGGCGCGTCTCCTCGACCGAGTCCCCGCCGAACTTCTCCATGAGCGCATCGGTAAGGACCAGCGCGACCATGGCCTCGGCGACGACTCCCGCCGCAGGCACCGCGCACACGTCCGAGCGCTGGTTGATCGCCTTGGCCGCCTCGCCCGTGGCGACGTCGACGGTCTGGAGGGCCCGCGGGATGGTCGAGATCGGCTTCATCGCTGCGCGGACACGCAGGGTCTCCCCCGTGGTCATGCCTCCCTCGGTGCCCCCCGACCTGCCTGAGGTGCGCGTGAGCCGGTCTCCCTCGCTCACGATCTCGTCCTGGGCGAGAGAACCGCGTCGTGCTGCAAGGTCGAATCCATCGCCGACCTCAACACCCTTGATGGCCTGGATGCCCATGAGGGCCGCGGCAAGTTTGGCGTCGATGCGTCGATCCCAGTGGACGTGGCTTCCCAAGCCCGGCGGGAGGCCATGCACGACGACCTCCACCACGCCTCCGAGAGTGTCGCCCTCGCGGTGCGCCGCGGAGATCTCCGCCTGCATCCGCTCGCTTGCTCCGCCGTCGAGCGCTCGGACCGGGTCGTCATCGATACGGTCGCGATCCTCCGCGCGAGGTAGTGAGTCTGGCTCGGCGACAGCGCCGCCGATGCGGACGACGTGGCTGATGACTTCTATTCCGCCCACCTGACGCAGGAATGCGCGTGCCACAGCGCCGAGTGCGACGCGGGCAGCCGTCTCGCGAGCGCTCGCGCGCTCGAGCACCGGACGGGCATCGTCGAATCCGTACTTCTGCATGCCGACAAGGTCAGCATGTCCGGGCCTGGGCCGAGTGAGTGGTGCATTGCGCGCGAGAGCGGCGAGCTCCTCGGGGTCGACGGGATCGGCGGACATCACGGTCTGCCACTTGGGCCACTCGCTGTTGCCAACCTCGATCGCGATGGGAGATCCCATCGTCAGGCCGTGCCGCACACCGCCGAGAACGCGAACCTCGTCCTGCTCGAAGGCCATGCGCGCGCCTCGGCCCGCCCCCAACCGACGGCGACGTAGGTCATCCCCGATGTCCGCCGTGGTGACCTGGACGCCTGCGGGCAGACCCTCCATGATGGCCACGAGAGCCGGGCCGTGGGATTCCCCTGCCGTGAGCCATCTGACCATGGGCGAATCCTCTCAGACCTCAGGTGGAGAGCAGCCCCACGAGGGTCCCGAGCAGCAGAAAGGGGCCGAAGGGCAGGGCTCGGCGGAGGGCACCCCCAATGGGTCGCCGCGCCACGACGTCGCGCACGAGGATCGCGATCGCTGCCAGCGCGCCCAGTGCGAACCCCGCGAGGATCCCCACGAGCGCGGCCTCCCAGCCCAGGTAGCCGAGGTAGAGGCCCAGGGCGGGCGCGAGCTTCACGTCGCCCATGCCCAGCCCGCTCGGCCCCACGAGCGCGAGGGCTAGGAGGACTCCCGTCACCGCAAGCGCCGCGAGCCAGGCTCGCCCGTAGGCGGAGAGGTCTCCGGGCACGAGAAGCAAGAGCGCCCCGGCGGCCGCGGCAGCGACGTTGAGCGTGTCGGGGATCCGATGGCGGGCCAGGTCCGTGCGCACGATGGGCGCAGCAATCCACGCCAGCGCGACCCAGGCCGGGATGAGCGCCGGCGTCGGCACGAGGAGCACCGCCGCTGCTCCGCCCCATCCGGCAATCAGGCCCGAGAACCAGGGGCGACTCACCCAGTCGCCGCCTTCGGGATCACGCAGTGACCATCGAGCGAGCCGATCCCACACGGGACCGAGCGCGATGCCGACGACCAGGACGGCCGTAGAGGTGGCGATGAGGAGGAGCGTCATGGACGCGCCGTCTCGGATGCACCTCGCAACGCCATCTGCATGGCGGCCACGGGAGCCTCCAGCCCGGTCATCAGCGTCACCTGGTCGACCGCCTGCCACAGGAGGAGGTCGAGACCATCGGCGGTGGCGCCGCCAGCACGTCGCCAGGCGGCGGTGAGAGGCGTGACCCCCTCGCCGTAGGCGACGTCGAGCAGTACGCCGGGAGAGCCCGTCACTCGGTGGACGAAGCCATCAGCCGCCCCGGGCGGGACGGTGGCGATCACGACGTCTGCCGCAAGAGGTGCACTGCCGTCCCAGGGAGACAGCGCTACGTCGACTCCCAGGTCGCGCCCCAGCGCCACGAGGTCCGCGGCTCGCTCAGGATTGCGTGCCCACGCAACGACTTCATCCACCCCGAGGCGCTGCAGTGCCACCAGTGCGCTGCGCGCAGTCGCGCCCGATCCGAGGATGGCGCCGGTGCGGGCCACCAGATCTCCTCCGTGGGCCTCCTGCAGCGCCCGCTGCATCCCGGCGACATCGGTGTTGTGCCCCGCGCGTCGGCCGTCGGTGAAGACGACGGTGTTCACGGCGCGGACGAACGCGGCAGTCTCCGAGATCTCATCCAGCATCGGCAGCACGTCGGCCTTGAGGGGCATGGTGAGCGAGAGTCCCGCCCACTCCGGCTGCTCGCGGGAGTCCAGGAAGTCCGCGAGCGACGCCGTGGTCACCTCGATGGCGTCGTAGGTCCAGTCCAGTCCCAGGGCGGCGTAGGCAGCGCGATGGAGGTCAGGCGATCGACTATGCGAGATGGGCGAGCCGAGGACGGCGGCGCGACGCGTGACCATGACGGATCAGGGTGCCTGGGGGGCCGCGGTCGCGGCGTAGTTGTCCCGGAACTTCTGCTTCCACACGAGGAACTGGTCGTAGTCCGCGGTGAAGCGTGTTGTCAAGGTCTCCGGGTCCACGGTGACGAAGTACAGCCAGTCACCACTGGCCGGATTCAATGCCGCCTCGATCGCTTCCTGGCCCGGGGAATTGATGGGCCCGGGAGGGAGCCCGTCGATGACGAAGGTGTTGTACGGCGACGATGTGGTGAGCATGTCCTCGGTGAGGAAGAACGTGTCCTGGCGCAGGGCGTAGTTGACGGTGGAGTCGAATTGCAGCTTCATCCCCTGCTCGAGCCGGTTGTAGACGACGCGGGCGACCTTGCGGAAGTCTTGGGGGGCAGCCTCAGCCTGCACGAGACTCGCAACGATCATGACCTCGTACGGAGAGATCCCCAGCCGCTTCGCGCGCTTCTCCAGGCTCACCTCGTCTGCCGCGATGTCGAATCGGCGCACCATGGCACCCAGGACCTCCGAAGCCGTGCGCCCCGGGATGACGTCGTAGGACGCGGGGAAGAGGAAGCCCTCAGCGCGCCCACCCGACCAGTCGGGCAGCCCCAGGTCTGCGGAGTCAACCGTGGCTGCCTCGAGGTCCGCGGGGGGAAGTCCCGTGCGCTCGGCTGTGATCCGCAGTGTCTCGTCGAGCCGGAGGCCCTCGGGAAGCACGAGCGGTGCCGCGCGACTTGCCGGATCAAGCATCGCCTCGATGACCTGCGCGGGGTCCATGCCTGTCTGGAGGGCGTAGACGCCGGGACCGATGCGCGAGGCTCTCTCATCGAGCTCGGCCGTGGCGAGGAAGCTTGATGCCGAGGACACCACGCCCGCCTCCGCCAGCTTGGTGGCCAAGGTGCCGAGGGAGTCTCCGCTGTCGACCACGACATCCACCGCTTGGCCAGCGGCCACCGCTGCTTGCTCTTCGGGTGCAAGCCCGCGCACCGTGGACACGGCCCACACCCCGGCGATGATGAGGGCGATCACACCCAGCGCTGTCACGGTCCAGCGCACGGGACTGCGCCTATTGCGCGAGGGGGGAAGGGGATCCTCAGTAAGGAAGGGCACGAGCTGGCTCATGTCCTCACCCCTCAATCTCGGCCACGACAGCGAAGCCAACCCTCAAACGGTAACCGCTCGGCCCGCACGAGTCCCGTCGGCGCGCTCGCGCGCGAGGGCAGACTCCAAGATGACGACTGCTGCCGCCTGGTCGACGTAGGCTCGGGACTCCCGCGTGCTGCGCCCCGCTTCTTGGATGGCGCGCTGCGCAGTGACGGTGGAGAGCCTCTCGTCCACGAGATGCACGGGCACGTCGAGATCGCCCGCCAATTGCTCGGCGAAGGCTTCCGCCGCAACGCCAGCGGCCCCGACAGCCCCGTCGAGTCCGAGCGGCAGCCCTACGTAGACGATGACGGCGTCGTACTCGATCACGAGGGCCCGAATATCGTCGAGGGTGCGTGCGTTGCGCGGGAGGGTCACTTCGGGCACCGCGAGGATGCCCTCGGGATCACTGCGCGCGACGCCGACGCGCACAGAGCCGACGTCGATGGCGAGGCGGGTGCCGCGCTCCAGGTCAGGACTCCCCTGCCAACACAGCGACCGCGGCCTGCGCAGCGGCAAACGCATCGTCGAGCCCCTCGGGTCGCGTGCCACCACCCTGCGCGATGTCGTCCTTGCCACCGCCTCGTCCGTCGACGGCGGGCAGCGCGGCGTCGAGGAGCGCCTTAGCGGTGAGCCCGAGTTCACGTGCCCGATCGTTGACCACGCCGACGAGCGCCACGCGCCCGTCCTCGACCGAAGCGCCGAGCATGCCCACGCCCATGTCCGGTCGCGCCGTCGAGCGACCCCGCAGCGCGAGCTCGCGCAGGTCACCCGCGGACGTACCGTCGGGTGCGCGATAAGTCCAGATGCGGAAGGGACCCAGGTCGCGTCCCTCGCCGATGACGCCCTCGACATTGCTCGTGAGCTGGGCGCTCTTGTAGCGCTGGAGCTCGCGCTCCGCCTCCTTGAGGCGCGTGATCAGGGAATCGATGCGCTCGGGCAGTTCCTCGGGACGCGCCTTGACGATCTCGGTGAGCTGGTCCACGAGGATGTGCTCACGCGCGAGATGACGGTAGGCGTCGACGCCCACAAGAGCCTCGACGCGCCGCACACCAGCGCCGATGGAACCCTCGGACAAGAAGGTGACTACGCCGAGTTGGCCTGACCTCTGCGCGTGGGTCCCGCCGCAGAGCTCGTGGGCCCAGTCACCGACGGAGATGACGCGCACCTCACTGCCGTACTTCTCGCCGAAGAGCGCCATGGCACCGAAGTTTCGTGCCTCGTCGATGGTCATGACTTGCGCCATGACCTCGAGGTCAGCCGCCAGCACATCATTGACGCGCGCCTCCACGTCGCGGAGTGTGGCATCGCCCACCGGCCCGGAGCTGGGGAAGTCGAAGCGCAGCCGTCCCGGTGC
>JBIKKK010000127.1:0-6254 GCA_044360385.1 Candidatus Nanopelagicales bacterium
GCTCGCCAACATCCTCAGCGCCCTGGCCTTCGCCATCTCGATCCTCGTGAAGCGGCCCCTCATGGGCGTGATCATCGGGCCGGTCATGGGGACGGGGATGCGCTGGCGTCAGGATCCCGATCTGCTTAAGGCCTACTCACGCGTGACGTGGCTGTGGGCGATCCTCAGCCTGGTGCGCGCGGCGATCCAGATCCCGCTCATCCAAGCCGGCCAGCTCGCCTGGCTCGGCGCGACGCCGTTCCTCTTCTACGGACTCGTCGCGCTCACCATCGCCGCATCGTGGTGGGTCATCAAGCGCACACTGCCTGCCGATCACCCGGGGATCCGCCAGCCGCGCATCCCCGCCAGCGCCTAACCCTCTCCTCGCCGAGTGCTTAGTTGCGTGCATGTTCTGGCCCAAATTCGTGAATGCAACTGCGCACTCGGTGAAAGAACTGCAGTGCACGGGAGTGCACAAGGTGCCCGCAAGCGCCTAGTGCGCCTGACACGTCGGGCACCAGTAGAGGTTGCGCCCGGCCATGTCGGCCCACGCCACCTCCGCGCCGCACACCAGGCAATCCCTGCCCTCGCGGCGATAGACGTAGACCTCCCCACCGTGCCGGTCGCGACGCCGCGCCCGACCCATCGCCCGCGGTGAGTGCTCCTCGCGCACGGTGTCGATGCGCCCCTTGCGCACACCGTCAAGCATGAGCTCGACCAGGTCGGCCCACATGACCATGAACTCCTCGCGGCTCACATCCCGCCCGGGGCGATAGGGGTCGATACCCGCCCGATAGAGCGCCTCGGCTCGATAGATGTTGCCGACGCCAGCGAAGACCGACTGGTCCATGAGCAGCGTGCCGATGGGTGCCCTACTGCGATGCACGCGCTTCCACGCGCGCTCGGGATCCGCGTCCTTGCGGATGGGGTCGGGGCCGATCCTCTCCGCAAGCACCGTCACCTGATCGGGCGTGAGGACTTCACACGCCGTAGGCCCGCGCAGGTCGGCGTATGCCGTCTCGCCCACAAGCCGCAGCCGCACCTGGCCGACGGGCTCCAGCACCGGTGCCTTGCGGAAAGTCCACTTGCCGTAGAGGCCAAGGTGCACGTGAAGCGTGCGGTCGTCGTCGAAGTCGACGAGCAGGTGCTTGCCGAGTGCATCGGCCTTGCGGATGGTCGATCCGTCCAGCAAGGCGGCGCCGTCCGCGAAGCGCCCCTGCGGGCTGCTCACCTCGAGGGTCTGGCCGCGGAAGTCGCGCGCCAGGCGGCGCGCCTGGCGGTGGACGACGTGACCTTCGGGCATGGGCCGTGAGTCTGCCACCGGTCTGGCACGATCGCAGCGTGCGCGTCGCTGGGGTCGATGGCCGCCGCGGCGGCTGGGTCGTGGCGACAGTCGACATCTCCGGGGCGCCACGCATGGAGTCCCTTGAGTATGTCGCCCCGCTCGCGCCAACCCTGGACGCTGAACTCAGCGTCGTCGCCATCGACATGCCCATCGGCCTCTCCGACACCGGGTCGCGCGAGTGCGATGTCGCCGCGCGCAAACTGCTGCAGCCGCACGGCACTCGCGTGTTCCCCGCTCCCCCGCGCGTGGCGGTCGCTCACATCGATGACTACGAGGCTGCTTGTCGCACGTCGATCGCGGCGACGGGCAAGTCCCTGTCGAAGCAGACCTGGAATCTCCTCCGCTCAATCGCAGAGGTGGATGCCCTCGCAGACGATCCACGCCTGGTCGAATGCCATCCCGAGCTCGCCTTCGCCCTCATGCAGGGCCACCCGGTCGATGAGCGCAAGAAGACTCCGGAGGGTCGTGCGCGCAGACTCGACCTGCTGCGCCGGTGGCTACCCGACCTCGGCGATCCGGCGTACGGCGACGACGGCCTCGATGCCCTCGCCTGCGCGTGGTCAGCCGCGCGCATCGCCCGCGGCGAGGCACTCACACTCCCGGCCGGCGAGATCCCCGTCGACGACGCAGGGCGGCCGATGCGGATCTGCGCCTGACGAAGTCCCCGCACCCGGTTTCCGCCAGTTCGACGGGGCTGAGCGGCCCCTCAGGTCGATTAAGTGGCGGAAACGGCCGGGGCCAGCCGACGAAGTCAGTCGAAGATCGGATCGGCGGTGCGGGTGCGCTTGAGTTCGAAGAAGCCCGGCGTGCCCGCGACCAGCAGCGTGCCGTCCCAGAGCCGCCCGGCCGCGTCGCCCTTGGGCGCGGGTGTCACCACGGGGCCGAAGAACGCGACGCGCTCGCCATCAGGGCCGGGCACCGCGATCACCGGAGTGCCGACGTCCTGACCGACGAGGCCGATGCCCTCGGCGTGGCTCGCCCGCAATTCCTCGTCGAAGTCCGTCGAGGTCCCCGCGGCGACGAGCGCATCGGGCAGCCCTAGCGCCGCGACCGCCTCAGCGACGGCGGTCTCGTAGTCCTTGCCACCGGGGTGAATGCGTGTGCCAATCTCTGTGTAGAACTGGCCGACGACGTCATCGCCGTAGCCGCGCTGCGCCGCGATGATCGTGCGCACCGGGCCCCAGGCCTTGAGCATGAGCTCGCGGTACTCCTCGGGGACCTCATTGCCCTCGTTGAGCACGGCCAGCGACATGACGTGCCAGCGCACCTGCACCGGTCGGACCTTCTCCACCTCGAGCATCCAGCGCGAGGTCATCCAGGCCCAGGGGCAGATGGGATCGAACCAGAAGTCCACGGGGGTGGGGGCCGGTGTCGTCATGCGGCGAAGGTACTCCCGCCCCTGCCCGAGGGGTCTGCCAGGATGACGCCGTGAGCGAAAACGTGACCCGTGCAGAGGCCGCCGAGCGCAGCCAGTTGATCTCCGTCGACGGCTACGACGTCGATCTTGACCTCACCACCGGCGAGCACCACTTCGCGTCGACGACGACCGTGGCCTTCCGGTCTCAGCAGGCGGGTGCGTCGACCTGGATCGATCTCATCGCTCCCGAGGTGCTGTCGGTCAATCTCAATGGGCGCGAGCTCGTGCCCGACGACGTCTTCGATGGCAATCGCATCCGCCTCGACGACCTCGAGCCGGAGAATGTCCTCATCGTCCGAGCGCGCTGCGCCTTCATGCGCACGGGCGAGGGACTGCATCGCTTCGTCGATCCCGTCGACGACGAGGTCTACCTCTACACGCAGTTCGAGTCCGCGGACGCCCGTCGGATGTACGCCTGCTTCGAGCAGCCCGACCTCAAGGCGCCTTTCACCCTGCACGTGCGCACCCCTCAGCACTGGGTGGTCGTGAGCAACGCACCCGAGCCCGCGCAGGTCTCCCTCGGTGACGGCACGACCCGCTGGGACTTCCCGCCGACTCCCCCGATCTCGACGTACATCACCGCGCTCGTCGCCGGCCCTTACTACTCCGTCCACGACGTGTACGACGGACCGCACGGCAGTTACCCGCTGCGCCTCTTCTGCCGCAAGTCTCTGGGGGAGTTCCTCGACCCCGACGACATCTTCCTTCTCACGAAGCAGGGCTTCGCCTTCTTCGAGGAGGAGTTCGGGATCCCCTATCCCTTCGTGAAGTACGACCAGCTCTTCGTGCCGGAATTCAATGCCGGAGCGATGGAGAACGCCGCCTGCGTGACCTTCCTCGAGGACATGGTCTTCCGCTCGCGCGTGACCGATGCTGCCTACGAGCAGCGCGCCAACACGATCCTTCACGAGATGGCGCACATGTGGTTCGGCGACCTGGTCACCATGAAGTGGTGGGATGACCTGTGGCTCAACGAGTCCTTCGCGGAGTGGGCCGCCCACCACGCCAACGTCAATGCCACGCGCTACACCGATGCGTGGACCACCTTCTCCAACCAGCGCAAGGCATGGGCCTACCGCCAGGACCAACTGCCCTCGACCCACCCCATCGCTGCAGACATGGTCGACCTCGACGCGGTGCGCGTGAACTTCGACGGCATCACCTACGCCAAGGGCGCATCCGCACTGCGGCAGCTTGTCGCCTGGGTCGGCGAGGACAACTTCCGCAAGGGCATCAACGCCTACTTCACCAAGCACGCGTGGGGCAACACCGAGCTGCCCGACCTGCTGAGTGAGCTCGAGGCCGCCTCGGGCCGCGACCTGTCGGGCTGGACCGCGGAGTGGCTGCAGACGAGCGGCGTCAATCTCATGCGCGCGGATCTCGACCTCGCCGACGACGGCACCTACCGCTCCGTGGCGATCCTCCAGGAGCCGCCGGCCATGCCCGAGGGGGTCGCTCCGACCCTGCGCTCCCATCGGATGGCCCTCGGCCTCTACGACCTCACCGATGCCGGGCTGGTGCGGCGCGACCGCATCGAGCTCGATGTCGTTGGCCCGCGCACCGAGGTGCCTGAGTTGGCCGGCGCGAAGCAGGCCGACCTGCTGCTGCTCAACGACGACGACCTCACCTTCACCAAGGTGCGTCTCGACGATCGCTCCTGGCGCACGGCCGTGGCCCACGTCGGCGACCTCGTCGACTCGATGCCGCGCGCGCTGTTGTGGGGCGCGGCGTGGGACATGGTGCGCGATGCGGAGGTATCGACCGGCGATTACGTCGACCTCGTGATCGCGGGCCTGCCTCGCGAGACCGATATCGGCGTCGTACAGCAGACCCTGCGCCAGGTGAAGACCGCCGTTGATCTCTTCGCGACACCCGAGCATCGACCGGCGTATATCGCCCAGCTTGCGGCGACCCTCGGCGGCCTCATGCGGGCCGCGACTCCGGGGTCGGACCATCAACTCGCCTTCGTCCGCGCCTTCACCTCGCTCGCGACGAGCGAGGCCGATCTCGACACCGTGGCCGGACTCCTGGACGGATCTGTCGTGCTCGAGGGCCTCGCCGTCGACGCCGACCTGCGCTGGAGCCTGCTGCAGCGTCTCGCGGCCACCGGACGTGTCGAGCTCGATGCCATCGAGGCTGAGCTCTCGCGCGATGACACGGCCACTGGCCGTCGCCAGGCGGCCGTAGCCCGTGCGGCACGACCGTCGCTCGAAGCCAAGGACCTCGCCTGGGCGGAGATGATGGAGCGCACCGACCTGCCCAATGCGATTCTCGAGGCCACCATCGCGGGGTTCGTCCAACCCGACCAGGTCGACGTGCTCTCCCACTTCCGGCAGCGATTCTTCGACGAGATCGTGCGCGCCTGGGATGCCCAGACCATGGAGATGGGTCAGTCACTCGCGATGGGGCTCTACCCCAGCCTCGTCGTCGAGGCCAAGACCGTGCGAGAGACCGACGAGTTCCTTGCCCGCGACGACATCAATCCTGCCCTGCGCAGGCTCGTCGTCGAAGGCCGCGATGGTGTGAGCCGATCCCTGCGGGCTCGCGCCGCGGACGCCTAGGCGACCCGCCTTACGGCTGGTCGATGTGCTCGACGCGCATACGTCGAGCCTGCTCACCGAGCACCGCGAGCCCGTCGCGCAGGCCGCCCATCGTGTCGCCGGTCGTGAAGGAGCTCGTCATCGACAGCGCCGCGAGCCCGCAGGCACGGTCATCGAGCGGGATACGCGCGAGACGGCCGGTGACGATTTCCAACTGTCGCGCCGCAGGGTCGACGGCAACGAGAACGCTGCGGTCAGGATCAGCCAGACGCTGCAGCAGGACTTCCGCCCCTGAGCGCTCGCCCTCCCAGGCGCCGATGTAGGCGCTGAAGGTCAGCCCCGACTGCCGCTCGGCATGCTCGAGCATGCGCTGCACCTCCGCGCGCTGCCCGGGCGTGAGATCACCAGCGGGCACTGGCCCCACCCCTCTCTTCGTGGTCGGTCGGTCCGCCAGGTGTGATCATGCCCGGGCCGCTCGGGGCCGCCATCGTGCCCGCTGGGCTCGACATCCACAGCGGCTCTGCCGAGCCTGAGCCTTCGCTCGATCCCGAGCGCCCCTTGACCCAGCCGGGGGCGTAGACCGCGAGCACGATGATGATGATCGACAGGGCAGGGATGCCGACGAAGAGGGCGAGGGCCTCGAGCGGGGTATAGCCGGGCCCGGGATCGTCGCCGTCGTAGACGACACCGCTTTGGGCAGCGGCGGGGCCGGCAGAGGCGATCGAGGTGGCCGCAAGGACGACCGCGGAGGCAGCCGAGGCAAGCAGGGAGCGCATGACGTCAGCCTAGGGGAGCGCCCTCACGGCAACTCCGCGTGGTCCGGGCCGCACGGTCGCGACGATGTCTTCCAGGAGGCTGGCACCCGCCAGGTCCTCCAGGGCCACGGCCCGCCCCGTCCGATCTGCAAGCGGCACGCGCCAGTTGGGGTACTCCTGGTCCGTGCCGGGCTGATTCTGTGCGCGCACGTCGCCCA